>JAWXBZ010000001.1:0-5970 GCA_034440375.1 Candidatus Eiseniibacteriota bacterium
CCATCCACACCGCGTAGCGCTTCGGATCCCGGAGATCCCCGATCATCTGATCGAACGTGGCGCGGGCCTCGTCGGCGGTGAAGGAGGTGTGTTCGGCGATGGGATCCACGTAGCCGTCGCGCCAGGCTTCGAAGATGGCGGCGAAGGTTTCGCGTGGAACGCGCAGGGTGTCGACGACGACATAGTCGATCGTGATGTCCGTGATGCCCAGGTCGAGCAGCATCCCGTACACGTGACGGCCGACGAAGAGGTCGGTGCCCATGGCGTCGCCGAACTGGGCCGGGCCGTCGAGCCAGAAGCGGCGCGTGTCGAGCCCGTGGCGCGGGAAGTGGATCATGCCGTAGTCCTCGGGGATCAGGTGCAGGCGGCCGCCGGGGCGCGTCACGCGCACGAGTTCGGCCAGGACCCGTTCCGGATAGGGAATCGAGTGGAGGACATGCCGGTTCACCGTGAGGTCCAGGGTGTCGTCGGGGAGCCCCAGCTCGTAGATGCTGCGGTTCTCGAAGCGGAGCCGGGGCGCCAGGGACGGGTAGCGCGAGCGGGCGATCTCGAGGCTCGAGTCCAGGATATCCACGCCGAGAATCTCGGCGTTCGGGAACATGGCCGCCAGGCGGGACGAGGCCTCGCCGGTGCCGCAGCCGGCGTCCAGGATGCGGATGTCGGCCGGCAGGCCGTACCGCTCGAGGATCTGCGATTCCTGAGGCCAGATGGCCTCCGTCTGAGCGGCCAGCGTGCGGACCATCGATTCGTCGGCCATCTGCCGGGCCTGGGGATTGAGATCGGTCATGGCAGCTCCTAGGGTTGAGTTGCCGTCAAGGATCGGGTTCCCGGTTGGGAAAAACAAGAGGAGGGCGCGGCGGCGGAGCGAGTGCGCTATCCTGCCCCGGGAGGACTTTCATGATGACGCGTTCGATACTTGGAATGATGATCGTTCTTGGCATGTACCTCGCCGGTTGCCAGCGCACCTCGCCCCCTCCGGAGACGGCCACGCCGGAGCCGGTTCCATCGGCCGAACCGGTCGAACCCCCGCCCCCCGACGTCGTCGGCAACTGGGTCATCACGGGGCACCGCATCCCGGGGACCAGCGCGATGAGCGCTGCGGAGGCCGCGGCATGGCACGGCCGCACCGTGCGACTCGGCCGGAAGGTCCTCGTGGTCGGGGAGAAGCACTGCTCGACGCCGGACTACCATTCCCACCGGGTGGACACCGCCACCTTTCTCTCCACGTCGTACCACCTGGCTCCGGGCAGCCTCGAGCCGGCGCGGGGGCACGCTACCGCCATCGTCACGGAAGCGTTTTGCGGAGAACGCCCCTGGTCCGGCCTCGGCGCCGTCATGATCGGGTTGGATGGAAACCACGCGCTCGCGCCCTGGGACGGTGTCTTCTTCGAGCTCACGCGCGCCGCCGCCTTCCGCGCCATCGGCCAGGAGCCGGGCTGGTCACTCGATTTCCGCGACGACGGCACCATGCAGTTCCAGTACGCCTACGGCGAGTCCACCACCACGGCGGGCATCCCGAGACCAACGGTGGATTCAAGTACGAAGGCCCGCACCTGGAAATCCGCCGGCGACGTCGGTGACCTCGTCGTCCTGGTCGAGCCGACGGCCTGCTCGGACGCGATGAGCGGACTGCCGTTCGAGACGACCGTGACCGTTACGTATCGGGGGACGAGTTATCGCGGGTGCGGGTGGGAGATACCGTAATCAAACAAAGGGCGGTGGCTGCGCCGTGGGGGATTACAATTCTTTCGGATCCGGCCTCTCCAACCACTTCACAGAACTCAACGCCACGAGCGTTGAACGCGGCTGACAGATCTCTGAAGTCGGGGTTCATCGTTCGGGTCTCGATTATATGCCAGGCATTGGCGCGTAATTTCCCAGACGGCCGCGATGCGTTCGTTCACCGTCGCGGCGTCCCAGCCGTCATCCGCAGGCATGGGCGTGCCGGGACGGATCACGCGGCTCACGATGTTTCGTCTCGAGTTCATGTCGGTGAAAAGGTAGCACATCCGACTTCCACCTCAGGGACGAGGAAAGTGCGCGGCCTGCCCCGCCCTACTTCCCCTTCGCGTCCTTCTTCGCCATCAACTTCCGCGAATACATCCCGATCGGCGCGCCGCCCGGATCCGTCACCAACCCGATGGCCCCGATCCCACCCGGCAGGTCGAACGGAAACCCCTCCGGAATGGTGCCGCCCAGCTCCTTCGCTTTCGCACAGCTCGCCTCGATGTCGTCCACCTGGACAGACCACACCGTTGAACGGGCTGACCGCGCCATCCGCCGTGCGCAGCGTTCCAATCGGCGTCTTGTCCGAGACAATTTCCGCGGCTAGATCCGTGTAGGCCACGGCGGTGTACGTCCAGCCGAAGAGCCCGGTGTAGAACGCCTTGGACTTGGCGATGTCGGTCGTGGCCAGGTCGAACCAGGCGATGCGGCCGTTGCCGACGTCGGCGGGCGGGTCTTTCTTGGTGTCGGCAGCGTGGAGAGGGGCGGCGAGCAGGGCCAGGGCAAGGGTCCAGCCAAAGCTCGAGGGGCGCATGGTGATCCTCCAGGGGAAAGTGGCGTCCGTGACCAGGAAAATCTACATCAACGGCGACACCTGCGCATTCACGAGCGAACAGCGCGCGTGATGAGGTACTCGCGGCCCCAACGCACCTTTCCGTCGGCAGCGCGGTAGCCGCCAAGGAACGCGAGCAGTTCGCTGCGAAACGCCTCCAGCGCACCTCCCTCCAGGCTTGCGGCGGCGCGGACGGTCGGTCCGTAGCGCGTCGAGAACAGACCCCACACATCCTCAGGCGAAGCCCCGAATTGCGGGCAGTCCCCGCGTGTGAATGCGAGATCACGAAAGCCGCTTCCGAGGAGTTGCTGCACCTTTTCCGGATCGCCCCAGTTAAAAGGGCTCGCGAGTCCGGCGGGCGGCGGCACATGCTTGTTCGTAATGCGAAACCAGCCGCCGAGGCCGCCTTCGGGAGTCCACGCGAGGAACACAACCCGCCCTCCCGGCCGCGTAACACGCGCGAGTTCTGCCGCAACACTGGATTGATCCGGCGCAAACATGTGTCCGCACGTGGATAGTACGACATCGAAGCTCGCGTCCGCGAAGGGGAGCGCCTCCGCATCGCCCTCCCGAAACTCGATGTCACTGAAGCCTTCGTCTTCAGCCTTCTTCTGCGCAACCGCGAGAAGCTCCGGCGTGAGGTCGACGCCCGTTACGTGCGCGCCGCGCTCGCGCGCCGCGATGGCTGTGATGCCCGTGCCGGTTGCAAGGTCCAGTACGCGCTCGCCGGGCCGGATCTTCGCGACGCGCAGCGTCTGATCCGTCGAAATCGTCAGGCCGTCCGCGATGCGGTCGTACTCGCCGAGCGCCCATGTGGCGCGCTGCTTCTTTTTAAGCTCCGTGAAGTCGATCATGGGTCCACCTTTGTCGGGAGTTGAAGAACATGCCCCACAACTCGAAGATCCTGCATACAAGCCGCCCTACCGCTTTTCGTCTGGAATCGATCGCCAGGTGTCCCAGGCGATGTCCCTGCCGGGAAATCCAACCGCTTTGAACGGCCACTCCTTCGCGATCCAATCTTTGACTGCGGCGTGGAGACGTGTTTCGAGGCCTCCGGCGAGTTCGCTCTGCCGTGCCCACAGGACACGACGGCATCGTAGCCAATCTTGGGCGTTGGCTCGATGTACACGCAACCCAGAACCATGGCCTCGGAAGGCGTCGTCACCGTATACGCAAACGATCGTCGAATCTGGAACTCTTTCTGATGCCACCCGAGATCGATCAGGTTTTGTTCGAGAGTGAGGCCCTCCGGCCACTTGCCACCAGGCCAGATGGTCTTGCAGTGATCCACACTGGACATGACCGCATCGTAATCCTTGACCACGTCGTTCACCGTCAGCATCCGGAGTCGGAATTCCGCAGTCTCAAGCCTTTCGGGAACGGTGAAGTCGGCTGGGATGAATGGGATGAGTGACACTTTTTGCGAACTCCAGCGTGAGGTGGTGGAGAATGGTCACGCGCGCGTATTACGCTGTATTACGTTCCGGAGAATGGTGCGATCAATATGGAACCCGGGAGGCATGACAGCCGGCCGGACAACTGTGGCTAACCACAGTCAGGCGGGCAAAATCTTGCGCGCCTCGGTCAATCGTTTCAGGTTGAGAAGTTCATTCTCCAGCGCGTTGCAGCTGGATTTTTTCATCAGCCCGCCGAAGAGGAAGCACATCACTTTGACGAAGCCCTTGCCATGCACGGTAGACCGTTGCGTGACGCGGGTACGGCCGCCGAGGTCCTCGAACAGGTATTCCGCCTCGATGTCAAACTGGTTACCTTTCATGAGGACGGCGTGGGTGGTCGGCGATTCGTGGCGCGTAACGAGGCCATCAAACTCCATTCGGCTTCCCTTTTCCTCGGTGGTAACTAACCCGGAACGTGGCTTCCACTCCTTCCGGTTTCTCGTCGATAACCTCGTCCTTCATGACGATGATGCTCCACTCGGCAACGTTGTGAATAGTGTAATCGAAGACATCGTTGATCGGTCGGTCAATCTCAACGCCCATTGTTGTTTGCATGGAGTTCTCCGCAAGTACTGGTCATCGAAAGAAAGTGACTCGAACAGGTTCCGGACCCTGCTGTGCTGGCTTGAGATTGAACCGCCCCGGAGGCATCGTCGATTTGAGCTCGGGGCCGCCCGGCTCACAATCACCCCCCGACGACCCGCAAGTCTCCTGGCGCCAAGCCCTGAAGTGCTTCCAGTATCGCTGGAATCAATGGCCGAGATGAGGGAGTCGATTCGACGGCGCCCGGATCAGGATGACACCGAAGGGCAGTTGGGCCAAATTCTGCTGGTGCTGGAGATTCCGGTCCATAGTGAGCAGGGCGTCGAAGTGCCCGGACGCGCGGCGAAGCAGCTCGCCGTTGGTTACTCCGGTCCAGCCTGCGTCTGCAACTGTGCTTGCCCGCATGCTGGGAAGTTCCGCGGCCAAATCCGCGGGCAGATTCTCATCAAGCAGGACGCGCAATCGTCAATACCGAGTCTTTTGCAAGCTCAAGTGCGGCAATTGTCTGCGCGCGGGTTACGGAAGGAAACTGACGCAGGAATTCGTCGAGCGAATCGCCACCCTCAAGATAGTCAAAAAGCGTCCGGGCGGGGACCCGGGTGCCGACAAACACCGGGATGCCTCCGAGAATTTCCGGGTCGCCATGAATAATGCCCGTATGCTTCATTGCTGAACCTCGTTTGGGGTTGTCGCTTGCAGAGAATGGTAGCAGACGTCCGCCCCCAACTGCTCCACTTGTGCGCTACTTTGCTTCCAGTCGCCGCTTGGCCTCCTCCCAGGTCGAGTACTTTTAGTACGATGTGGAAGCGGCCTCCCCGTCCTGTCAATCGAGCCGGGAAGGGAGAATCTTGTTGACGAACGAATCCACTGAGGTCACTTCCGCAACTAGATCGCGCATGCGGCGGTATCTGTTTTCGGTTCGTGGATGGCGATGCCTACAAGGTCGGGATCGCGGAGTACCACCGACAACGGGGTATGAAATGAGCATCTCAAACACCGGCCGGCGAAAGATTCGGCCCACACATCCGGGCGAGATGCTTCGGGAGGATTTCCTCCCGGACTTCGATCTCACGGTTTCGGAACTCGCCAGGTCCCTGGGCGTCTCGCGCCAGACCGTGAATGACCTGTTGCGCGAGCGACGCGCCGTCAGCCCGGAGATGGCGCTACGGCTTTCCCGCCTGTTCAGCAATTCCCCGGAATTCTGGCTGAACGCCCAGCGAGCGGTCGATCTTTGGGAAGCGGCAAAAACCCTCAAGACGACCATGGAGCGGATCAAGCCACTGAAAGTCGCCTGAAGTGCAACGTACGGCTCGGATGGCCCGATAATCCACAGAGTCTGCCACCCAGCCCTCCAACTGTGGCATGCCACAGTTGGAGGGCTGGGTGGCAGACTCTGTGGATTATCGGGCCATC
>JAWXBZ010000002.1:0-10952 GCA_034440375.1 Candidatus Eiseniibacteriota bacterium
CCATGCCTGTCATCTCCCGTGACCCTCCTCATGGGAGGGTTACCTATCAGATGGCGCGACGATGCACCCACGGGTTACATTTTAGACGGCGCGATACGCATCGACGCCTGGGACCGGTGGGATAATGTATCCTCCCGGCCACTTCCCGGCCGCGGCGCCGCGCGGCCCCACCCGACGAGGCCGCCGCCCATGACGCCACCCCCCGACTGGGACCGCATCCACTCGCTGTTCGCCGAGGCGCTGGAGCTCGATGCCGCCGCACGCGAGGCCCGCCTGGCCGCCGTCGCCGCCGACGAGCCCGCCCTGGCCGCGGAGGTCCATTCGCTGCTGGCCGCCCACGCCGCGGCGGGGGGCTTTCTGGAATCGCCCGGCGGGGCTGCCGGCCAGGGGTCCGGCGGGACTTCCGACCGGGCCTCCGGCCCCGACGTCCCCGGCCCCGGCAGCCGCCTCGGCTCCTATCGCCTCCTCGAGGAAATCGGCCACGGTGGGATGGGGATCGTCTTCCGGGCCACCCGCGACGACGAAAACTTCACCAAGGAAGTGGCCATCAAGCTGATCGACCCCGGCCGCCGCTCGGAGGAGATCCTCAAGCGGTTCCGGGCCGAGAGGCAGATCCTGGCCATGCTCGACCACCCCCACATCGCCCGGCTGATCGACGGCGGCGTCGGCCCGGACGGCAGCCCGTTCCTGGTCATGGACTACGTGAACGGGCGGCCGCTGATCGACTACTGCGATCATCACCGCCTGGACGTGGAAGCCCGGCTCCGGCTCTTCCTGGCCGTGTGCGATGCCGTGCAGTTCGCGCATCAGCGGCTGGTCGTCCACCGCGATCTCAAGTCGGACAACATCCTGGTGACGCCCGACGGCACGCCCAGGCTCCTCGACTTCGGCATTGCCCGGCTGGTGACGCCCGAGGACGGGACGGTGGCCGGCACGCTCACCCTGCCGATGGAGCGGATGCTCACGCCGGACTACGCCAGTCCCGAACAGGTCCGCGGCGAGCCGGTCACCGTGGCGGGGGATGTCTACTCGCTCGGCGTCATCCTGTACGAGCAGCTGACCGGCGCGCGCCCCCACCGCTTCCACACCCGCACGCCGGAGGAAATCCTGCGCGTCGTCACGCAGGAGGAGCCGATGGCGCCGAGTGCGGCGGTGACAAGGCTGGCCACCGACGAATCCGCCGGGCGCCGCGGCGACACCACCCGCCGTCTCCGCCGCCGCCTCTCGGGCGACCTCGACGACGTGGTGATGAAGTGCCTCGCGAAGGATGCGGTCCGGCGCTACGGCTCCGCCGAGCAACTCGGCACCGACATCCGCCGCCACCTGACGGGCCAGCCGGTATCGGCCCGCGGGCATACGACGGCTTACCTGTTATCGCGCTTCGTGCGGCGGCATCGCGTGGCGGTCGTATCGACGGGCCTCGTGTTCGTGACGCTGTTCGCCGGTCTCGCCGGCACGATGTGGCAGGCCCGCGAAGCGGCCCGCGAACGCGATCGCGCCCAGCGGCGGTTCGAGGATGTGCGCGAACTGGCCCATGCGGTCGTCTTCCCCATCCACGACGCCATCACGAACCTTCCCGGCTCCACGAAGGCGCGCGAGATCCTGGTGGAGCACGCGCTCCGCTACCTCGACGGCCTCTCGCGCGATGCCGGCGGCGACGATCCGAAGCTTCTCCTCGAGCTGGGCGGCGCCTACGGCAAGATCGGCGACGTGCAGGGGCGGCCGATGTTTCCCAACCTGGGCCAGAGCGAACCGGCTCTGGCCAGCTACGACCGGTCGCTCTCGCTGCTGGAGCGCGCCTGCGCCGCCATGCCCGACTCCGTGAATCCGATCAACGACTACCTGGTGACGATGCAGCGCCGGGCCGACCTCCTCCAGACGATGGGGCGGAACGACGAAGCGCTGGCCCAGAGCGTGGCGGCGGGCCTGCGCGCCCGGGAGGCCGTCCGGCGGCATCCCGAGAGCACGCTGATGCAGAAGTGCGTCGTCGTCTCCTACGCGCGCCTCAGCGACATGTACCTGGCCCGGGGCGATACGACCGCCGCGATGGCCGCCACGGACACCATCGCCATCGCCGCCGCCGAGCTGGTCCGGCTCGACCCCGACGACCCCGACAACCGCCGCTCGGCCATGATCGGCGCCGCCAAGGGCGCCGACTTGCTTCACCACCAGGGGCATCGGGCCGCCGCCGACTCGTCTTACCGCGTGGCCGAACGCCTGGCCCTCGAAGCGGTGCGGGAATTCCCCGACAACACGGACGCCCTGCGCGACTTGTCGATCGTCTACGGCATGTTCGGATTCTTCCAGGCCGAGGGCGGGGATACGGACTCGGCGCTGGCCACGTACGAGAAAGGGCGGCGCATCGCCGTCGACCTGGCCGCCCGGGATCCGGACAACGCCCTGGCCCAGGCCGACGTCGCGACCGGCGACCTCGAGATCGGCACGATGCTGGCGAAGGCGAATCGATTCGACGACGCCGAGGCCCGCTTCCGTGCCGCGCACGAGCGATACCGCCGCCTGTCCGCCGCCGACACCGCCAACGTGAGCCACAAGGTCTTCATGGCCCGCACGGCCCGCCAGGCGGGCGAGGCCTGCGCCAGCGCGGCGCGCGCCGCCGCCTCCGGCGGGGACCGCGAGGCCGCCCTCCGGCGTGCGCGCGACTGGTTCGCCTCGAGCCTCGCGGGTTACCGGGAGCTGGAACGCCGGAAGCTCCTGCTCGCGGAAGACGCCACCGCGCCGGCCGAAGTGGCCCGCCTGGCGGCGGCGCTGGAGCGTCCGCGGTAGGGCGGAAGTGCCTCGAGGGTGCTTCCGGACTTGCCCTTATCCCTCTTCGCTCAACTCCCGAAACAACCAGGCCCGCGCCATCGTCCAGTCGCGCTTCACGGTCATCGGCGAGACGCCCAGCACCTCGCCCACCTCGTCGATGGTGAGGCCACCGAAATAGCGCAGTTCCACCACCCGGGCCTGCCGCTCCGAACGCGCGGCCAGGTCCGAGAGCGCCCGGTCGAGATCGTCGAACGCCACCTGGTTCGGACCGGCCACCTCGGCTTCCTCGAGCATGACCATCGTCCGGCCGCCACCGCGCCTCATCGCCTTCACGCGGCGGGCATGGTCCACCAGGATGCGGCGCATGGCCTGCGCCGCCAGGCCGAGGAAGTGCGCCCGGTTCTGCCAGGCGATGTCCTTCTGCACCACCAGCTTGAGGAACGCCTCGTGAGCCAGCGCCGTCGGCTGGAGCGTGTGATTCACCCGCTCGTTGCGCAGGTACGACGCCGCCAGCCGCCGCATCTCGTCGTACACGACGGGCAGGAGCTGCTCGATGGCCGCGGGATCGCCGCGGGTGAGGTCGGCAAGGGTGGCGGTGATGGTGTGGGTGTCCATGCGGGCGGCCGGCTCCGGGGGCGAGGGCGTAGCGACCTGCCCATTATAGCGTCCCGCGGAGTCGGCGGCGGGAGGTGATGCCAAGGGCCTCAGCCGCCCTCATGCGTCGCGCGACGGCTCTCTCAAGTGCTGAAAGCCGGAGTCGGTCCCGGTCGCCCTATCTCAACTTGACCAGCTTCGTCTGCAGCCGCACGGATCCCGACTGAAGCCGGACGAAATAGATGCCGCTGGAGGTTGCGCGGCCGTCGTCGTCGCGGCCGTCCCAGGCGATGTTCTGGGTGCCGGCGTCCAGGCGGCCCTGGCGGAGCGCGCGGACGCGGCGGCCGCTCAAGTCGTACACGGCCAGGTCGACATCGCCCGCGGCGGGCAGGACGAACGCGATGGTGGCGCTGGCCTGGAACGGGTTCGGCATGGCCGTGAGGCGCAGGCCGTTCGGCACAAGCGGCGCCACCGGCACGCCCGAAGTCGGGTCCGGATCATAGGTCGAGGCAATGGGTGTGCAACTGACGATCTCCGTGAAGCCGTCGCCGTCGGTGTCGGCCTCCATCACGATCTGGTAGAGGCCGGCCGGGTCGTACTCCCGGGGGTAGGTCACGAGCACGCTGACTTCGGCCTCTTCGTTCTCACCGAGCGACAGTTGACCGAGGACCGGCTCGCCCGGCGGCAGGCCGTTCAGGCTCACGGCGAGTGGATCGGGATGATCGCCGCTTCCTTCATACACGGCTGTGAGGCTGTACTGGATGAGATCGATCGGCGGGCACGGATGCTTGATGCCGATGCCGATCGGTACGCCCACGAATCCCCCTGCGAAGCGCTGACCCACGCCGACGACACCTGGCTGTGTCGGCGTCACGCACCAGCAGGAATTGTCGGCGCGAAGCGTGCCGGTGCAGGAACGGCAGACGCCCGTCTGGTCGTTGACGTAGGAGAAGGCGAAGCAGGACGTGGCGTTCTGCGCGGTGAATCCGGCCGGGCGCGTGATGGTGACGCAAATTGGTGATGAGGTGCCGCCGGCCGGCACGGTTACCGTTCCGGCCGCGGGACTGAACGTGATTGGACCGTTCACCGTGCAGCCGGGACCCGTGGGGAGGCCGGCCACCGACCAGTGATAGCTTTGCGGCCCCGTGGTGTTGTTGACGATGTTCATGCAGACGGTGACGGTCGTCTTGTCCTTGCAGAACGAGGTGACGGCCGGCACGCGGCAGAACTCCTTGCACTTGCCATTGCCGGCGGCGGCGATAGCGGACACCGACTGGGCGGACAGCGGCGAGTTGAAGAATTCGAGCTCGTCCAGCCAGCCGTCGAACGGCACGCCCGCTCCGAAGGCCGGACTCTGCCGCCCCACGTAGAGGTCCGCGTTGTTGAAGACCGAGCCGGCCGGCGGCGCGAAGGTGCCCCCCGGGCTTGGGGCACCGTTCACGTACCAGGTGCCCACTCCGAGAACGCGATCGACGGAGACGGCGAGGTGCGTCCAGCTACCGGCCGTGATTGTCGGTCCGGCAAACGTCTCGGTCACCTCGGACGTACCGATCTCAAGGAAGCACTGCTCGCCATTGAGATAGAGGGCCCAGCCGCGGGTGCGATACGGCATCAAGGATATCAGCGTGCGCTTCTCGGCCACCATTCGAGGGCCGGCAAGCCCGGGATTCAAATTCAGCCAGGTGTCGAAAGCGAATGAGCCCGTTTCGAAATCCAGGCCAAGCTGCTGAACGTCTTGCACCACCGCATAGTCGGAGGCACCGGCCAGGTGAAGCGCGTTGCCGATCAGTCCGTCCGCTGAGAATTCGGCGCCGCCAAAGAGCTGCAGCGTGTTCTTGGCGGGGCTCGCATGGGTGACATCCATGGCGAGGGTTCCGCCCGCCTCGTCGAACGACCACCAGGCGCCCATGCCGGGTGGCGGCGTCACGCAGGGGGGCGCAGTGGTACAGAAGTAGTTGCCGAAGTCCATGCCGGTGAGCATCTGGCCGGCGGCCAGGTTGACGACGTAGCTGCCGCCGGCGGGCGCGGTCTGGATCCAGCCCGGCAGGCCCACTTCGCTCAACGTGTAGCTTCCCGGCAGCAGGTAGTTGAAACAGAAATTTCCCTGCTCATCGGTGTACGCCGTGTACGGGCCGCCCGGACCGTTCAGCATGATCGTCCAGCCGAGCATCCCCGGCTCGCCGTTGTCCTTCACGCCGTTGTGGTTCAGGTCGTTGTATTTCTGGCCGCAGATCTGGCCCAGTTCGCCGCCGATGCAACCGGGCGCCTCGACATCGCCGATGAACGACTTGTCGATGAGGACGGTGTTCCCATCGTCGTCGATGAGGACCGCGGTGAGGTTCGATCCGCCCGTTGGACGCGAACCCTGGTAGCCGAAGAGTTCGTCGGTATAGGCGGCGCCGAGATGCAACGCGTCGCCGGAGGACCAGACTCGGCCGATCGGCCCGCCGGTAAAGGCGAAGTTGTCATAGTCGATGCCGCCGCCGCAGTTCTCCCCGTTGCAACAGGCGCCGATCTGGTACGCATTTGCCGGCAGCCAGCAGCCCCCCTCGCAGCCATACTCCAGGCTCCGCGCCGCGTGCGGACTGCTCACCGTTTCGTCCGTGATTCCCCGCTCCCCGAGCAGCATCTTGCCGTTGGCATGGAACGAGATGTCGGACACCGGCATCGAGTAGTTCCAAGGCGCCAGCGGGGGGAGGAAGAGCTCGTGTTGATCGCTCGAGCCGATGAAGGCACCCGCGGCGTTCAACGCCACGCTGCGAATCTCGTTGGCGATCGTGCTGCTCGGGGCGCCGACGTCCTCCGCCCAGACGCCGTAGTAGACGCGATCCATGTGCCACTGCACGCCCCAGAGTCGTTCGCCCAGCGGCGCCCAGCCCGGCGATGGCACGGTGTTCAACGGCGCAAGATAATTCGTGGGTCCCAAGTCCTGGACACCCGGATCGAACACGTCCTGGATCGTTCCGGTCATGCCGTTCACACCGTTCGGCTTGATCCGATAGATGCGACCGTCCTCGATGTTCGTCACGAAGAACTGCTGGTGGCGGCAGTCGTACGTGATGTTGCCAAGCCCTGGCAGGTTGTCCGGCGAGGCGATGCCCGGGTCGGGATAATTCGGCAGGCGACAGAAAATCTTCATGGCACCGGTCACGGCGTCGATCCGATAGATTGCTCCGGGGCCGCCGCCGGGAATCTGGCCGATCTTGTCCAGGTCGTAGCACGAGGTATGCGTGACGAAGATGTTGCCGTACTCGTCGAGCGTGAGGCCGAAAACCGAGCCGAGCGAATCGGCCTTCCAGCTGTTCCCGGGGCCGTTGAAACGAAGGACCGTGGCCCAGTCCACATCCTCCGTCGGCGCCGGGCTGCCGAGGTCGAAGATCGTCACGGCATAGGGAGAGTTCGCCGACTTCTCGCGGGTCCCAACCAGAATATGCGATGACAGGGTCGGGGCCTGCGCCCCCTGGAAGCGGGGAGCCCGCGTGCAGCAGGTGTCCGGCGGGCTGACGCAGGCGGCGCACGATTCGGGGAGTTCCGGTTGGAACTTGAGCACAAAGGCATCGATGGCCCCACTGCCATAGCTGGTGTCATAGGCCGTGGCGGTCAGCGGGAAGCCGGCGCCCTGCGTATTGCCGGTCAGGTACCGGCGCCCGAGCGGGTCGACCTTGAAATCGTAGGGAATATCGGCGTAGATGCCGCCGATGAATGTGCTCTCCAGGATGTTGGCGCCTGCCTGGTCGAACCGCGTGATGAAGATGTCCCAGTCACCGTTGTAGGTGGGATCAAAGGCGCCGGCGGTTGTCGGGAATGTCGGCGAGTTGGTGAAACCACTGACCGTGATTTCACCGCCGAAGGTCATATGCAGCCGCGCGGCATAGTCCGCATTGGCCCCGCCGAGATAGGTGCTGTAGAAGACGAAATTCGAGCTCGGGAGGACGAACATCACGAAGCCGTCGTGAGGCCCCCCGCCGTAGGTCGTCTGGTACGCACCGCTCGTGGTCGGAAAGTTGGTCGAACTCGTGATGCCGTCGAAGGCCACGCCGATGAAGTCGACCGCCACGGCGCCGCCGTAGTCCTGCCCCGAGCCGCCGAACTTCTGGCTGTAGATGAGATCGGCCGGCCCGGCGCCCGCGGGTTGAATCTCGGAGAGGAAGGCGTCGAAACTGCCGTTGAAGGGTGGTCCGCCGCCGGCCGGAAAATTCGATGAACGGGTACCACCGCCGATGTAGGCGTTGCCGGCCACATCCACGGCCAGGCCATGACTTTCATCCGAGGCATTGCCGCCCAGGTAGGTGCTGTACACCAGGTCGGCCGGGCCGAGGCTGGCCAGCGACAGGATGGAGAGGACCACGTCGCTGTCGCCGTTCTGGGTGGCGTCATAGCAGCCGGCCGTGGTCGGGTAATTCGAGCCCGCATCACCGCTGACATAAACCCGGCCGGCCGGCCCCAACACTAATCCGCTGTTCGTGTCGCTGTCCGTGCCACCCAGGTAGGTGCTGTAGAGCAGCGCGCCGGTCGCCGACAATCGGGCCACGAACAAATCGACCTCACCCGGGTTCGTGCCGTTGAACGTGGCGTCGTAGCAACCGGCGGTCGTCGGAAAGTCATTCGAGCCGGTGGTGCCGCTGATGAACGCATTGTCGTTGGCATCCACATCGATCGCGTAACCGATCTGATCCTCGGACCCGCCCAGGAACACGCTCCAGAGCAGCGATTCACCATTCGCGGCCAGCTTTGTGATGAATACGGAGTAATTCGTGGAGGGCACCGGGCTCCCGGTGGCCGGGAAGTCCGGCGACAGCGTTCCCCCGATCACCCAGGCCTCGCCGGCGGCGTTGTACTCGATGCCATGCGACTCGTCGTAGGAACCGCCGCCGAGATAGGTGCTGTAGTGAAGGACCGGGTCGATGACCAGCGGGGCGGTCGGGTCGAGCGGATCGAGCACGTTGAAGGCAAAGGTGTTGTCGTCCAGCAGTCGGTACGTAGCGCGCACCGGCCGACGTTTGCCATCCACGATCTGCCAGGCCACCGGCGCCCGCTCGATCACGTCGCCGAAACGGGTCGTCACGCTCAGATCCCCGGCGGGCGTCACGGCCAGCCGCTCCACGCCGTCGTAGTGCAGGCGGATTTGCTTCCAGTCGGCGCCGGGCGAAAGCTCAAAGTCGTATTCAAGCTGCCCGTCGCCACCGTGGTAGACCAGGTCAATGCCCGGGTAGAGGGCGGCATAGCGCACGGCGCCGAAATTGCGCACGGCGGTGTGCCAGGCCGCTGGATCGGAGCCACTATAGTAGTGGCTGAGATGGGGGGCTGGCACTTCGCCTAAGAGTTCGGGCGTCGGTCGGGCACCCGGAAAGGTGACGCGGAGGGCGATCGATTCGAGTTCGGAGTTTTCCGGTCCTCCCCGCCGCGTCAGGTAGCAGGTCATCCCCTCCCCACGGAACTCCACGGTGGCCCCGGGCACACTTCCGGAAAAGCGCGTGGCGGCCGGCCACTGGCCCGCGTTTTCCGCGAAGCAGAGCGACTGGCTGGCCGGCTGAATCGAAATCGGCGCGGCCACAGCCGGCAGGGCCGACAGCAGACTGAAGGACCCCAGGGCAAGGAGGAGGCACGCATTCATGTCTGAGATCCTCTCGCAGGATGACGGCAGAGCGTCCGGGACGGGAATCTGGTCGGTTCGCAGAATTTCGATTCCCCGCCCGCAGGGGCGGGGCCAAGATGGCCGGTCAATCTGGCAAGGTGATTTTAGACCACGGCGCCTTCCGATGCCGCCAAAATATGTGCCTCCGGACGAGCCGGAGGACGGCGAGCCTCTTCGTGCGGTGTGATATTCTGACGGCATGGAACGGCAATTGCGGGTATTTTCCACTCATGAGGAAGCGGACCGCGCCGACGTGGCCTACTACGCGTCACTGACCCCCGCCGAGCGCCTCGAGATCCTCCTGGAACTGATCAACCGGCACCGGAAGACCAATGGCGATGCTGCACAAGGATTTGTGAGAGTTTGTCGAGTTATTGAACTCTCACAAAGTTGAGTTTCTGATTGTCGGCGGAGGCCGTACGAGAGACCGGGACAACATCGAGAAACTGGAGGGATAGCTACTTCCACAAGCGCCAAGAATGCGGCCGCCCCATGGCCGCTCTGGGAGGTCACATGCAATCTCGGTATCCAGCCGCCATCGTCCTGATGGTTGTCGTCGTCAGTTCCAGTCTCCAGACCGCTCAAGCGGTTGATTTCGACATCCCCGGAACCCACCCCACCATGCAGGCGGCTGTGGCCGCCGCGGCCGTCAGCCCCGACATCAACAACACGATCACGATCAGCGTGTCGCCGGTCCAGACCAATGCGTCCATCGACATCGGCGCGGCGTTCAGTCCGGCACGGCGCCTGGTCATCCGACCGGGGGCGGCGCTCACGCGGGCCAGCATCGTCAACTCGACTCCCGGCGTGACGGTCGTGAGCCTGCTGTCCGCCGCCAATGTCACGATCCAGGACCTGGACATCCTGCGAAACATCACGAACAACAACCACATCGTGAGCATCAACCAGTGCGAAGAGATCCTGATCGAGCGATGCCGCATCGGTTCCAACTGGACGACGCCCGGCACGCCCAGCTGGGCCAACGTTCGCATTCTCTACCCGACCGCGATCCTTCTTCGAAACAATATTTTGTTCGCCCGCTCCGCCGGCACGTTCGATTACGGCATCAACGCGGACAGCTTCAACGACGCGGCCAACTCGCTCCGGCTGTACAATAATGTTGTTTCCGATTATCGGACGTACGGCATTCGAATCGAGGCCGCGATTGCCGGCCCGCTGGTGCTGCTTCGAAACAATGTCGTGGTCAACCTGGCCGCTCTCGTGCCGGAGCCGGTGGCGTACCGGACGGAGGCCGCCGGTGGCGGGCCGACCGTCATCACCTCGCACAATGTCTGCTTCGCCTCCGCCGGTTTCGAGGAGACTGGTGCGGGAGGCGCGCAGAGCATCGCCGGCCTTGCATCATTCTTCCTGATGTTCCTCAAGCCCAACGTGGTCCCGTCTTTCACCCAGACCTTGTGGACCACCGCCCCTCCCTATGATGCCAACACGAACATGTACCGGCTCGTCAACGGCGGCCCGCCGCACAACGCCCCCGGTGACTACGGCATGACCGTCGGCAACGTCGGTTCCGACATCGCCGTCATCGACGACATCGAAGGTGACGTGCGACCGGGTGGCCCGGGCCCACACACCGACCGGGGAGCCGACCAGCTCGAACCCGGCGTCATGTCGGGAATCGGTGACATTGATATCCGCTCCGAGGGACTCCGGGCTGCGGTGCGGCGTGGCCCTTCCGGCGAAGTTTCTCTTGAATACTGTGCGGCCTTCGCCGGTCGACTCGATCTCCGAATTGTGGACGTTGGCGGACGGCTGCTGTATGGCAGCGGTCGTCAGGTCGAAGCCGCTTCGACCGGCGTCTTCGGGTGGCCAGCAGCCCTGGAGAGTGGACACGGCGTCGTGTTCTATCGCCTGACCCTGGTGCGTCTGGAAGGGCCACGGCAGGCGGTCAGCGGCAAGGTGATTCGCGGCGGGTGACGCCCGCAGGCGATGTGGAGAA
>JAWXBZ010000003.1:0-3904 GCA_034440375.1 Candidatus Eiseniibacteriota bacterium
CCCCACAGGTTACGATCCGCCCCCATGACGCAGACCCTCACCCCCGGCGCCCGTCTCGGCCCCTACGAAATCATTGCGCCGCTCGGCGCCGGCGGCATGGGGGAGGTGTACCGGGCCCGCGACACCCGCCTCGGGCGCGATGTCGCCGTGAAGGTCCTGCCGCAGCACCTTTCCGCGGATGCCGATATCCGGACCCGCTTCGAGCGTGAAGCGAAGACCGTCTCCTCGCTGAATCATCCCCACATCTGTACGCTGCATGATGTCGGGCGGGAAGGGGAGATCGACTACCTCGTCATGGAGTTGATCGAGGGGGAAACGCTGGCCGAGCGGCTCACGAAGGGGCCGCTCTCGACGCCGGAAGTGCTTCGTCTCGGGGGGCAGATTGCGGATGCGCTCGATCGGGCACACCGCGCGGGCGTCATCCACCGTGATCTGAAACCGGGCAACGTGATGTTGACGAAGGCGGGCGCGGGGGCCTTCAACGCCAAGCTGATGGATTTCGGTCTGGCGCGGGCCACGGACCAGGCCGGACGATCCGGGGGAGGCACGTTGGCCGGCGGCAGCGGGGGCACGTTCGGCGCGACCGGTCCGAACGACCTGACGCTGGCGGCGCTGACCCAGACTCCCACCGTGGCCCAACCGCTGACCGCGCAGGGGACGATTGTCGGCACCTTTCAGTACATGTCGCCCGAACAGCTCGAAGGAAAAGAGTCGGACGCGCGGGCGGATCTCTGGGCCTTCGGCTGCGTTCTGTACGAGATGATCACCGGGACGCGTCCGTTCCATGGGACCAGCCAGGCCAGTCTCATCGCCGCCATCCTCGAGCGGACGCCCGCGCCGATGAGCAGCCTCGTTCCGCTGACGCCGCCCCCCCTCGAGCGGGTGGTGCGGCAATGCCTGGCCAAGGATCGGGACGACCGCTGGCAGACGGCGGCAGATCTCCGGCGGGAACTGAAATGGATTGAGGAAGGGGGGTCGCAGGCTGGCACCCCGGCCGCGATCGGGGCGCGGCCTCGCGGCCGCGCGCGGATGTCCTGGGTGGTTCCCCTGGCCGCACTCGCCGTGGGTGCCGTCGGCGCATTGATCGGATCCCGAATTCTCATGCCCCTCGCGCCAGCGCGACCGGTCCGCTTCTCGGTCGGGCCGCCGGGTTCGCTTACCAACGAAGGGGGCCCGGCCAACGCCATCATCTCTCCGGACGGGCGTTTCCTGGCCATGGCCACCGCGGATACGTCCGACGGTCGAACCCTTTGGATCCGTGCGCTCGATCAATTGGACCCACGGCAGCTCCCCGGTACCGAGGGGGCTTTCTATCCTTTCTGGTCGCCGGACAGCCGTTCGATCGGGTTCTTCGCCGACGGGAAACTCAAGCGGATCAACCTGGACGGCGGCCGACCCCAAATCCTGTGCGATGCCATTACCGGTCGGGGCGGAAGCTGGGGCTCGAACGGGGACATCCTGTTCAGCCCCTCCTCGCAGTCGCCACTGTTGCGCGTGTCCGAAACAGGCGGTGAGGCCACGCCGGTCACGACCCTGGATGCCGGAAAGAACGAGATCGCGCACCGGTGGCCCTGTTTTCTTCCCGATGGCCGGCGCTTCCTGTACCTGTCGCTCCCGATACGGGATAACCAGTTCGATACGTTCCTCGGTTCGCTGGATGGAAAACCGGGCCGGCTGGTTACCCGGGCGGACGGGGGTGTGGTTCTTGCCACGCCCGGATTCCTGCTCCTGAACCGGAATGAGACGCTTCTGGCCCTGAAGTTCGATGTCGGACGTGCGGCGACGGTGGGTGAGCCGATCTCACTGGGCGACGTGCCGGACGCCGGCGGCAATCTTGGTGAGCCGAATGTCTCGGCGTCCAACGATGGCGTCCTGGCCTGGCTGCGCGTGGCACCGCCAAACAACCGGGTGGCGCGGCTCGACCGATCGGGCCGGTCGGCGGCCATTCCGGGCATGATACCGGGGCCCTATTACGAATTGAGTGTGTCGCCGGACGGAAGCCGGGGGCTCCTGTCGCGCTTCGATCCCGAGTCGAACATCGACATGTGGTTGATCGACCTCGTACGCGGCACGACGACCCGCTTCACTTCCGATCCCGGGATCGAGTGGTACTTTCCGGCCTGGTCACCGGATGGCCGCCGGGTGGCATACGGGTCCAATCGGAACGGCCCCTACGACATCTACGCCCGGCCGGTCCTCGGGAGTGGTCGCGAGGAGCTGCTGTACGCATCCGAAACGCTGAAGAAGTGGCCCACGAGCTGGTCGCCGGATGGCGGAACGATCGTCTTCGATACGAACGACCCAACGACGGGGGAGGACATCTGGGCGCTCTCCCTGGCCGGGGAGCGGAAGGCCGCTCCCTGGCTCGATTCCCGATTCAACGAGAATGGCGGGATCATCTCTCCCGATGGGACATGGATCGGCTACGTTTCGGACGAAAGCGGCCGTGACGAGATCTACGTGCAGCCGTTTCCCACTCCGGGAGCCCGAGTGCAGGTCTCGACCGATGGCGGCGTCGACCTGAACTGGCACCCGGACGGGCATGAGCTCTACTACCGGACACCGGGCGATGTCATCATGGCCGCCAGGGTGGAGGCCGCGGCGGACGAGTTCCGGGCTTCCATCCCGCGAGTCCTCTTCCAGCTCCCCTCCGACCTCGGATCCGTCGAGTTCAACGGGGAATGGGGCTTCGGTCTCCTGCCGGTGGGAACGCAGAACCCGGAGACCATCACCACGATCCTGAACTGGACCACCCTCCTGGAGAAGCCATGAGCCTCGATCCCGGAACCCGCCTCGGACCCTACGAAATCATCGCCCCACTCGGCGCCGGCGGCATGGGGGAGGTCTACCGCGCGAAAGACACGCGACTCGGGCGCGATGTGGCGGTGAAGGTGCTGCCCCAGCACCTGTCGGCGAACCTCGACATACGCACCCGCTTCGAGCGCGAGGCCAAGACCGTCTCCTCCTTGAATCATCCCAACATCTGCACGCTCTTCGATGTCGGCCGCGAGGGGGACATCGACTACCTCGTCATGGAACTGATCGAAGGGGATACGCTCGCAACTCGCCTGGCACGGGGACCACTGCCGTCGGCTGAGATGCTCAAGATCGGGATTCAGATTGCGGATGCGCTCGATCGGGCGCATCGCGCGCAGGTCATCCACCGTGATTTGAAGCCGGGCAATATCATGCTGACCCGGAGCGGCGCCAAGCTGATGGACTTCGGCCTGGCCCGCGCCATCGGCATCGCCGGCGGCGTGTCGGGCGAGACGATGGCCGCGCTGACGAACACACCCACCGTGGCGCAGGCGTTGACCGCCGAGGGGACGCTGGTCGGCACGTTCCAGTACATGGCGCCCGAGCAGCTCGAAGGGGGCGAGGCCGACAATCGCAGCGACATCTGGGCGCTCGGCTGCGTTCTCTACGAGATGGCCACCGGCCGACGCGCCTTCGACGGGCGGAGCCAGGCGTCGCTCATCGCGGCCATTCTTGAACGCGAGCCGCCGCCGATATCGGAGGCGGCTTCCGGTGCGTCGTCCGGCTCGACCACGGTGAGTGGGGGTGCGCCGGCCGGCCTCGCGCGCCTGGTACGCAACTGCCTGGCAAAGGACCCGGAGAATCGGATCCAGACGGCGCATGACATCCGCCTGCAGCTCGAGGGGATTGCCGAGGCGGCGGGCCTCTCCAGTGCCGGCATCGTCGCGCCGGTGTCGGCGATCAGCGCAGCGCCGGAAATCAACGCGCGGCGCGCTGCCCCGCAGCGGCTCTGGTGGCTGATCACCACGGCGCTCGTGTTGGCCGCCGGTCTGGCCGGGGCACTTTATCCACGGCCGAAATCGCCGGAAGCGACGATAAGATTTCGGATGGATCCGATTCCCGGCACGATGGACGTCTACTGGCCCCG
>JAWXBZ010000004.1:0-3771 GCA_034440375.1 Candidatus Eiseniibacteriota bacterium
TCCACCTGGTCGAGCTGGCTGGGCGTGCCGCGGGCAACCACTTGATTGCCGCTGGCATAAGCGTTAAGTCCGTCGATGACCGAGGTCAGACTTTTCTGAACCTCAAGAGCATTGCCGTACTGCAGCGTGTACACGCGGGATGTAAGGCCGGTCAGCGTGGCCAGTTTCTGCGGGTCGCCGACGAGGATCGAGTTGCCGATCCGCTCGTAGCCGAGGCCCGCGGCGCGCACGACGATGTTCAGGGCCTCGTCGAATGGCGTGTTCTTGAGATGGATTGAGATGCGTCGCCGCTGGACGTCGGGCGAGGTGACGATGTTGAGATGACTCCGTTCCGCCAGGATCTGGAGCAGGCTGTTCACCTGGCTCGAATCGGCATCCAGGGAAATGAGGAGCTCCTGCGTGGACGGCGTGCCCTGCGCGCCGGACGGACTGGCGCCGACGACCGTGACGACCGTCAGGACCAAGGCCAGCGCCGCCCAGCGGACCGTGATCTTCCACCCTTGCAATCCCTTCACCTGGAAATCTCCTCTCGTATGAATTCAGAAGCCAACAGAGCCGCGAACCCCCTGATCCGCGAGCACCTAGGGCCTGGGGACTGTAAACCTTTTCCCGTCCTTAATGAACGTGACGCTCGACTCCGAAACGCCGGCGATCGTCCAGCCGCGAAAGGAACCGCCAACCGGCAACCGTGGCGATGTCTCGCCATTCACCTCAATCTCAATGATGACGCTCGACCCGGTGTCCATCAGAACCGCGATCCTCGGGGGAACAACGGGCGCCGGCACCGAGGCCGCCGTGCTGGTCCGCGGGGCACTCACCGGCCCCGACGGCGTCCAGGCGCGAAACGGATCGCGCGAGGAAAGACTGGCCACCGTCAGCAGACTGTCCTGTCGGTCCACGGCCGTCAAGAGCGGGTCACTGCCGACCCGTGCCGCATTCTTCGATTCCCTGAAGTTGCTGATCGCGGCCGAGCGCGCCGCGAGGACCATCCGCCCAGCCAAAAGAGTCATGACCGCGATCATGACCCACCATCCGAGACGGGCGCTCATGGTGATCCTCCGGACCCATCGGTCAGTGAATAGATCGACACCCGGGCCCGCATGGCCAGCGAGCCGGAGTCGTCCACCGGGTCCATTCGGATCTGGTCGAAACGCGCCAGGCGCGGGCTCGATTCGATGGTGCGGATGAAGTCCAGGAGGCGAAGCCCCGACCCCTCGACGGTGATGAAGAATCGTTCGATGGTAAAGGGTCCGTCGATGCTGACCGGCTCGGTCCGAAAATCAACCCGGGTCAAGCGGGAGGCATCGATGGTCCGATTCAGATAGATCAACCCACTCTCCGTTCCCATGAATCGCCGGAGAGCCTGCGGATCGTCCGCGACCCCCAGCGCTTCCAGAATGCGAGCATCGCCCCGGCGACGCCGCTCCGTAGCGTCCACCTGCATCTGGACACTAGTCAGTCTGGCCTCAGCCGCCTTCAAGCGGGCGCGCTGCGGCCGATAGAAGCCGAACTCGATCCCGACGAGGCCCGCCACACTCAGCGCGGCCACGATCAGGAGAATGCCTTGTCCACCCATCCGCCCACGGGTTGTCAACCGCCGCTCGCCCCCTCGCTGGAATCGGACTCTGAGGGCCGGAGCAGTGGGCATGCGATGACGAATCGGGCAACATCCTGCGAATTGTCGACCCGATCCAGTTTGCCGCGTTCGAAATAGGCTCGGAACGCCGGGCTGGCGGCCAGCCGGTCGAGGCAGGTCATGACCGGTTGGACGTTCTTTCCGGAACGGAGCCGACCATAGAGCTGCATACCAGAGAACACATCCTCGTTCTTCGAAGTGGAAACCTCCAGCCGCTCCAGAACCAACTCCTGAGGTAGATTGTTGCGCAGTTCGTTCAAGGCCGGCGTCCAAACGGTACGGGAGGAGCGCCGTTCAAGTAGAGCCCGCGCCTGGTTGGTGACGGCGCGCAATGCGGCATCGCCTGGATTCGAGAGCCGGGATTCGAGTGCCGCAGTTCGCTCGTTCAGAACGTCGGCCTGCCCCTTGACCGTCATGGCCGTGAGAAAAAAGAAGCCAAGAATCAGGACATTGACTCCACCAAGCAATGCCAGCAGGGCCGTACTGCGAATGGATTCCGACTGGTGGGCTCGCTTTGTCAGCCCGGCCGGATAGAGATTGATTCTATACACCACCGTCTCCCCAGAAGAGCAGCCCGAGCGCCACGGCCAGGCGAGGTGCCTGTGCCGACAATTCGGCCTCCTCCAGTTTCTGACCCCGCCCGGGAGAATAGGCCAGACGGCGGGTGGCATCCAGAACTGCCACCGGGAGTTTGAGGCGATCGGCCAGAGCGACCGACAAATCCTCGATCAGGGCGCCCCCGCCGGTGAGATAAAGCTGATCGATCGTCCGACGCTCATTCATCTGGGCGTAGAACTGCGCCGTCTCCCGGAAGGCCTGCGCCAGTTCCTTGCCGCCGCTGTTTCCATTGTCGATGGCGGCCACGCTGCGGCTGTAAACCGCGCCACCCCGTCGGTTGAACACCAGTGTGGAAGCGGAGTGCCCCAGATCCGCGATGGCCACCGTCCGCCCCGGAACCATGGCTTCGGGATCCGAGCCTTCGAGGGCGTTCAAGAGGGCCAGCGGTGCCACGTCGACGACCTCGGGATCAATGCCGGCGCCGTTCAGCACCTGAATTCGGCTTTGCACCAGCGAATCCGGGGCTCCGACCATGAGGACGGACTGCTTGGACCCCTCTTCCCTTGCCATCCCCTCGATGACCTGGCAATCGAGAGCCGCCTCGCCCAGGTTCTCGAGCGGCAGGTGCTGACGGGCCTCATAGCGAAGGCTTGACCGGAGTTCGGTTTCTGAAAGGACCGGCATCTCGACCTGCCGAAGATGCACCGAGGGTCCCGAAACGGCAACCAGCACCCGCCCCAGATCCCGGGGCTTGAGCCCCTGGTCGGCCAGAAGTCCGCGAAGGGCAATGCCCGCCTTTTCGGCCCAGCTACCGGCACCTTCGGAGGGGAAGTCGGCCAGGCCGACGTTCAACAGGCGCCGGATTCCCTTACCCGCGCGTGCGCGCGCCAACTTGACGCCGGCCGCGCCAAGATCTATTCCAGTAATCGACTCACGCGAATCGAACAACAACCCTCCCTGCCCTTGTGCCAATCAGGAAATCGGTATCGGTGGCGGCTCGCGCCACTCCAAGACCTTCATCGAACCCGAAGTGCCGGCCGGCCAATTATCCCTGAAAGAGGGGGGAAGGCACGAAATGAACCCGCTGTCGTAGTTGAGATTGGTGCCGCCCCCGAAAAGCATGTTGCCGAGAGCGATCAGCGTGCCGTACATGGTAAACTGGCCCGCAGACCAGTCAACGTCGCCCATGATATAGGTGAGGCACGGTCTGGATGGAGTCCCGATGGCAGCCTGTGCCGTGGTCTTGTCCAACCTCTTGAAGATGCCCGAAACGCAGAGTCGCGGGGCAAATGTGGTCGCCGTTTTGAGGTCTATCTCGCCGCCCACCCAGAAGCCCTTGTTCAGTCGATCCTCGTTGGTCGTGCCGGTGAAGCGGGCGTTGATGATGGTCGGCTTGATGGTGGCAGCCACATTGCCCGATGCCTGAACGATCAGATTGGTCGCCACGTGTTTGGTGGGTGTTCCCTGGCCGAAATTGATGACGACAGCCGAGTCGGCCCCCTGTCGAATGAACACACCGAGTGAATCATCCAGTGCATGCGGGCCGGGCCCGTTCAGCTTGTAGTCGAAGGTCAGAA
>JAWXBZ010000005.1:0-12936 GCA_034440375.1 Candidatus Eiseniibacteriota bacterium
CCGCCACCGTAACCGCCGCCGCCACCGGAACCGCCACCGGAGCGGAATCCACCGCTTCCGCCGCCACCACCGCCCGAATCCTTCTTGGCGCGGCGACAGCTGGGACAACGTGTGGGCTCGTTGGAAAAGCCCTTCTGCTGATAGAACGCCTGCTCGCCCGCAGTGAACACGAAGGACGTGCCACAGTCGCGGCAGGTGATGTTGCGATCATCGAAATCCATGAACTACCTCTCGGGGGAAATGACCTGGACTGGAAACTGGGCAATTGATTTCGGTGTAGGGAGGCGGTCATTTCAAAGTCATGCGGACTCCTCCGGGGGCAATTCAATGAGCGGCACACTGCGGGTCATCAGTGGAGCATTCCGGGGAAGTCCGGGGGGATGGCCGAATCGAAAGTTGACTGACACCATCAACGGGACTGTCCGGCGTGGGATTGACCGAAATTGCTGGGGCGGCATCGATTGGGGAAATCGCAGTGGCATGGAATGGGACCTTAGGATGTGGGCATCGCAGTTCTGGATCCGGAGTGCAGTCGGACCGCCTGCCCCCAGGGGCCTGATGGAAGATTCGGGGAAGTCGGTCGGCGCTGAACCGTTCATATGGAATCAAACTCCTCTCAACACCAACAATCAAGCAGTTTTTAGCATTCGGGCCAGAGGGGGCGCCACGCGGGTGTTGTGTCGCGGACGGGGAAGGCCGACAATGATGACAATGTGTGGTCTAACTTGGATTCTTAAGCTGGCCGCCGCGCCGCCGGATCGCAGGCCAGATCGCGCGAATCGGGCAGGCCAGCCCCCCTGCCAGGGTCCCCGGTCGGCGCCTCGCCACGCGGGCGCCGGGATCGCCATCGATCGAACCGCCACCCACCAAGCCGCCATCAATCCGAACGCCATACTCCGGATGGCCTTTCCCGCGCGCCGATTCGTGCTCGCAGCGCTGGCCCTGGCCGCCTTTGCTCTCCTCGCCCCATCGAAGGCAACCGCCCAGGCCATCTCCTTCGGCAAGAACAAAATCCGGTACGACAACTTCGAATGGCGCGTGCGGGAGAGTGACCACTTCGACCTCTACTACTACCCCCAGGAGGAGTCGTTGGCGGTCATTGCGCTGGCACAGGCCGAGAAGTCGTATGTCGAGCTTTCGGTGCGATGGGGTTTCGCGGTCGAGCGGCGGATCCCGTTCATCATCTACGCGAGTCACCAGGCCTTTGAGCAGACGAACATCACGCCGGGATTTCTGCCCGAGGGAGTGGCCGGCTTTACCGAGTTCCTGAAGGGGCGCATGGTCGTTCCCTTCAACGGCTCGGTGTCCGATTTCCGTGGCACCATCCACCATGAGCTGGTCCATGTGTACCAGCTGGCCAAGGGTGAAAGCGTCTTTGGCCGCCACTATCGCGGGCGCCCGGCCGGTGCGCCGCTCTGGCTGACCGAGGGGCAGGCGGATCTCTGGGCCGGTGATTGGGATGGCATCGGGGAGATGGTTCTGCGCGACCTGGTGCTGGCCAACCAGCTGCCGTCCATTCCCGACCTGTGGCGATTTTACGGTTCGTTCACCATCTACAAGGTGGGTCAGGACCTCTGCGGCTACATGGAACGGGAGTACGGCCGCGATGTCATTCCGCGCATCTACGAAAATCTCTGGAAGGCCGAAACATTCAGCCAGGCGCTGGTAATGACCCTTGGCGTCAACGAGGTGGATCTGTCCGAACGGTGGCACCGCGATCTCAAGTTGCGATACTACCCCGGCATCGAGGATGCCAGATCGCCCACGCTCGATGCCCGGCCCCTTGCCGCGGACAGCGGACCCAGCTTCAAGCCCTGCATCGTGCCGAACGCCGAGGGGCTGCCGCCGAATCGCTTCCTCTACATGTCGCCGCGGACGGGCTACTCGAGCATCTACATGGCCTCATTGAACGGCCCCGAGCAGGAAACGGAGACGATCATCGCCGGGGAGAGCAATGCCCAGTACGAGGCGCTTCATCCGTTCCGCAGCCGGATCGATGTGACGCCCGCGGGCCGACTGGCTTTCATTTCGAAGTATCACGAGCGGGATGCCCTCTATTTCTATGATCTGAAGGCGCGCAAGGAGTCGGCCCGTTATCAATTTGAGGGGCTGGTTGGGCTTCTGTCACCGACACAGAGCCATGACGGGCGGGTCGTGGCCTTCTCGGGTCTGTCTATCGACGGCCGCTCGGACCTGTATCTCTTTTACGTCGACGACAACCGGCTGGAGCGGATCACCTACGACTGGTATCAGGACCTGGACCCCAGCATCAGCCCCGATGGCCGGCATGTGGCCTTTTCATCCGACAGGACACCGACCGGCCATGCCGGTGATCGCAACCTGTTTCTCTATGATCGGCTGACCGGCAAGATCCGCGCCCTGACCCGTGGGGCCCACGTGGATGGAACACCCGACTGGTCAACCCGTGGCGACCGCATCGCCTTCTCGAGCGACCGACACGGTACGCCGCAAATCCACATCACCGATCTGGCCGGCCACACCATCCGCGTCACCGCCATGCAGGGCGGTGCCTTCGATCCCGTCTGGCTGGAAAACGACACCGGCCTTCTCATCACGGTCTATCACCGTTTGCGTTACGGAATTTACCGACTCGACAATCCGGAAGCATTGGACAGTCCGGTCCTCACGACGGGGCCGCTGGCCGTCGATCTCTCGCCCGAGATGGAGCGCGCCGACACGCTGGCTGCCAGACCGTGGCGCCTCGAGGATGACCTGGTCCTGCCGCCTGGCCGGGATGCCCCGTACGTTCGGCGCTACGCCTTCGATCTGGCCCAGGCCGGCGTGGCACTCGACCCGAGCCTTGGTTACGGCGAGGGGATCCAGGCATCGCTCTCCGATCAGATTTCCGATCGACTGATCTTCTTTCAGTTTTCAAACTCGGCCTCGACCACCAACGAGATCTTTTCCCGGACGAACCTGTCGGTCAACTATTTCAACCTGTCGAATCGGTTTCGCACCGGCTACGGTTTTTACCATGTGGCCGGCGATTACATCGACGAACTGAACGCCCGCTACTTCGAACGGCGGGCGGGGGTGGATTTGATCGGCAGTTATGCCTTTTCCAAGTTCAACCGGATCGATGCGTCGCTCTTCCTGTTCCACTCGGAAAGGACCGACGATTCGTTTCGCGAGGCCCGCAAGGCTCTGCTGGCCTCGAATTATGTCTCGTTGGTGCATGACAACACGCTCTGGCTTGAGACGGGGCCGATTGCCGGCTCTCGCTGGAACCTGACTGCCGGCGTTTCCACTGATCTGGAGCGCGCATCGATCGAAAACACCGCACTCCTGGTCGACTGGCGTAATTATTACCGGCTCGGCCTCCGAACGGCCTATGCCGTCCGCTTCCAGGGGCGCGTCTCGGAGGGAAGCGGTGCCCAGCGCTTCACCCTCGGCGGCTCATACTCCTTGCGCGGTTTCCCGCGGCGATCACTCTTCGGCACCCGCTCGTTGCTGCTCAACCAGGAGGTTCGCTTTCCGCTGCTCGACGGGGTTGTCCTGCGATTCCCGTTCGGGGGCGTCGGCCTGCCGGGAGTGCAGGGAGCCATCTTTGGCGATGTTGGGCAGGCGTGGGAAAAGGAGGAGGGGTTCTTTCCGGATCCCTTCGGGAGCTTCGGACTGGGGCTTCGTTCCAGTTTCGGTGGATTCCTGATTCTCCGCCTTGATTTCGTCCGCACGACCGATTTCAAGAAAGTGTCGGGCACCACCGATGTCGTGTTCTTCATCGGGACGAATTACTGATGCGGGCGACACCACAGATGTGGGTGATCCCGCCGACGCTGCTCGCAACATGGACCAGGCTGACGCGTTGCGGGGCGTCTCTGACCTTCCTGCTGTTCGCACTCGCCGGCTGTGGTACCCGCACGCGCGGTGAGGCCATCAAGCCGCCGGATGACTTGACCGGGGTACCGCCAACCATCGTCTGGACGGCCGACGCCGGACGCGGCATTGATGTCACGCCGACCCGGGCTGGCGAGAATCTGCTGGTGGCGACGACGGATCGTCAATTCCAACTGTTCCGGATCGATTCGGGCAAACGCGAATGGAAGAAGCGTCTCGATGGCAGTCTCGTCGGTCGCGCGTTCGTCATCGGTGCGATGGCCTTTGCCGCCACATCACTTCCGGACGGTGCGGTGTACGGCTTTGATCTCGCCCGCAAGAAGATTCACTGGCGGGTGACGGTCGGCGAGCCGGTGGGGGATCCGATCTTCTTCGAGGGGGCCGTCCTGGTCGGTACGCAGGAAGGAACGGTGTACGGACTTTCGCCGACCGACGGTCGGACCATCTGGGTGACCAGCATCGAGAATCATGTATGGGGCTCCTCCTGGTTCGATTCAAGCCGGGCCATTTTCGTGATGCCGGGGCGAAAGGGGCGGCTGGCAGCCATTGATGGCCGGAGCGGCGAGCGCCGCTGGACAGTCGAACTCGGCCAGCCGCTGGGGGCCGCCTCCGGGGACACCACCCGACTGCTCGTGGTCGCCGGCGATTCGACGTTGATATCATTGAATCCCGTCAACGGCAATCGATTCTGGATGCGGACGCTCGACTTCCCGTTGCTGGCGGCGGCCACGCCGATCGGCGATCGCATAGTCGTGGCCGGCGTGGACGGCCACCTCGCGGGACTCGACGCCTCAACCGGTGAAACAAGATGGTCGCTGCGGCTGGGGGGGCCCTTCGTCTCGCCGCCGGCGGTCGAGGGCTCGATGATCATGATTGGATCGCCGTCGGGACTCGTCTGGCGGCTGGATTCGGTTTCAGGCGAGGTGCGCGGCCTCTTTCGGCACGGCGAACCGGTCCTCGTCACCCCCGCCGTCGTGGATGGCCTCTGGATCGTGGCCGGCGAGCGCGGACTCCTGGCGGCCTGTCGCTGGGAGGCGTCACGATGAGACGGGCGGTGGCGGCATGGCTCCTCGCGCTCACTCTCTGGTCGTCGTTGTCACCACCGCTCGCCCTGGCGGCGGAGAGCGGCTGGCTCCGACTCCTGGTGCACCAGCCCGGCCTCATCGACATGGATGGGGAAGAGTTTCTGGATCTGACCGGGCGAAACGGTCGGCGGCCCGTGCCCTGGACGTCCTTCACCGTTTCGGTCATGGCCGTGGCCGCCGGGGAACATCGACTCGAACTCCGCCCGGCAGATGTCACGGCCGTGCCGCCGTGGGAGACGATCGATGTGTCGGTGGCCGCGGGCGAAACGCTGACGGTTCGCCTCGGTGCCCCGCTGATACTGACCTCGCCGAGCGGCGCCCGAATTCTGATCGATGGGGAGGAAATTGGCGCCGCGCCGGTAAGGATCAATCCGACGCGGCTTCCGGGTCGGAAACTGCTGGTTGAGCTTCCCGGTTACCAGCGCCGAACGCTGGAGGGGGATTCGTTGCTCGACCTGGCGCGGGTGGCCGGCGGGGCCCGCCTCGAACTGGAGCCGTTGACCGAGGGGAAGGCCGGAGTCCTGACGATGCCGCGGCCGACGGGCTGGATCGGCCGTCATGAAACGCTGGCACTGGTTGGCTCCGCCACGCTCCTCGCGGGGGGCGTTGCCGCCGGGATTCATTTCAAGAACCGCGCCGATGATTACTACGAACAGTATCAGCGGACCGGAAACCAGGACGAACAGGAGCGGCTCTTCGACCGGGCACAACAGAATGATCGGCTGTCGCTTATCGGGTGGGGCGTGGGCGAGCTCGCTTTCTTCGCCACCTTCTTCCTGCTCATTCACGAATCAAAGCGCCCGCTGGTCCCGAACCCGACGGCGCCCATCGATGAGGTTGCCGGGAACGGATCGGGTGGCTCCGGTCGCACCTTGGCCGGCCTCGCTCCGATGGCACCCGACGGCACGCCCGGCGTCACGCTGCGGATCTCTCATGGATTCTAGGGTGGCGCGGTGGTGCCGGGCGTTATGGGTCGGTCGCGCCCCTGCGGTTGTCGGCGGCCCCCATCGGCTCGGCGGCCCCCATCGGCTCGGCGGCCTCCATCGGCTTGCTGGCATCGCCATCGTCCTGTTTGCCGGCTGCTCCTCACGCGATCACCTGAACCCGTTCGATCCCGAAAATCCCCTGACGCGGGGCGAGCCGTCACTGGTGACGGCGGCGGCCGGGGATGGGCTCGTCGATCTTGCCTGGACACTCCCCGAGTTTGACGACCTTGCAGCGGTTCGCCTGCTGCGGACCGACGAGGGAGACACCAACCTGGTACTGCCGGTGGATGTTCTGTTCGCAGGAGGCGAGTGGCGCGACAGTACCGTGACGAATGATCGCACTTATTCTTATGTGCTCGAATTCGACTTCCAGGGGGAAGCCGTGTCCCGCCGCAGCGCCGGGGCTCCGGCGACGCCGGGGCGCGCGGTGATCTGGCTCCTGGACCAGTCGGGCGGGGGGCCGCTTCGAATTTCGCCGGATGGCCGGGCCGTGGCCGACCGACCGGGGCAGGGCCGACCGACCGACATGAGTCTGAATCCGATCACCGGCGCGGTGGTGAGCGTCGATTTCATCAACCGTCGTGTGGAGCGATTCGATCGGATGGGGGGGGCCGGTGCGGTCCTCGAACTCGGTTCCAACCCGATCAGCGTGGCCATCGCTGAACCGTCCGACAGCGTCTGGGTCGGCACCGCGAATCCGTCCGAAATCCGACTCTGGGATCCCGACCTGACGGTGGCCACCAACGTCGACACGGGCTTCGGCGATCCGGAAGATCTAGCCTTCGATCCGGCGCGCGGCGCACTCTGGATCGCCGACTCCAGGGGGGGACGACTGTTTCACCGGCGCGCGTCGGGCGAGGTGACCGTGATCGGTGGATTCATCCTTCCCATTTCCGTGGCCATCGATCGGGCTACGGGTGATGCGTTCCTGATCGATCGGGCGCGTCGCTCGCTCTTCCGCGTGGATGCACTCGCTGACACGGTGATCTGGACTCGTGCCGGCTTCGGCGGCCTGTACCAGGCGCTGGCCGATCCCATTCGCGGGGGTGTGTGGGTCAGCGACAACCTGGCTGGAACCATCACGCGCGTGGACGGCACCGGAGCCGTCGTGCGGCTCATCAGCGGGTGGGCCGCACCAACCGGCCTCGCCCTTGATCCCGGGAGTGGTGATCTCTGGGTGACCGATGCCAGCCTGGGTCAATTGATCCGTATCCGGGAGTCAGGACAGGTGCTTCAGCGCCTTCGGGGCTTCAGCGGCCCCTTCGCGGTTGCCGTAACGACTCCAGCGACGGACTCATCAGTGCGGACGCACGGAAATCCTTGACCGGGAGGGAGTTGCACGCTAGCCTAAGTTTGGAAATGTGCAATCCAGACGGAGGCGCCAGTGCGAGTCCAGGGGTTCGAGCGGGAGTGGGTCATGGCCCCGTCTCCGCCTGCCATCGATGCGGACTCCATCACCCGATCGTTCGACTTGCCGAAAGTCGGAGCCGGGATGCTCCTCCGTAGAGGTCTGACCACCGAAGCCGACATCAATCAATACTTCGATCCCCGCCTCAAATCCCTGCGCGACCCGTTCCAACTTCCCGACATGCCCGCCGCCGTTGAACGCGCCTGGCTCGCCATCGACCGCAAGGAATCAATCCTCATCCACGGTGACTACGACGTGGACGGAATGGTCGGCACCGCCTACCTGGTTCGGATGCTCGCCGCGATGGGGGCAAAGACCAGCTACTTCCTGCCGGATCGGGTCCGGGACGGCTATGGCATCGGCCCGGCCGGCCTCGCCGCCGCTCTCGAGCGGGGCGCCCGCCTCATCATTTGCGTCGATTGCGGCGTCACCGCAGTCGAGGCAGCCCTGGCCGCTCGTTGTGCCGACATCGATCTCATCATCCTCGACCATCACCAGCCCCCGACCACTCTGCCCGTGGCCGTGGCGGTTGTCGACGCCCTTCGCATCGACGCGACCTATCCCTTCCAGGGACTGTGCGGCGTCGGCGTGGCGGCCAAGTTCATCCAGGCGATGGCCATGTCGCGGCCGGGGAAGCTCGATCCCGCCGTGTACGTGGAGGCGCTCCAGCTCGTGGCGCTCGGCACGATTGCCGATGTCGTGCCGCTGCTCGACGAGAACCGAACCTTCGTGATGCACGGATTGAAGGCGCTGGCCCGATCCAGGTATCCGGGTGTGGCGGCGCTGGCTGGCCTCGCCCGCCTGTCGGGGGCGACCATCACGGCCGAGCAGGTGGCCTACCAGCTGGCGCCCCGGCTCAATGCGGCCGGCCGGATGGGCGTGCCCTCGCTTGGGGTCGAACTGCTGCTGGCCACGAACCCGGAGCGGGGTGAGTTCCTGGCGCGTGAACTCGACAGTCTCAATTTGCGTCGTCGCGAATCGGATCAGTCGGTCACGCAGTCCGCGCGGGCCATGGTCATGGCCACGCCCACGCCTCCTCCGTTCCTGGTGCTCTGGTCCGAAGACTGGCCGGCCGGAGTCATCGGCATTGCGGCCGCCCGCGTGGCCGAAGAATTTCGCCGCCCCACTCTGTTGATCAGCATGAACGGTGCCATTGGTCGCGGCTCGGCCCGCTCGTACGCCGGCCTTGACGTGGGGCAGGCCTTTGCCCGGGCGGGCGACCTCCTGGTGGCTCACGGCGGCCATCGCCAGGCGGCCGGCCTGTCGGTTCATCGCGATAATCTCGAGCAACTCCGTGAGCGACTGATCATCATGGCCATGGAGGAGCCGGGCGAACCGGGTCTTCTGCCCCTGTCACTCGAAGCGGAGCTCGAGCCGGCTCTTGTCGATGCGTCCCTGATGACGTTCCTGGACCGGCTGGCACCATTTGGTGCCGGCACTCCCGAACCGCTCTTTCTGCTGCGCGGACTGCAACTGCTCCAGCCCCCCCGGATTGTCGGCACCGACCACCTGAAACTCACCGTGTCGGCCGGCGGCCGTCCCATGGGCGCCATCGGCTTCGGACTCGGCCGCCACGCCGGCGCCATTCGACAGGCGGGTGGTCCGATCGCACTGGCGGCCACGCCCGCCCCGGACGAATGGAAGGGGGGCGGCGCCATTCAGCTCAAGTTCCGCGATGCGAGGGTGGACGAATGAGCCTCCCGCCCGGCCAGGCCGACCTCATCCACGACGGACTTCAGGAGATGATCGAGGCGCGGGGACTCGACGTCGATCGGGCCGCGCTTCGTCAGGCCTTCGACTTTTCGTACAACGCCCACGGCAAGCAACTGCGCGCCTCGGGCGAGCCGTACATGGTTCATCCGGTGGAGGTGGTCAAGATCCTGATCGAGCTCCTCGATCGCAGGGTCGACACCACGCTGCTCGGGGCCGCGCTCTTGCACGATGTGGTTGAGGACACGAAGATTTCGATCGAGGAGATCGAAAGCGCGTTCGGACCGGAGATCGCCCACCTGGTCGACGGAGTGACCAAGATCACCGGCTTCGAATTCGCCAACACAGAGTCGGAACAGGCCGAGAACTTTCGCAAGATGCTGATGTCGATGGCCCGCGACATCCGCGTCATCCTGATCAAGCTGGGTGACCGGTTGCACAACATGCGCACGCTTGACTATCTTGCCCCCGAAAAGGCGCAGCGGATCGCCCGGGAGACCCAGGAGATTTACGCGCCGCTGGCGCACCGCCTGGGAATCGGGACAATCAAGTGGGAGCTCGAGGACCTGTCGTTCAAGCATCTCAATCGAACGTCCTACAAGGAACTGGTTGACCAGGTGGCCATGAGCCGGGCCGAGCGCGAGCGCCTGATCCTGGCCGTTCAAACGCCGATCATGCGCGACCTGGGGACCCAGGGGATCCGGGCCGAAATTTCCGGCAGGCCCAAGCACCTGTATTCGATTCACCGCAAGATGGTCAGCCAGTCGCGGCCGTTCAGCGAGATATTCGATCTCCTCGGCGTCCGGGTGATCGTGCCGAAGAAGGCTGATTGCTACCGGGTGCTGGGGGTGCTCCATGATCTGTTCACGCCGGTGCACGAGCGGTTCAAGGATTACATCGCCACGCCCAAGGGGAACATGTACCAGTCCCTGCATACGACGGTCATCGGCCCCGAACACAAGATGGTCGAGATCCAGATCCGCACAAATGACATGCACAAGACGGCCGAGCTCGGCATCGCCGCGCATTACTCCTACAAGGAGGGGCATGGCCCGGACGCCGAGCTCGACCAGAAGCTGGGCAGTCTCTTCGGCGATGCCGGATTCTGGAGTGGCGACACGTCCGGCGATCCCGGTGAGTTCCTGGATTTCCTCAAGACCTCGCTGTACCAGGAAGAGGTCTTCGTGTTCACGCCGAAGGGGGAGCTCAAGCACCTTCCCAAGGGTTCGACGCCGCTTGATTTGGCCTACCAGATCCACACCGACATCGGAAACAAGACCGTCGGCGCGCGCGTCGGCGGGAAGATCGTCAGCCTGAAGTACGAACTGAAGAACGGCGATTCGGTGCAGATCATCACGTCCCCCAGCGCCCATCCGACGGACGAGTGGCTGTCGATCGTCAAGTCGAGCCGCGCCCGGCAAAAGGTGCGGCGCTGGCTCACCGAGCAGCGAATGGAGCACTCGGTCAATCTCGGCCGCGACATGCTCGAGCGGGAGGGTCGGCGATTTCACAAGAAATTGCCCGGGGTCAGGGAAATGATTGATACGGCCCAGTCGTTCGGTTTTCCCGATGTCGAGCGGCTGCTCCGTTCGGTGGGTGAGGGGCATACCGGCGCGCATAACGTGTTGACACGGATCTATCCCGAGATCATCCAGAGGCGGGATGCGCCGACACCGCTGGAGAAGATTCGTGATTTCGCGGTCGGTGGCGGAAAGGGAATCCGGATCCAGGACGTGGGAAACCTGATGATCGTCTTTGCCCGTTGTTGCCAGCCGGTACCCGGGGATCAGGTCATCGGCGTGGTCACGCGGGGCCGCGGCCTTTCGGTTCATCGAATTGATTGCCCGAACGGCTTCGAGGACAAGGTCGGCAAGGATCGACGGACGGAGCTGAACTGGGATGTCAGCGAGGAGAAGGCATTCATCGTCAAGCTGATCATCCACGGCGACGACCGCCAGAGTTTTCTGGCCGACGTGGCCAACGCCGTCAGCGGCACCAAGACCAACATCAAGAATGCCGACATCAAATCAGTCGATGGCGAAGCCCTCGGCATCTTCCTCATCGAGGTGAAAAACCTGGCCCATCTACAACGCGTTATCAAGGCCATCCGCAACATCCGAGGCGTCACCAGCGTCGAGCGGCACCAGGTGCTCGGCGAGGACGAGGGCGAGACGCGGCACTGATGCGAGTGTCAGCGCCGATGCAACATCAGATTTTGGCAGCCTGATGCGCGCCCTGATTCAACGGGTCGCGCGGGCTTCCGTGACGGCCGGCGATCACCACGCCGCGATCGGTCCCGGCCTCCTGATTTTCCTGGGCGTTCGCCGCGGCGACACGGTCGCGGATGCGGTCTGGCTGGCGAAAAAGTGTGCCGGCCTGCGCATCTTCGAAGATGACGCCGGCAGGATGAACCGCGGCCTGCTCGAGATCGATGGCGAGGCACTGGTCGTCTCACAGTTCACGCTGTACGGCGATGCCGATCGTGGTCGTCGGCCGTCGTTTGTCCTGGCGGCGCCGCCCGAGGAAGCGAATCGGCTCTACGAGGAGTTCGTCATCGCACTCCGCGCGGAGGGGGTGCGCCAGGTGGGCACCGGTGTTTTTCAGGCGATGATGAGCGTCGAGCTGGTCAATGATGGGCCGGTGACAGTGATGGTGGAGTCTCGGCCCGGAATGAGTACCTCGAGTTGGCAAGGCCCGGCGGGCGGAGCCGCAGTGACCGCCGGGTGCGGCGATTCGGCCGCACAGGACTCGGTCCAGGCCGAGCTCGGTGGACCTGTGAGCGACACAGATACCAGAAACCCGGCCCAGGCCGGGTCAGCCGGATTGTTCGCGGCCGAATCGGCGCGGACCGCGCTGGCACGTCATCTGCTGTCCTGCCCGGACCCACTGGTGCTGGCCTCCGCATCACCGCGCCGGACAGAGATCCTGGCGCGGGCAGGAATTTCCCATATCACGGCGCCAGTGCACGCCGATGAATCGACGCCCCCGGACCAGCCCCCCCTCATGGCCGCCGGGACGATCGCGCGTCGCAAGGCCATGGCCGCGGCGTCAACGTGGGTCGGGCGGTGGATTCTGGCTGCCGATACCATTGTTGACTCGGCCGGCCAGGCGTTCGGCAAGCCGGTCGATGACGACGATGCCCGGGCCATGCTGGGGCAGCTCTCCGGTCGAGAGCATTGGGTGCACACCGGCCTGGCGCTGGTCTCGCCTGGCGGCGTTCTTTTCTCGGGGGTCGAGTCAACCCGCGTCATCTTCAGAGATCTCATGCCGGAGGAGATCGAACACTACGTCCGGTCCGGCGAGCCGCGTGACAAGGCCGGCGCCTACGCCATCCAGGGGATCGGCGGACTCCTCATCGAACGGATCAACGGTTCATACGATAATGTGGTGGGCCTGCCGCTGAACCAACTCCTGGCCCTTTTTCGTGAGGCGCTGGGGCAGGGGGTAGCGAGGCCTGTTGAAGACGGCTAGCCTGTCTCCGGTCGCGAGTCGGCAACCCCGACCTCCGCCCACCCATGAACCTGATCGTCCAACAGTCCCATTCGGAGATTCCCTCATGATCGAGACCGTTCGCTGGAAGGGGGGACAGGTCCGCTGGATCGACCAGCGCCTGTTGCCCGGCCGCCTTCAGTTCATTGAATCGTCCGATCTGGAGGAACTGGCCCAGGCGATCGAGACGCTGGCGGTACGCGGCGCACCGGCCATCGGCATTGCCGCCGCGTTCGGCATCGCCCTGGCCGCGCATCGGGCTGCCCTCGCTGGCCGGCCGATGACACTGGCCTTGACCGAAGCCGACGCCCGACTGCGCCGCACGCGACCGACTGCCGTCAACCTTTTCTGGGCGCTCGACCGCATGGCCCGTGTCGGCAGCGCCGCCGCCAGCGCATCC
>JAWXBZ010000006.1:0-4057 GCA_034440375.1 Candidatus Eiseniibacteriota bacterium
GAAGGCCCGCTGGCTCTTTGACGGCACGAGCGCCTCGCTGTCGAGCCCCGGCGTCGTCATCGTCGATGGCAACAGGATCATCGGCGTCGGGCCCGACGCGGCCGTTCCACCCGGTGCTCGCACGATCGACCTTGGCGAGGCCACGCTCTGTCCCGGCTTCATGGATGCCCACACGCATCTGACCCACGAGCGGACCGACGACTGGAAACAGGACGCGCTCGATCAGTTCAAGAAGCTGATCCCGCAGCAGTCGCTGGAGGCGTCGGTGCTGACCCGAAAAACGCTGCAGGCCGGTTTCACCACCTGCCGCGATCTCGGGGCCAACAACCTGGTCGATGTGGCACTGCGCAATGCCATCAACAAGGGGATGATCGAGGGCCCACGGATGCTGGTATCGGTGCATGCCATCGGGGCCACCGGCGGTCACTGCGATCCGTCGGCCGGCTACCGCCCCGACATCTACGGCAACGCGGCGGAGGATGAGGGGGTAGCCGACGGCCCCGACGCCATTCGAAAAGCCGTTCGCCTGAACGACAAGTTCGGCGCTGATGTCATCAAAACCTGCGCCACCGGCGGCGTGCTCAGCCTGACCGATGCCGTCGACACACCGCAGCTGACGCAGGCCGAGTTGGATGCCCTGGTGGACGAATCCCACGCCCTTGGCAAGAAGACCGCCGCGCATGCTCACGGCGCGGAGGGGGCCAAACGGGCGATCCGGGCCGGCATTGATTCGATCGAGCATGGCTCGTTTCTCGATGACGAGGCCCTGCGCATGATGAAGTCAAAAGGGACTGTCCTGATCCCGACCTTGATGGCACACCAGGGGGTCAAGGAAATGATGGCCGCGAATGCGTCCATGCCCCAGGCCGTCCGGGCCAAGGCGGAGGCCGCCGGGGCGGCCCTCTCGGCCACGATGCGCCGTGCCATTGATATCGGCGTCACGATCGGGTTCGGCACCGACGCGGGCGTTTATCCCCACGGCCGCAATCCGGAGGAATTCGCCAAGCTGGTGGAACAGGGCCTGACACCAATTCAGGCGCTGAAGGCAGCCACGTCGATCAACGCGAAGCTGCTCGGCGTTGCGGATCGCCTTGGAACCATCGAGGCGGGGAAGCTGGCCGACATCGTGGCCGTCCCCGGTGATCCAATCGCCGATATCCGGGTGACGGAAAAGGTGTTCTTCGTGATGAAAGACGGCGTGATCTACAAGAATGACGCAAAGACCTTGGCGGGCGAGAGGCGCTAGGCGCCCAATCTCCGACTAGCGCTGGACGGCGACGACCGGCGCCGCCATCGTCTCGATGGATCGGGCCTTCGTTGCCGCCACGAGCCGTTCCGTTTTCTTGAGATAGGCGGTCGGATCGTGATCGAGCGACCCTTCCGGCAGAAACTGCCAGAGGCTGCCCAGTTCCTGCTTCACCCGATCCGTGTAAAACTTCGGGATCGTGTCGGTGGCGCCCTCGAAGAAGTCGCGCATCGAGGCATCCGTGTGGAGCATCTTCCTGATGAGTGAGTGGTAGTGAAGCCGGCCGGATCCCTCGGAGGAGATGCCGCGGACGATGTTGGCCCACCAGGCAAATGAGCCCGCGTTGGCGCGCACCCGCCGGGCCATCGTGGCTGGCGAAAAGGAGAACTTCGTCAGGTCGATGATCCGGGAGTAGAAGTCGACCCATTCGTAATTCTTCGGCTTCACGTTCATCGCCTCGTTGTTGTTGAGGAAATGGAACGGGAAGGGGATGACGCGGCCGTCGCGCTGCAGCTCCAGGTTGAGGGGCGCTGCCTCGCCGAAGGCGGACATGAGCGAATAGCCGGGGAAAACGCCCGGCGTGCGGCGCAGGAACTGCTTCGTCAATTCGAACGGTTCATCGCCGGCATCCACGTCAAGGCCGAGAACGAAATTGGCCTGAACGTAAGGGATGTAGGACATGATCATGTTGATGTGGTCGGAAACCTGCTCGACCTTCTCGAGTCCCTGCCGGTTTCCCGTTTTCGACTTGTTGCCGAGCGAGAACCACGATTCGATGCCCGGAAGCATGGCCACGAAGCCGGCGTCCCGAAGTCGCTTGAGCCGCGGCTCCGACAGGAGCGAGAGGCTGCTTTCGGCGGCAAAGGAAAGCTTGCCTTTCGGAACGGCCTCTTCGATGGCGTTCAACATTTCGTCGAAGCGGACGCCGAAGTTCGGATCGTGCCAGCCAACCCACACCCCCGGCATCGTCTTGACCAGGAAGCGAAGATCCTCGCCCACCTGGGCGAATTCGAAGGGCTGGTACTCGATTTCAGAATCGATGCAGAAGCTGCAGGTATAGGGGCACCCCAGGCTGCCGAGCATCGGCACCATCTTGATGGGTGAGATGGCTTTCCGAAGGGTCGGCGCCACGTACTTCCAGCGCTGCTCGAGCGTCGGCAGGACGGTCGGCTGCTTTTTGGCCGCCAGCATCACCCCCATCGGCCGGTGCTGGGCCGCCTCGGCCAGGACCTGTTCCAGGATGGCCTTGTCGGTGAAACCCAGGACGTAATCGAAGTACCTGGCCGCATCCTCGGGATAGCAGCGAGCATGGGGGCCGCCCAGAACAGTAACCGCCCCGCGCTTCCGGTACAGGTTGCTCAGCGCATAAGAGAGCTGGGCCGCCTGGGTGAACGCTCCGATGAATACAAGGTCCACATCATCCGGCAGCATCGTTTCGACATCTTCGAGCCCGGTATACACGGCAAACGTGACATCGTGACCGGCCTCCTCGCACCAGACGGCCAGGGCCTGGGGCATGATGCTGGCGAGATTGGCGTGCATCAATCGGGCCCAGAGCGCGCGAGTCGGCCCCTTGTGTACCAGGTCCAGGATGCCGATCCGCAGGCGACGTTTGGAGGAATTCGTCAGGAAGGGGGTCGAGCCGGACTTGCCATTAGATTCCATGAGACACCCTACCACGGCGGGTCCCTGTGATACAGTCCCCCCGCGCACAGGGCGCTACGTGTCATGTCAAACACCAATCCCGCCACATTGGCTCTCGCCCGCCTGCGCCAGCAGGCCAAAATTCTATTGAGCGCCGCCCGCGCGGCCGATCCCGCAGTGCTGGAGCGCCTCCTCAAGGTGCCGCGCCTGGCCGAGCTCCCGATGGCCGCCCTGCCCGCGGCCGTGCAACTTGCCGATTGTCAGCACGTCATCGCCCGTCAAGTCGGAGCCGAGAGCTGGCCCCTGCTCAAACAGCAGTTGGAGGATCTTGACCCGCGCGTCATTCCCGCCGAGCAGGTATTGATGTTCCTGGCCCAGCGGGATTTCAACCGGGTTCGCCTGTTGCTGTCACAAAACCCGGAGCTCGGGCCAGTGAACCTGTTCGCCGCCGCCGCCACGGCGGACATCGAGGCGGTTGAATGGTTCCTGGCCGCCGGCCCCCCATCGCCGAGGCACCCGCGCAACCAGTGGACACCACTGCTTTATCTTGCCGGCTCGCCGCTTCATGCCGACAGCCCGGGTGCGTCGCAGCGGTTTCTGGAGGTGGCGCGACGTCTCCTCGATGCCGGCGCCGACCCGAACGAACACACGCGCTGGAGCGACGACGAGGAGAAGAGCCGCCTCTCGGCGCTCTATCGAGCCGTCATCGGCAACAATGTGCCGCTTGTCGGCCTCCTTCTGGAACGAGGCGCCGACCCGAACGACGGCGAGTCGATCTACCATGGCGCCGAGATGAATCACCGTGAGTGCCTGGAATTGCTCCGTGCGCACGGCGCCAACATCAGCGAGCCAGACCCCCACTGGGGTAATACACCTCTCCACTTCCTGGCAGGTCTCTCGGAAGGACACCCCGGCACAGAGACCAGCGCCCTGGGGATGGCCTGGTTGCTCGAGCATGGCGCCGACCCCAACGTGCCGAGCGGAGACGCGAAGGAAACGCCGCTTCACCACCTGGTCAGGAATCGCCGTGCCGACGGCGTCCTCACGCTTCTGCTCGATCATGGTGCCGACCCCAACGCCCGCCGAGCGGACGGCCATACGCCCTGCCAGCTGGCGGTCCGGGCCGGTCACACCGGGGCCCTGGAGCTTCTGCGTGCCCGCGGCGCC
>JAWXBZ010000007.1:0-22560 GCA_034440375.1 Candidatus Eiseniibacteriota bacterium
CAAGAAGGTCAGCCGGATGATGTTCATCGAAGGCGAAGTCACCGCAGGTCCCAACGACGGTGGTCGGACCGACGATCGGCCGGAGGACGGACGCTGAACTGTCAACGGGAGGAACGAGGATTCATCGCCCGGTGAGGGTGACCCGAAAGGGTCAGGAGAGGCCTTCGCCAAAGCGATGTCGAGGCGGGGTGACCCCACAAGGGTCACCCCGCCGTTTTGCCTGGCCGGGACGGACCGGTAGACTGATGGCTGTCACCCAAAGAAGTACAACCGCAGTTGGCAGACGCTGAGGGGGCTGTAGGTGGACGGACAACCGCTCGATCTGCTCGAACTTGCCGGCTCCCGGAAGTTGGATCTCTACCGGCAGCTCTACACGATTCGACGGGTCGAGGAGAGTCTGCTGGCCCTGTTTTCCCAGGGCCTGTTGTCCGGCACGGTGCATACCTGCATCGGTCAGGAAGCCTGCGGCGTCGGGGTGGTCAACGCCCTTGATCGAACCCGGGATGTCATCTGGTCCAATCACCGCAGTCACGGCCACTTCCTTGCCTACTCCGACGACATGGAAGGCTTGCTGGCCGAGATCCTGGGCAAGTCAACCGGTGTCTGCGGGGGGATTGGCGGATCGCAGCATCTTCACACCGGCGCGTTCTACTCGAACGGCGTGCTGGGAGGAACGATTCCCTGCGCGGTCGGCTCGGCCTGGGCGGAAAAATTGCGGGGTACGGGAGCCATCGGCTGCGTATTCCTCGGGGATGGCGCCATGGCGGAGGGAGCGGTCTACGAGGGACTGAACATGGCCTCGCTCTGGAACGTCCCCTTGCTGTTCGTGCTGGAGCACAACGGTCAGGCCCAGAGCACCCCGACGCGATACGAACATGTGGGTTCCTTCGAGGACCGCGTTCGGTCATTTGACATCGAGGTTGAGACCTTGAATGCCGACGAGGTGATGGTCGTTCTCGGGGCCGCCACCCGGGCCGTGAAGCAGGTACGACGCCGCAATCGCCCTCTCTTCCTGATCCTCCATACCCACCGACTCTGCGCGCACAGCAAGGGCGACGATCATCGGCCGGAAGAGGAGCTTCAGGAAATCCGTCGACTCCACGACCCCGTGGCCAACTTCCGCCAACAGTTGATGGCACTCGACCCGTCCGCGGTGACGGCCAGTGAGGCGGCCCTCGAAACGAGGCTCCAGCAGGCGATTGTAGCGGCCCAGGCTGCCCATCCGCGTGACTCCAACGACTTTTTCGCTGGCGAGCCCCGGTGACTACCTACCTCGCGAGCCTGCAGCGGGGCATAAGGGAACTGCTCAAAGGGGATGACCGGGTGTACATCCTGGGAGAAGACCTCCTCGATCCATATGGCGGCGCCTTCAAGGTCACGCTGGGCGCACAGGCGGCCTGGCCGGATCGGGTCATCACCACACCGATCAGCGAAGGCGGCCTGGTTGGCGTGGGCGTCGGTATGGCGCTGCGCGGACTGCGCCCCATCGTGGAGATCATGTTCGGCGATTTCATGACGCTGGCCGCGGATTCAATCATCAACTACGGGGCCAAGTTGCCGGCCATGTTTGACTGGCGAGTCGATGTCCCGCTGGTCGTCCGAACCCCGGTGGGGGGACGTCGGGGCTACGGTCCGACCCACAGCCAGTGCCTGGAGAAGCTGTTCTTTGGGGTGCCGCACCTGGTCATCGTGTCCCCGTCGATCTACGACGACCCCGGTGATGCCTTGACCAGGGCGGTCACGAAGACGCGGGGCGTTGTCCTGTTCATCGAGCACAAGTCGCTCTACGAAGAGCCGCTCGTGAACGATGGTGCGGCAGGGCTCAGCATCGAGAAGCAAGGGCGATACCCGTATGCAACAGCCGTGGTGCGCAACTATGTCGGGGGTGCACCGGATGTCGCCGTCATTGCCTACGGCGGTACCAGCCTGATGGTGCACGCCCTGATGTCCCGGTTCGCCGACGACGAAATTCGCGTTGTCGCCTGCTTCCCGACACAGGTTCAGCCGCTGGCCATCGACGATATCCTGCCGGTGGCGGCCGAGGCCCGAAGGGTCGTGGTGGTCGAAGAAGGAACGAAGAGCTTTGGCTGGGGCGCCGAAGTGGCCGCCACGCTCCAGGACCGGCTCTGGGGGATTCTGGAAAGACCGGTGTGCCGGGTCGCCGCGCGCGATACGATCATACCGGCGGCACGAAGCCTTGAAGATTCCGTTCTGCCATCCCTCGACGACATTGAACGATCGGTACACGGGCTGCTATGACGACGTTCATCCGGGCCCCGATGGTCAATCTCAACAGCGAGGTCATGCGACTTGTCGTCTGGACCAGGACGTCCGGCACGCGTGTCGGCAAGGGTGAGATCATCGGTCTCCTGGAGACATCCAAGTCGACATTCGACCTGCAGGTGGAGGATGAAGGGTTCCTGTATTTCCGGGTTGATGCGGGAGCCGAGATTCGGGTCGGTGAAACACTCGCGGCCCTGACCGAACGGGAGAATCAGCCAATCGACTGGCCGAAGACATCCCCCGACGATGACAGGATCGAGGCCGGAGATGGACAGCGACGCTGGACAAAGAAGGCCGAGCTCCTGGCGCTCCGCGGCAACATCGACATCGAGGCGGTCACGCGGGGTAAAGGCGATGGACCGGTCACCGAGAGCGAGATTCGGGCCCTGATGGACACCCGTGCCCGGTCAACCGCGGATGCCCGGGATGTCGTGGACGACATCTACCCCACGGGTCGCCAGCAGCGGATCCTGGTGGCGGGCGCGGGCGACGGCGCCTCGCTGGTTCTCGACATCATCGCGCGAACGCCACACCAGCGTGGCGTTGCCATGCTGGATGACGATCCCCGCTGGCACGGTCGCGCCCGGATGGGCGTTTCGGTCGTGGGACGCCTGGCCGATCTCGAGAGGCTCTGGAAGGACGGTTCCTTCGATGCGGTCGTCTGTTCCGTGAGTACCATCATCCCGTTTCGCGTCAAGGTGCGCGAGATGTGCGGGACGCTGGGAATTCCGATGGCATCGGTCATTGATCCGACGGTGAGTGTCTGCACCAACGTCCAGATCGGCGCCGGCAACGTCATTCTCGGATTCGCGCGGCTGGGCCCCACCTCGGTCATCGGTCGGAATAACTTCATCGGCGCCTACACCAACATCGAGCACCACGCGATGGTCGGAGACGACAACACCTTCGGACCCGGCGTCATGCTCTCGGGTTTCGCCTCGATCGGCCATCGCATCCGGTTCGGAACGGGCATCTTCATCGAGCCAAAGGTGCAGATCGGCGACGACGCCATCGTGGCCTCTGGCGCCATCCTGACGATGAATGTGCCGCCGGGATCGCTGGTCCGGACTCGCTCAACCATTTCCATTCAGCCACGAAGCTGAAGACCCTCAAGGGCGATCGAGCGCCTCGAGAAGATTTCGTTCCACGACGGGAAGTTCGTGGATCGACTGCCAGGTGGCCATCTTAGGCCTGTAAAGGTAGGCCGGCGGCGCGTTCTCCCGGAGGCGGGCCTGTATCGGGGCGACGGCTCGTGTCGCGGCCGCCGCATCGCCGGTGGCCTTCAAGGCGTGGGCCTCGATAATCCAGGCCAGATCGCACCAGTCTCCCCAGGTGCGAGCCCGTTGAGCATGCTCCAGCGCTTCCCCGGGCCGTCCGGCAGCCAGGGCGGCCCAGCCACGCAACGCCTCGGCGATCGGGTTCTCGGCTTCCAGGAGCTGTGCTTCGTCGAGATGTGTCAGGGCGTGGTCGAGCCGGCCGGCGCGGATCAAGTCGCGCGCGACATCGCAACGGAGTGACACGACGCCGGTGCGCAGCCGGACCGCCTGTTCATAGAGTGGAAAGGCCTGATCCCACCGTTCGGCCAGTGCCAGCGAGGCGGCCTTGCCCCATAACCCCTCCGGGCTGTCCGATTGATAGGTCAGCAGGGCGTCGTAGGCCGCCAGCGCGTCATCGACCTGACCCAGATTCCAGGAATAGCTGCCAATGGCCCCGTCGACCAGATAGCGATCCTCCTCCTTGACGGCTGCCCGTGCTTCCTTCAACTCGTGGAGGACCTCCGTCAGCGGCCGGCCGGAGCGCCAGAAGGCATCCGCAGCCGTCGTGCGCACCGAGCCGCTGCCGGGATACATCTGAATGGCTCGTGTCGCCAGCTCGCCGGCCGTGACCCGATCGCCCTTCAGGGCTCGGGCCCCAACCAGGGCGGTCAACGCTGTCTCCTCGTTCGGGGAGCGATGCAGCGCCTTCTCGAAGAAGACGACGCCGGCATCGACATACCCTTTTCCAACCCGGTCCTGACCCGCATTCACATAGGCGATGGGGTAGTTCGGTTCAACATCGGCCAGGGCCATGAAGTGCCGGACCCGGGCCATCAGGTCGGGATCCATTGTCTCGAGCCGCTCGTAGACTTCCTCGCGACTGTCGAAAACGTCACGTTTTTTCGACTGGAGCGCGTTGGCTCCTTCGGCGAAGTACTCATATACGGACCCGCCGGCGTAACGGCTGAGAAAGCCGTTCTTCGTCAAGTCGTCGCGCTCCTTGGCCTGGCGATACAGCTCCTGTATCTCGCGACTCTGATCGGCTGTCATGACGCCGTGCACCTGGTGCGTCAGTTCGTGGAGTACCGTGTTGTAGCGGTCGAAGATCGTCCGCTCGACGTCCTCGATGCCGGTTACCGTGTTGTAGCCGCCGGCACCCCGTACATCGTCCCAGAGGCGGCTGTCATAGCTGATCCGCTGGTCGCGCAGAGTTTCCAGGCCGGGCGTTTCGGATAGAAGCTGGTGGAGGGGCTTCACGTAGTGCGTGCAACCGCCATCGAGAAGTACCGGCAGAAAGTTCTTCCACGGTTCGACCGACAGCGCCACCCGCTTCTGGTGACGCGGCGACAGGCTCTTCCAGTTGGCCACGTAGCGCTCGATGCCGGGAAGGACCGGCATGGGCGACGCGTCGAAGCGTGCCTCGTAGTCCCTACGATGCACATCGATGTCGAACCGTTGGAATTCGAGCGCCTTGGCCAGTGTGGCGTGGGCCCGGCCATATTCGGGGCAAAGGCGCAATGCCTCGAAACACGCGTCGCGTGCGGCGACGTATTGCCCTTCCTCGAACTCGTAACTGGCGATCCGGACCCGGATGTCTGCCCAGTCCGGGTGCGTTCGGAGAATTGATTCATATGCTGCGCGGGCTTCGCGGCGCTTGCCGTCTGCCAGCAGGCGGTCGGCATCGGCCATCAATTTCCGCCCGGACTCATCGGCGAACTTGCCCGGGAAGGCCACTGCCAGCTCGGTATAGTTTTTTCTGGCATAACCGTTGCCAAGGTAGTAGTGGCTCGCGTCGTGGTAGCGGTTTAACTTGACCGCCCACTCGGCGGCGGTAATGGCTTCGTCGGTCCGTCCAAGCCGGATGAGCGTTTCAGAAGAGGCCATCAGAACGTCCGGCGTGGCCATATCCGACATGGCTTTCTCGTGAAACGCGAGAGCGCCGTCAAAGTCACGTCGACGAAACTGCACCTGACCCAACCCGCGCCGCGCGGCCGCACGAAAGACGACATTTTCATCCGACTGGCCGGCCCGATCGAGTGCCCGAACGTAGCAGGACTCGGCGCGGTCAAAGTTCAGCATCTGGTAGGACAGCCGGCCGGCGGCCAGAAGGTCGGGCATTCCGGCGTCGGTGTCCCGGGCCAGCGAGATGCCACGCGTGCGTTTTGCCACTTCGGGCGTGTTGTCGGCAGCGAAGAGCCAGGCGTAGACAAGATCCCGCTCGTCGTCGGACAGCATGCGGCGCTCATGCATCAGGGGTGTCGTGAGTCGCCCGGCGAGTTCGAAGTCCTGGCGAAGAATCGCCACGCGCGCGGCGAGGATCGTCCAATCGGGCGTGGAGTGCTCGATGCGGGCCAGTCGCTCGGACGCTTCGTCCAACCGCCCGGTGGCGATCATCGCCCGAACCGGGTCGAGGCTGGCCGTTTTGCTGTCCGACCCGTCAGACGATCGGGCGAGCCGTTCTTCGAACCGTGCCTGTTGAGCCTTGAGCGGCGCAAAATAATCGGGCGACGTGGAACCGGCCGGGTCAGCGGCAGAGGCGGCGGGAGTCATCGGCAGGAGTGTCATCATCACAAGCATCAAAGCGATCGGTGCCGCTCCCCGGGCGGCGACGGTGCGCGACGGAGCCGCTGGGGCGATGAATGTCATCATCGAGGCAGGTTACCATAGCCCACATGGAGGACAGCTGCGCCCTGATCACCACTCACTATGCCGCCAGTGCGGAGGGATACCGCGACTGGTGGGCGCCGGTACTGGACCATCTGGCGGGACCGACACTGGACGCGCTGCCGATTCCACCGGGGGCGCCGCGGCTTCTTGACCTTGGCTGCGGCACCGGCCTCGCGAGTCGGCGGCTGGCTCCGCGACTTCCCGGGAATGCCCGCCTCGTGGCCGGTGACCTGGTTTTGGCCATGCTGGTTCAGGCGCGGCAACTGGCTCCGAGCATCCCCGTCGTGCGATTCGATGCGGTGCGGCTTCCGTTTCCGGATTGCCGGTTTGATCTGGTCGTCTGCACGTTCGCCCTGCATCACATCCGCGAGCAACGCCGCACGCTGGGCGAGATTTATCGAATCCTGAAACCGGGTGGACGGCTCCAGCTCGTCACCTGGGGCGCCGACGATCCCGGCTGCCCGGCCATGACGGCCTGGGACGACCTCCTGATGGAGATGGGCGGGCCGGCCGAGGATCCGAAGGCACCCACCGTCTGGCACGAGGAGATAGGCAGACCGGCGGCGCTGAAAGCCATGCTGACCACGCTCGGCTTCCGCTCCGTGTCGGTGACTCTGTCAGCCGGAGTCCACGACTTTACGCCGGAAACGCTGGCCGGGGTTCGACTCGGCGTAGGCGCGGGACGGCGTCGATTCCTGGCCCTCTCGTCATCCTCGCGCGAACGCTTCGAATCCAGGGCCCGCGAGCTGCTGGCCGGGCTCGCCGCCGCCGACTTTGTCTGGCGCCCGGACATCGTCACCGCCCAGGTCGTCAAACCGGCCAGGTGAACGGGGGTCGGGCCGGCCAGGTCGCCATCCGATGACCTCCGCACGACATGCCCGAATTGTGGCGCCGGGATGACGGACCGCGGTTGTAAAACCCGCTGCTCGCGGCGCCACTCTTCCACCGATTGCCCTGAATCCCTGGTAGCCGACGCGGCAGGTCGGGCGTAAGATTTCGGCTCACACCCCTCAACATTGGAAAGGATGGGACCATGGCAGAATGCAGCGAACACTCCCCCGGCACCTTTTGCTGGGTGGATCTGGCCACGACGGATCGCGCGGCGGCCCGGAAGTTTTATGGCGAGCTCTTCGGCTGGACCTTCGAGGAGAATCCGGCCGGACCCGACATGACTTATACGATGGCGAAGCTCGGCAGCCATGACGTGGCCGGGCTGGCCGATCTTCAGGCGGAGCAGGCGTCTCAGGGGGTGCCACCTCATTGGATGTCGTACGTGGCAGTGGACGACGCGGCGGCCACCGCCGCGAAAGTGAAGTCGCTCGGCGGAATGGTTCTGATGGACGCATTCGATGTCATGGAGCATGGTCGAATGGCCGTCTTCATGGATCCCGATGGCGCCATGTTTTCCGTGTGGCAGCCGAAGAGCCACAAGGGGGCCGGCCGGCGTGACGAGCCCGGCACGCTGTGCTGGAACGAACTTGGCACGCGGAACACCGACATCAACGGCGCCTTCTATACCAATTTGTTCGGTTGGGGTACCACGCCGATGACCGGTTCCGGCGACATGCCCTACACCATGTTCATGAAGGGCGAGACGCCAATCGGCGGCATGTATGCCTTGACCGAAGCGATGAAGGATGTGCCGCCCCACTGGCTGCCTTACTTCGCCGTGGCCAGTGTCGACGACTCATTCGCGAAGGCGGGGAGACTGGGCGCCAAACCACTCATGCCGGGGACCGACATCCCGAACATGGGGCGCTTCGCCATTCTTCACGATCCGCAGGGCGCAGTCTTCGCGATTTTTCAGGGACTCAATCAGTAGGCACGACGCGGGCGGGCGGTTCCATCGGAGCCGGCCGCCCGCTGCAGTTCACTTTGTTGTCGCCACCGCACGTCTACCAGTCGATCGTGCCCTGCCCCAGGTAGACCACCGGTCCTCCGACCTTGACCGACGAGATGCCGTCGTAGGAATTTTCGATTTCGATTTCGATCTGGCTGGGGCGTCCCACCTCGTGACCCTGTTCATTGCTGATCCGGACGATGGGATCGCAAGGCACCAGCTTGTGGCGCACCAGATAGGCGCCAAGACAACCGGCGGCGCTGCCCGATGCTGGATCCTCGCCGGTATGGTCCGGCATGATCAGCCGGCCGTGGGTCGTTGACATCGGGTCGATCGTTTCGCGGGTAAAGAGATAAAACATCTTGCTGCCGAACAGCTCCGCCGCCTGCCGCACCAGGTCCATCCGGGGCATGACGCGTCGCAGCGCTTTCAGCGAGCGAAGCGGCACCATGATCTGCTTCAAGCCGGTCGACACCATCTGGATCGGCAAATCGGGCGTGGCGAAATCGGATTCGGGAATGCCCATCGCTTCCGGCAGCGGTCCCGGCTCGTGGATCGGCTCGTAGAATACGGGCTCCGACTGAGTCATCACGACTTTGCTCACCTGCCCGGCCCGGACCATGAGATCGACGGGAAGGATCCCGGCCCCGATCTCCTGGAAGACCCGCGTCACCGGCTCACTCAGCTCATAGCGACCCAGCCGTGCCAATACGAAGTGTGTGCCAAGCGTTGGGTGGCCGGCCATCGGCAGTTCCTCGGCCACGGTGAAGATCCGGACGCGAACGTTGGCGCCAATGGCGCGGGCCCGCTGCACGAACGTCGACTCCGAAAGATTCATCTCCCTGGCCAGGCTCTGCATGATGTCGGTTGGCAGCCCCTCCGCGTCGGGAAAGACCGCCAGTGGATTGCCGCCAAATGGGCGCGTGGTGAAGACGTTGACGCGGTGATACGTGATGGTCGGCACGGACGATCAGGGCTTCCGGAAAAACTGGTCGACGAGCTGGCGCGCCTCATCCCAATCGGTTTCGCGCACGTAGACACGGGCCCGGGAGAGGGGCACCGGGAGCCGGTAGAGGTGACCAATGGGGTCCTCGTGAACGACACAACCGATTCCGCAATTCTGGAGAAATTCGCGGATCATGGCCGCCATTTCGGGCATTGGTTCCTCGATGAGGAGCTTGAGCGCCCCATCACTTTTATCCACAGGGGTTTCACCGACGGGCTCCACCAAGTCGTCCTCCTCGAAGTCGTCCATGTCCGGCAGCGGCCCCTCCATTTCGAGGACTTCCAGCAGAACGACATCGCAGGCCGGACACCGTTCCGTGTCGTAGTCAAACCTCGATCGACAGCGCGGGCAGATCGGCATCAGGTTGCACTCCGTTGTCCAGCAACACTATACCAGCTTGACCCCGGGTGGATCGACGCTGTCGTCACCTGACCCGAATCCGGTGGCATCCGGTCAATGGCGTACCACGGAACTGAACCGGAAAGGCCAGGGTGCCGATAACCGTAGTGGATGCGGGCGTCATCAGGCAAAATCGGTCCGGGAGGACGAAAATCCAGTGAATCGCAGGGGATTTGGATTCGTGATCGGGCTTCTCCTGACCCTTGGCTCGGAGGCCCGGGCCGATCGAATGGTTCGGGTGGCCGTAGCGGCCGACGACGCCTACCGTGCCCGCACGGGGTGGCAGGAACGGGCCGAGGCGGCACTTGTCGAGGCCGGGACGGCCTTCGGCGATTTCGGGATCACCTTCAAGATTGTCGAATTCCTGGACTGGGAGTCCGAATCTGCCGACCATGATGTGGCCGCGCTTCAGAACGAGATGTCGGCCGAGGTGGTGAGCTCCCGCGCGGAACTGATCGTGGGCTTCGCCGGCGCAACCGGAGGGCGTGGGAACAGGCACTTCATCCGGTTGGGCCATTCCGATACGCCAGGCCGCCATCTTCTGGTATCCGAGCGGGCCGGGCGCGACCTTTCCCTTGTCCTGCGCCACGAACTCGGCCATGCCTTCGGTCTTCCGCACGTTTCCCACACCGTTTCGGTGATGAACGAAGGGGTCGAATCGGGGCGCACCCGGTTCGACACGCTGAGCGCCGCCATCCTGCGCAACAACGCCCGGCTGGAGTTCCTGTCCGGCGATCCGCTGGCCGGGTGCAGCCTCGGTTCACTTTGGGGCCTTTACGATCAGGTGGCTTCCAACGGCGACGAGGTCGCCGATCTCATTGCCGTCATCGGCGACAGTTACCGCCGTCGCGGAGATCCGGAATCCTCGCGCCGGGCCTACGCGGAGGCCGAGCAGATCAGTCCCGGCTTGCGGTCGGCGCGGCTGGGCCTGGCCATGCTGGCACTGGCCGATGAACGCCCTTCCGAAGCGATCTCACTTCTAGAATCGCTCCGGAAGGAGGGCGCTGATGATGTCCCCGGCCTGGAAACGAGCCTTGGCTTGGCCTATGCCCAGCTCGGGCTCACCGCCAGCGCTGTCCGGGCCTACGAGACGGCCATCCGGCAGAATCCGGATGATTTCGCGGCGCTGAACAACCTCGGGCTTCTGCACCTGGACGACGGCCGGCATCACGACGCAGAAATGCTTTTCCAGCAGGCCCTGGCCGTGCGGCCGCGATTTGCCCTGGCCTGGAACAACTACGGTGCCCTGCTCTACAAGACCGGTCGCCAGGACGAGGCGATCAAGGCCTTCCAAACCTCACTTGACCTCGAGCCGGACCAGTCGGGCGCGGACAACCTTCGTCAGCTCGTCGATCGCCGCTAGTCGGAATCGGCCCATCCTGATAGCCTGCTTGATGTTCCGTCCATTCCGTCGACTCCATCCGTCATGAGGCCATGACCCAGACGCGCACGCACGATCAGAGTGGACCGCGGCCGGGCGACCTCCTCCGCGCCGGCATCGGCGGCGGCCTCATGGTCGGTCTTCTCCTCGGCCGATTGACGCTCGGCATGAATCCCCATCTCGCGGAAGGCCTCCGTGATCCGCTGCTGCTCTTCCTCTACTTTGCGATCGGCTATGGATTGGTCGGCCTCGTGCTCGGCCTCCTGGGTGTTGTCCTTCTCGCGTTGATCGGTGTCATGGCCGGCCGGTCGTCCGCCACCACGGAGCGGCTCGGTACGGCGGGCGTGGCCGGCCTCCTGATCGGCCCCTTGATCTACTACGGCCTCCTGCCGGATGTCGGCCTGCAGCACGGATTCCTGTCGGGGTTGCTCTTCGGAGCCTCGAAACCACGGCTGCTGCTGTCGCTGGCCGGCCTGATCGTGGGCCTGTCCGTCATCGGGTGGCTGATCCGTCCGCTGGTTGCCGGCCTGGCGCGCTCGATGGGAATGACAAGCCGGCAACTTCTGACTCGCGGGATGGTTCTGGCCGGGGCACTGATCGTGGCGATGACCCTGGCCTTCCCGCCGAAAGCGCCGACCCCCACAATCGCCGCTCCGGCTGCACTGGCCGACATCCCGCCACCGCCGGCCTCCCGCCCACCTCTGGTGCTCCTCTGCATCGATGGCGCCGACCTGGACGACATGATCCTTCCGATGACGGGCCGCGGTGAACTTCCAACGTTTGCCCGCCTGATGCGCGAGGGAACCTGGGGGGCGCTGGCAACCATCGAGCCGACGTTATCCGCGGTGGTCTGGACCACGATCATCACCGGCAAGACGCCGGCGCAGCACGGCATCCGGCACTTCATCGTCTTCCGACTTCCGGGGATACGGAAGGCCATCCACCAGTTCCCGCGACATACCGGCCTCAACTTCCGGGTCTTCCCGATGCTGGAGAAACTGCCGGGGATGCCGTCGCTCCAGTCCCCGTACACGAGCAACATGCGCACGGCGGAGGCCCTCTGGAACATCGTCGGGCGGTTCATGCCGGTGGGCGCCTATCGCTGGCTCGTCACCTGGCCGGTCGAGAAGCTGAACGGCTTCAACGTGGCCGGGGGTGTCGGCTGGCTTCAGATCATGGGTTCCTTCGAGAGCCAGGCCCATGACATGTTGCAACAAGGATTCCACTTTCCCGCCGATGTCTACACTGGCCTGCCGCCACCGCCCACGATTCCCGATGTGACCCGATTGATGCTCGAGCCCTATGTCGGCGCTGGGCACGACGCTCCCGCCTCCGACTGGAAGGTCAAGGCAATCGCCGCCGCGTTGCGCGACCCGACCGGTCATTACCTGCCACGGCTGATGGAGAAGTATGACGCGCGCTTTGTGGCCGCCAGCTTTTATCCAGTCGACGAGTTCTGCCACTACTTCGCGGTTTACAAGGACAAGGGGGGAATTTTTTCGGGGGCGGTCGCCGAACGATACCGCGCCACCGACGCGCGGCTCGGCGAATTTCTCGACGCGATGGGCGATTCCGTCAACATCGTGATCGTATCCGATCACGGATATGACTTCGCCCAGAACCACCACACGAATGCACCGGCCGGCGTCCTCTTCGGCATCGGGCCGGATTTTGCGAAGGGGCGGCGCCTCGACACGTTGAACGTTTACGACGTGGCGCCGCTCTGCCTGTCGCTGCTCGGCCTGCCCCTGGCCGATGACATGCCCGGAACGAGAGAGCCCCGGTTTGAGGCGGCACTTGACAGCGCTGGCGCGGGTGCCACCAGTCTCCGGCAGTCTCCCACCATAATCGCCACCTGGGAAACGGGCCTTCGCCACGCCGATGACCCGATCTCTAGCCCGATCGATGCGCAGATCAAGGAGCAGCTGCGGAGTCTGGGGTATATCAACTAGACGGTTGGCTCAGCCGGACGCCGACCCCAGGTAAGCCGCCACCCCCAACCCGATCGCCGCCAGCGTCACGACCACCGCCACCCAGGCAAGAGCCGTCCAGAGACGCTCGTCGCCGCGGCCGTTGCGGTCGCCCATCAGGAACGACAGGGCAATGCCGCTGACCAGGCCACCGAGGTGGGCGGCGTTGTCGGCCCGGATCAGGAGGCCGAAAAGGAGCGCGTACAACCCCCACTGGATCATGGAGCCGCGAATCATCTTGCCGAAGGCATCGCCACGGCGATGACCGTACAGGCCGGCCGCACCGATCAGGCCGAACAGCGAGCCGGAGGCACCGATCGAAATGTTCGTGGGCGAGGTCCAGGCACCGAGCAGAAATCCGAGTGCGCCGGACAGGATGAAGATGAGGATGAAGCGTGGGCGGCCATAGGCCTGCTCCGCCAGCGGCCCCGCCTGGATCAGCGCCATCGAATTGAACAACAGGTGAAGAAAGTTGCCGTGCAGGAAGATCGGCACGATCAGCCGCCACCACTCGCCAGCCAGGATACGGGGCGTCGAGCGGGCACCCATCTCGAATAGCAGGCCACCCGGCACGTTCATCAGTGCCGCCCACAACCCCTTGCCCCCGAGAGCACCCAGCGTGGCCACCATCTCGAGGACGAAGAAGAGGATGCAGATGCCGATCAGCCATCCAGTCACCATTCCGGGGTTGTCCGATGCCGACAGATGAACCTCGCGGACGCTTTTTCGGTCGGCGGCCGCGCCGCAATAGGGACAGAGTCGCTCAGTCGAATCGATCAGCGCCCGGCACGCCGGGCATGGTTTAAGGCTGGACATCAGCCGACCATAACGCCGGGAGTCGTCGGCTCACAAGCGCCGGACGATGCGACCAGCGGGACGTCGGTCCTTTGATGCTGCCCCGTCGCATCCAACAGTTTGTCCGGGTACTATCCGCGCGGATGACGGTCGCGCGTTTCCGGGAGGATCGACAACCGGTCGGGGGCACGGGAGGATAATGGTTCGGCAGATCGGGTTCCGGTTGGTCCTCCTGATGACCTCGCTGGCCATCGCCCTCCTGGCAGCCGAGTTCGCCCTCCGGCTGGCATTGCCGATTCCCGACCCCTACGCGACCACCAAGGAAGGCCGGATAGCCGGGTTCGAAAACTCCTTCATCCGGTCGCAGTTTGCTCCCGACTACACGATGACAACCTTGCCGGAGCCGGGCCTGCCGGGCGTCTCGGGATCCAAGCGGTTCACGGTGAACAACTTCGGATATCGCGGTCCGACCCTCACGGTTCCAAAGCCAAAGGGCGAGCTTCGAATCTTCCTGGTCGGTGGCAGCTCGACGGAGTGTCTTTACCTGGACGATTCGGAATCCCTGGACGCCGTGCTGCAGCGGGAACTTCAGACGGACTCCGATTGCACCGTTCGCGTTCATAACGCCGGAAAATCGGGTGATGCCAGCGATGATCATGTCTCGATGCTGGTTCACCGGATCGTCCACCTGGAGCCGGATCTCATCATCGTTTTTGCCGGCTTGAACGATCTGGGTCGGGCCATCTACAACCACGACTATCTTCATCTGGATGCCGTGTCCCAGCCAAACCGCCCGTCACCACTCCTGCTCCTGGCCTCTGAATTCCAGGTATTTCGCCGCATGTACTACACATTCAAGCGAGTGGCCCCCTCGGAAAAGGAAATTCTCGAAGGCGTCACGCAGACCACCAATTATCGAAAGAAGGTGGCCGTCCGCCAGTCGTATCCGATCACGGATGGCCCGCCCCGCGTCGACCACGATCCCTATGAAGCAAACCTGCGAACGCTGGCCGGAGCGGCGCGCGCCAACGGTGCCCGGGTCGTCTTTCTGACCCAGCAAACCACCTGGAACAGCACGGTGGATCCGAAAGCGGAGGACTGGCACTGGCTGACGTTGCTGAACGGCGTGCGCTATCGGGAGGACGAGCTCGATCGCGCCCTGGAGGGGTACAACGACGTCATGCGACGCGTGGCCACCCAGCTGGACGTGCCCCTGCTCGATCTCTCGGCGTCGCTCGTCAAGTCTCTCGACTTTTTCTACGACGATGTGCACTTCAATGTTCGTGGGGCACAACAGACGGCGCAGTCCCTCGCTCAAATGCTGCGCGATCGGGGCCTTTGCTCCTGCGTGAGCACTGAAGGCCGGTGAGCGGAGAAACCGGCTGAGTCGTGCCGGTCGCTAGGGCTGCTCCTCGTAGTCCGCAAGGCGGATGCCGTGCTTCGCCATCGCCTCCTTCATCTGGTCTTTCAGATGCGCGGGCGTGGCCTTGACCAGACCGATCACCATGGTGGCCATGTCCACCTGCGACACGCCGCGGGTCGCCGCCACCTTGGCCACTTCGTTCCGGCCCATCTTCTCGGCCAGCGGCCGCATGAAGACGGGAATCTCGCCTAACAGCACCTTGAACTTGTCACTGGCTTCCGGTGTCCACTCCATCGTGCGCTCCTTCGTTTCACCATGTCGATCGTGATCAGGGCGTGCCGGCCACCTGGTTGGCCGCCTTCCGCAGCAAGGGCGAAAGCGGGTCGAAGCGGATCGCCTCCATCAGCCAGCTCTTCGCTTTCGCGGAATCCCGCCGCGCGGCGTACAACAGGCCCACGGCACCGCAGTAGAGGCCACGGGCCGGTTCATCGAGCCGGTTGAAATTTCTTCCAACGTACTGAAGATGAGGCTCCGCGACGGCGGCATTCATTTCGCGCAACGCCAGGACCGCCAGGCCAAGGCGTGCCCGCCATTGCGTGGAATCGATGGCCGCCGACCGGCTGAGGTCGCGGTGGGCCTCGTCCAATCGCCCGAGCCCGCCACGGCATATTCCCAGCCAGGACAGCATCGGGGCGCTCACGGCTCCGGCCGCGCCGCTGTTGGCCGTCATGGCCCCGAGGATGGCCGCTTCCATCCGCCCGGCGATCGGCAGGTCGGACGGCAAACCGGCCGCCGCCTCGAGCGCGTGAACGGTATACAACTCGGTCGCCTGATCGTTGATGTCGTCGGGATCGCGAACCATCAGTGACCGCCACAGGCCGGCGGCCCCGTCCAGGTCACCGAGCAGCAAGGCCAGCCGCGCCAGCTCGGCGCGAGTTCGCGGATATCGTGACGGCGCCAGCAGCTCGCAACGGTTCAGGTTGGCCGCCGCGTAGGCGGCATCGCCGGCCCGCTGCTCACGTCGCTTCACCAGGAGATGCCACAACCCTGCGGCGAGCGAGTCACGCGAGGCGACCGTGTGCCGCATCAGGAGACCTTCGGCCGCAATCGGCAGGAATATCTGACCGGTCACGATCGAGCCGAGCAGGCCATGCGCTTCCGCCAGGTTCGTATCGCTTTCGGCGGCCGCCTGAAACGCCCGCCGTGTCTCGGGTGACACCACGCGGGCCATCAGGCTGAAGAGTGAATCGGCCCCGGCCGAACGCCAACGCTCCGGATGCAGTGCCTGATCGGCGCGCACCTCGAGGATGGCCCGATCGATCCGAAACCGGCCCCGTTCCAGGTGAAAACGTGCCGCTCGCTGGCTGTCCGCCGGTGCTGGGGCGGCAAAAAAGTGTTCTCCGTCGGCCAATCGGTCCCGAAAGACCCGTTCGGTCGAGGCCGCCGGGTTGGCGAGGAGTCGTTCCAGCTCCGCGTTGACCAGCCGGCCATGGAGGCGCGCCGGTACGCGTGATGAGGCCGCCGCCTTTCGGTAGCTGGCCAGCGCCGAATCGGGGTAACCCAGGAAACGATGAAGGTCCCCTTCGTCGGTCAGGACTTCGCCGTTGTCCGGCACCCCGGCCAACAACCGGGCGTAGCTACGCCTGGCCCGAACGGCCCGTGCCTCGCTGGTCATGGAATCGGCATTCGAAACGCGCCGCAGGTCGGTGGGGCCCTGTCGTTGCGCCGCGCCAAGAAATGCAAGCTCCAGTTCCAGCCGCGCCCGAACCAGCATCGGCAGGTTTCGCTTGTCGATCTCCCGCCGCCGCCACAGGAAATCCTCCAGCACCGGATGCGCCATCGGTTCATAGGCCGTCGGGTCCCAACCCCACTGGAGCCCGGGCTCGAGCGGCGGCATCGGGAGGGTGCGAAACAGTTCGGAGATGGTGTCCGGAGCGGTGGCCGACTCCTGGGCGCTGGCCGCACCACCCCTGTCAACCAGGCCGACAGCCAGGACCACCAGGATCAGAGCCAGCGCGTTGCCCGACCTATTCATCAAAAATGACCGTCGGCTCGGGATAGGCGCGGATCTTCTTCTCGCGGCTCTTCCTGGCAATCAAGGCCGCCAGTTCCCGGTTCCGTGCCGCCAGGGTCTTCTTCCCGCGCAGCACCGACAGGGGGAGATTCACCTTGAGCGCCCGGTTGGGAATGAAGTGCTTGGTGATTCCGGGCGGAAGTTTTTCTCCTTCCTTGAGGGCGAAGCGAACGATGTCCTGCTTCCGGAATCCCGGAAAGAGGATGACCGCCGTGACATTGGCCGCCGTCTGCTCGGCCAGCCGGTCGATCTGCTCGTCCGCGATTCGATAAATCTGCGTGCGGCGCTTGTATATGTCGGTGACGGCCCGCATCACCGCCGCCGGGCTCACGCCGGGGCGGGGCAGGACACGCCATGCCGTTCCGTTTCGCGGACGGACGACGCAGGCGACCCGCTTTCCGGACAACGCCCTCTCGGCAGTCTTGGCCTCGGTTTTCTCCACGATGGCCAGCGGGATCTTCCGCACCGATTCGAGCAGGGCGGCGCCGTCCAGTTCCAGCAGGAGGTGGTGCCACCGGTGCAGTCGAACCTCCGGGTCCGCGTAGTCGACCACCTGCACCATCAGCGCGGTCAGCTTCAGTACAAATGCGGCGCTGACCCGGTTGGCACCGTCGAGCACGATCAATTTTGAAGTGCCCGGTACACTGGCCACGATGGGCGGATTCCCAAGCACCTTCTCTTCAGCCAGCCGCGCGGCGATTCGCTCGCTCCGCGACGGGTCGGATTCCTCGTGCAGAACAAGCCGCCGGGTGTCGACGATGCGCAGGTCCGGCAGTTTCAGTTCCATTGCGTCCCCGCGATCGGGAAGTCGATCACCTGTCCGCCCACCGGGCCGTCGGGCGTGTTCACTGCCACTTTTGTACCGGTGAGCGCCAGGTCATTTCGGAGATATCCCATTGCCAGGGGCGCGGCATGTTGGAACGACCAGGCCGTCGAGGTGATCCGGCCAGCGGCGGTCCCGTCGGCCAACGGATAGGACGATCCGGTCCGCGGCGCGGTCACTGCCCGCTCGAGTTGGATGAGAGACAGGATCCTCTTCACCGACTTGTAAGTGATCATCCGGGCGATGACTTCCTGGCCGGGATAACACCCCTTCCTGAATCCAATCGAGGCGTGCAGCCGGGCCTCGAGCGGGTTGGCCTGGTTCGTCAGCTCACGCCCGACCAGCGGCTGACCACGTTCGAGTCGCAGCGCCTCGTCCACCACGAGGCCAATGGGCGTGGCGCCGGCTTGTTGCAGGCGCGCCGCGACCGCCGGAGCGGCGGCGCGCGGCACCACCAGCCAGCACTCGGGGTGTTCGGCGCGGCGGGCGATGGCCACGGTAATCAGCGCACCGTCGACGATCCCATCAACGCATCGGGGTTCAGCGGCAGCGCCCACCCGACCGGGCAATTTCAGACCGAGCCGGCCAAGGATTGCCGCGGCATCCGGACCGGATAGTTCGAAAAGGGCGCTCTCGTCATCAAGGGAACGGACGGTTACATCGTCCATGATCACCATCCGGTCCAGCCACTCGAGGTCGGCGGCGCCGCGGCCAGGCCCGGTCACGATCAACAGGTCGTCCGTCCGACGCCACAGGAGGAGCCAATCGAGAATCCGTCCCGTCTCTATCTGGATGACAGTGGTGGCAAACTGGCCGGCAGCCAGTTCCGACAAGTCGGCGGTGGTGGTGCGATGAAGCAGGTCGAGTGCGTCCGGGCCAGACAGGACGAGGCGTGCGCGATCGGATCGGTCGATCAGCGCCGCGCCATCCCGTGCGGCACGGTGAGATGCGATCAGTTGAGATGCGTCACCGGCGGGGGGACCGAAGGCTGCTGATTCGTTCAGGGGCGTCGACATGGCGCAGGATTGTGGGGATGGCTGGAAAGGCGGGTCAAGGGGGCGTCCCCCCGGCGGAGGCAAATAAACGAGCCGCCGACGTTTTGCCTCGTCCCGTGGCCGCTCGGGTTCGAAGTGCGTCGACGGCTCCTACTCAGGGGGTGAGGGCTTTCGCCCTCGGTGTCACATGCACCAAGACATACACGTCCCCCGGGTGTCGGTTTCATGATTGTTCGCCGAAACGGGTTGAATTTCGCACCAGGTCTTCGGGCGTATCGAAATCAATCAGAATTGAATCGTCTTCAACTGGAACATCAACGCGGTCACTGCGGAACGCCTGCAGAATCTCAAACAGCGTTTCAGTGGGCTCTGCCGCTTTGATGCGCGAAAATATTTCCGATCCGAGCAGAAGGGGGTGCCCGCCCCGACCGTTCCAAACGGGCCGGACGACTGGAGCACCGCTCTGAGCTCGTATCGAGACGAGTCGCCGAACCAGCGTGCCGTCGGTCTGGGGCTGGTCGACGAGCGCCACGACGGCGGCCGTCACATCGGCCGGAAGATGCGACACCGCAAGGCGAAGCGAACCCGCCTGGCCGGTGGGCCAATCGGGGTTATCGATCCATTGCGCCCGGGTGAGCGAAACCGAGGATCGCGTCAGCGCGGCGTGAGCGCCGATCACGACCAGGATCGGGTCGAGGTCCGCTTCCGCAAGGCGTGTGACGACCATCTCGATGAAAGTCGAACCGTGCCACGGCAGGAGCGCCTTGGGACGACCCATCCGCCGGGACTCGCCGGCGGCGAGCACGATCCCGGCAGTCCGGCTCACGACGAGGCGGCGGTCGGGGGGGTCGAGGAGGTTGGCGAGAGGACCGGCGTCGCGGCCGGCGGGGGGGCGGCCGCGACAGCGACGGGGGAGGCCGAAGCCGCTGGAGCGCTCTTCGGCTTCTCCATCTGGGTTTGGATGTTTTTCAGGATCCCCTCGAGCTGCGCCTTCATCGCCAGGTGGTACAGCGCCATCTGGAGGCGGCTCATCTGTGCCTCGACCGCGATGTTCAGAATTGCGGTCTGGTCGTCGGCCTGGATCTTGAAGTAGCGGCGGTACGAAAACGGTGACCCGCTGACCGGTTCTTCGCAGATTCGCAGGCCCGGGAAGCGCTCAACGATTCGAGTTTCCACATTGAAGCGCCCAAGACCAAGCTGCCACTGGTAGCGGGCCTGATCCTTGTCGCCTTCCCACCCCGAGGTGGCGGGCCACAGGGTCTTGTGATTGTCCAGGTTTTCGAGAAATTTGTAGATATGAACCGGATGAGCCTTCACGAGAAGTCGGGAGGAGACGATACGATGGATCATTGTTTGATGGCTCTCAGTCAGCAATCTCGACGGATCGAGGTGAATCCAGCCCGTCACGGACCGGAGCGGCCACCCGGAAGCCCGTGATTATAGGGCATCCGGGGCAGCTCTCCGCCTTAGAAAATCGGCGGGTTTCGACCCGCCTTGAGTAAACTTTGGTCTCGGCGCCCTTTTCCCGGCCTCCCAAAGGCCTTAGAATCGACCATTCCATGAAAATGACGCTGAGTTGGGCCACCGGGCAAGAGGACAGTCAGGGTGACCGTCGGGGGGGTCGGTGCTGAGTTGGGCCGAGGCCTGGCCCTGGGTGGCATTTCTGGCCCTTGTCATCGGCCTTCTGGTGCTCGACCTCGGGGTGCTCCACCGGCGGGAACATGTCATCCGGCCGAAGGAGGCGCTGGGCTGGAGTCTCTTCTGGATCTCGCTGGCCATGGCCTTCTGCGGTGTGATCTATTTCTGGAAGGGTCCGGGCCCCGCCGTTGAGTTCCTCACCGGCTACCTGATCGAGCAATCGCTCTCCGTCGACAATCTTTTCGTCTTCGTCCTCATCTTCACCTACTTCCGTGTGCCGGCCGAGTACCAGCACCGCGTCCTCTTCTGGGGGATTCTCGGCGCCATCGTTTTCCGGGCCACGTTCATTCTGGCCGGCGCGTGGCTGCTCAATCGCTTCGCCTGGATCGAGTATGTCTTCGGGGCCTTCCTGATTCTCACGGCCCTCAAGATGCTCAAGGGCGGGGAGCCCGAAATCCATCCGGAGGGGAATGGGCTGGTCCGCCTCCTTCGCCGCTTCATTCCGGTCACTGCCGACTTCGAGGGGACGAAGTTCTTCGTTCGGCGGGGGGGCGTCCTGACCGCCACGCCGCTCGTCATCGTCCTCATCCTGGTGGAGACCACCGATATCGTCTTTGCACTTGACTCGATCCCGGCCATATTCGGCGTCACCCGCGACCCCTTCATCGTCTTCACCTCGAACATCTTCGCCATCCTCGGCCTGCGCGCCCTCTACTTTCTGCTGGCCAGCGTGCTCGGCCTCTTTGCCTTCCTGAACATCGGTCTGGCAGCCGTCCTGGCGTTCGTCGGCCTAAAAATGGTCCTGTCTCATTGGATTCACATCCCGACCAGCGTTTCCCTGCTGGTAGTATTCGGATTGCTCAGCCTGTCGATCGTGGCCTCCCTGCTTTTCCCGCGGAAGCAAACCGACGGCCAATCGAGGCCGTAACGCCTTTGGCACCCGCTCCTGTAACTCCCGGGCCAGGCCGGCATCTGATTGATGGGCCACAACACTGAGGGGAGAACTGACCATGCGCCATCTGATTGCCAGGGCCGTCCTGTTCGGGGGCCTGCTGGCCCTGCCTCTGTTCGGGGGCACTCTTGTCGTCCCGACGCCCGTCCACGCCAACATCAATGTCGGTGACACCGCCCCCGCCTTCACCAAGAACGCCCTCGACGCCCCACCCCCGGCGGCCCGCTCCCTGTCCGACTACCCGGGCAAGGTCATCATCCTCTTCCTGCTGGGGTACAACTGACCGTTTTGCCTCGCGGACGGTCCGTCCGTGCAAGCTGACCTGAAGCAGTACTATGACGTCACCTACCCGGGCCGAGTCCAGGTGCTGGGGGCGGACATGTACAACGGCACGGAGGCGCAGCTCCGCTCCTTCCGGACGCAGACGGGGGCCACCTACCCGCTTCTCCTGCAGGGCGCTTCGGCGGTCGGGGGCAATCTGAACACGCTGTACGGGCCGTTCGACAACTACCTCGTCATCAATGCCGATGGCATCGTCCGCTACCACTCCGCGAACATCCATCCGCATGGCGACCGCTACTACCTGAACGAGATCCGCGCGGTGGTGGATTATGAGATCAACCTGGTCGGTGTTCCCGACGAGGGGGGCGGTCTTCCCGGCTTCATCCTGTCCGCCGCGCCGAATCCGTTTGCCGGCAGCACCGTCATTGAATTTGTGAATCCCACCACGGAGACCCTCCCGGCCAAGGCCACGGTGCATGACCCTCTCGGACGCCTGGTTGCCACCCCTTGGTCCGGTACGGCCGAGCCCGGTCGCCAATCCCTGCGCTGGGACGGCAGGGGAGTCTCGGGCAACCGTGTTCCGTCCGGCAGCTACTTCGTGCGGGTACAGCTGGGTCGCAACACCGCCGTCCACCGGGTCACCGTCCTGCCATGACGATCCGGACGCTTCGAACTTCGCCGCGCTTCGTGTCGGTTGTGCCCGCCATTTTCGTCCTGACACTATCCCTCTTCCGACCGGCCATGACGGCGGCCGCGGAAAACCGCCCGGCGCCGAGCGTGTCGTTCCGCCTGTTGGATGGCGCCCGGCTCGATCTGAGGAGCTTGTGCCGGCGCGG
>JAWXBZ010000008.1:0-33277 GCA_034440375.1 Candidatus Eiseniibacteriota bacterium
CCGTCATCTTTCGGCATTCGCCTGAGATACCGACAATCGCGGCCCAACTCAACACATGGATGATCATGGACGGGTTGATGGCTCGACTGGAATAATCTGAACAGGTGGACACGTGTGGCGTCGTGGCCTCGACAGGTCACTCCTGGTGCAGGAATCTTTCATAACGCATCTCGAGACGATGCTGCGATGGAGCAAAGATCACACTCCGCGGCCTATGGAGCGATTGATTGTGAAGTGCCTGAATCGCGTGCTTCAGCGTCGGTCCGTCCTCCTCCTCAAGGATGTCCTGCCGGACCTGAATGATTCCGTCCGGGCGAATCCCGAGAAAGTGTCGATCGAATGCCGCGTGATGTAGACGGCAAAGCGATAGGCCGTTCTGAACACTTGCATCGCCCTCGGGTTCGGAGTCAGGAATAATGTGTGCTGCGTCGAGAAGCTCTTCGTGTCGGAAGCGGCAAAAGGAACATTGCCGGCGATAGGCTTCCAGGACTCTTTCTCGGAAAGCGCGTTGATGGATGCGTCGCTTGACGATAGTGGTCGCGTAAAGTCGGCGCCCCTCCATCATGTCATCTCCGATCAAACCTCTACCGTCTTCGACCGCTACCTGGGTTGCCAGGACCGCCGCGTCATCTACGGCAACATGAAACGTCAATCCTGCGGGGTCGTCACCGACTATAAACACGGGCCATACGGCCAAGTACCTCCCCTTCATGAGTCCGTGAAAGTAGACGAGCGGGATCCCGAATCGCTTGGCGTCGCGGAGGCCCCTATTGTCTGGATGGTCGACATCCTTGCCACGGTAGCGATAGTGCAAGTGCCTGCTGGTGAACTTGTCCTCGTAGGGCCCTCCTGGCGGTGCTGTGAGGATCGAAAGCGGAATCTTTAACATGCGCGGCTTGAAGATGCCCTGCTGCGGGGAGACGAGATGAACGCGCTGCCCTTCGAACACAAATCCGTCCATCAAGGTCGACCTTTCCAGGACGTCACCGTGCACCGCCACGGCCTGTTCAAGCCATGAGAAGGTGGCCTGGCGCACGCGCGTGTCAAAGTTGTGGTCGAAGAGTGTGGACACGTCTTTATTGTCCTATCCGCGAAGCCGCGCGAGATAAACTGAAGGGCTTAGACTGAATTGTTGCGAGACATCCCCCTTGACGCAAAACAATCGCGGGGAAGTGCGAAAAGCGAAGACTCGGTAGATCCAGTACTCTGAATCGTTGGCCTGTGAAAAAGTAGCCTCCGCCTGACTAATATAGAAAGGCGTACTTTGGCCGAATGCTGTTGTCTTGACTTCGATTAGGCGAACCTGGGCTTCATCATCGAACGAGTGAATGTCGTAGCCGGCACCGTCCCCGATCGTTTTCGACACGTGAACGACCTGTTCGGCGATCTCGTTCTTGCCGGCTTGTTTCAATCGCTCAATTTCAAATCGCATAACAAACTCTTCTCCGGCGGCCCCCAGCAGGCTATTGCGTCGCTCTCGCTCCAGGTAATCTACGAACTGCCCGTGCCCCCTCCCAAAAATCGGGTTGTGTGGGCGTCCACTCCTCCCGGACTCCGGAGAGGGTGGTTCCACCTGCGCAAGGAGTGGGTTTTCTGGTGCAACGGTCTCATAGACGCCCTCTTCTACGCTCTGAGCAGCCATTTGGTGGATTGCCGGGTTTGATTCAAGAAAATTCTCGACGAGTGTAAACAACGCCGCTTGATAATTCGGCGCTTCCTTGAAGCCCGCAATGGTCGGAAAACGGAGCTCGTTGAGAACGGCCGATATGTTGCCCCACTTGAAGTCGATGGCACCAGAGCTTCGGCCCTCCAGGTGTGCTTCCAATTGGCGACGATAGTCTGCCTTCTTGTACGCCTGCCCTTGGAGTTCGGCGGCCAACATGGCGAAGTACGCGCGGATGGTTTCGACGTTTTCCTTCGTTGACCATCTGCTTTGTGCTGGCATGGTTACCGTGCGACTCCCATTTGTGCATCACGCCCACAACCGCCAGCGATAGAATAGCCTGTCGATGTCGACGTTTGCGATATCCATGTTCCGCATCAGAAACGTGGGATTTGTTCCGGCCAACCTCTTCAGACTCGGAATCAGCGAAATCACCTCCCTGCTGCCCAACGAATCCCTTGTCGCAGTGCTACCTGCGTGGGAAAGACGATTGGCAGCAGGAAGGCACTGACGCTCTGGATAATGCGGACGAAGTACGCGTCCTCATGTTGGGGCCCGTGGTTTGTCTGTGACCGTTTCAGTGGGCTTGGGAGTTCGGGCATCGCTACTGGGCCATTCCGCTTTCCTCGACGAGCATGGCGATGGCTGTGGCGTAGGCCTCCGAGCCGGCGGCTGATGGGTGCTGGTCCTCCGGCAGCAGGAAGAGTCGTTCGATATTGCCTGGGGTGCCCATGCTCTGGAATAGGAAATGGGGGCTGGAGCCGGTCAGGGTTTGGAGGCTGTGGAGGAGGGTCAACATACGCTTGGTGGGGCGGGAGTCCTGGGTGGCCAGTTCGTCGTAGTTGGGGAGGACGATGAGTAGCATGGGGACATTGATGCTTTTGATGGCGCTTACGAATTGTGCATCGGCTTCGAAGCTCTTGAGTGGGGTCTTTGGCGTGATTGTTGGGGTGCGCATGCCGTGGTAGGGGTCATGGTGGGCGAGTAGATTGACGAGGAGGCTCTGTTGAGGGTTCAGCAGGAAATTGCGTTGGCGCCGGCCGGCCATGGATTGATAGCGCGCGTTGAGACGAACAAGCAGGGGATCACTCGGATCGGGGCGAGCCATCTGTGCCTGGCACCAACCTGTTGTGAGGGCTGGGTCGATCACTCCTGTCTCCATGGCGAACGCGGGGTCATGAAGGCGTGATGGGTCGGCGCCGACGACGGGTGTCGGCTGGCCGTCGATATCCACGACGGTATGCCAGGCGCGGGCGCGGATCAGGTCTTCCATGATGAAGGCGACGATGATGAAGTCGGGTTCGAGTTCCCGGGTCTTGGCGGCAGCCAGGTCGATCATCTGCAACAGGCCGTAGCCGGCGCGGGCGAAATTGTGAACCTGAAATGTCGAATCCCGGGCGAAGAAGTGTGGCCATCCGAACGGCTGGTACGGGTTCGACGTGAAGGAATCGCCGAAGATCAGGACCTTGACCGGCTCAGGGGCGGTAGAGGGAGGCTCGGCCATGTTGCCATTCGCGTCGATGGTCAGCGAGTGCCATGTATGAATGGCCCCCCGTCGGACGACGCAGGTGATGATGGATTCTCCGGGGGCGTACGAGTATCCGAACTTCGCATCGAATTGCAGCAGCGGCTTGTTCAGGGCATAAAAATCGGGCCTGGTTGAGCGGGCGGCCAGCTCCAGCCAGAGCATGCCGCGGTAAAACAGTTCGGAAGCCACGAGCCCCACGAGCAGGGCCGCCAGCGACAGCAGCAGCTTCCATCGAACCGGGTATCGCACGCGACTCACCGGCTCGGCATTTTCGCTAAAAACCAACCAGCGCCAGGGCTACGGTCACCGCGGCCGTTGCGAGGAGGCCCACGGCCACACGGCTTCGTAGACCGGCGGCGCCGAGCCCAGCCACCAGGCCAAACTTGGCCATGTTGTTCACGGCAGTGCCAAGAAGTACCGCGGTGACGGCGGTGGTGATGGCGGCGTGGGATTTGGCGAACTGCGTCATGGAGAGGGTGATCGGCGTGGCGTCGATCATGCCGGAGAGGGCGGAGACGGCGTAGATGCCGGCGCCGGGCCACATGTCGGCGACGAGTTTGATGGCGAGGGTGACGGCGGTGAAGAGGAAGGCGAAGCGGATGGCGGCTTTCAGGCTGAAGGGGTTCTTGAGGGTCAGGGCGCGGGCCTCGGCGGCTTCGGCCGGCCTTGGGCGCCATCTCAGGTAGACGCCGGCGATGAGGGTGCAGGTGAGGGCCAGGGTCAGAAGGGGGATGAGGAGGGCCTGGCCGAAAGCCTGGTTGGCCACCCAGGCGATGATGAGGAGGCGGACGTACATGACGGACCAGGAGAGCATGAGGCCGCCGGACAGGGCTTCGATGGCGCCGGGGCGTTCCTCGTCCAGCTTGCTCTGTCGGGCGAATGACAGGCTGACGGCGGTGGAGGAGACCATGCCTCCGAAGAGGCCGGAGAGGGCGGTGCCGGCGGCGGCGCCGGCGATTCTCGTGGCTACGTAGCCGAGGAGGCTGATGCCGGAGATGAAGATGACCAGCTGCCACATCCGGTGGGGATTGATGGCGTTGAGGGGGTCGATGGGATTGTCGGGGAGGACCGGCAGCACGATAAAGGTGGCGATGAGGAGCTTGAGGCCGGCGTAGAAATCATCACGATCGAGGCGGCCAACCATCCCTTTCAAGGGTTCTTTCCAGGCCAGGAGGGCCGAGGTGGCGATGGCGAGTGCTACCGACAGTTCGCGGAAGCCGTACATGGTGAGGCCGCCGAGCAGGTACACGAGGACGGCGGCCATTTCGCTTGTCAGGCCGGGGAGTTCCGGATCCCTCATGGCATGGGCGTAGAATCCGATGAGGATGACGGCCATGACCATGATGCCGAAGCCGAGGAAGAGCCAGCTCTGGCCGGTCTTCTCGGTCAGCCAGGCGGCCACGGCACCGGAAAGGGCGATCAGGATGAACGTGCGCAGGCCGCCGACGCTGGGGTCCTGTTCGGCTTTTCGCTTCTCACGCTCGATGCCGACCAGGGCGCCGATGAAGGCGGCCAGGGCGAAATCGAGGAGGGGGGTGTTGGTGTTCATCCGGCGTGGTCGCCAGACAGGTTTCGAATGAGCAGATAGATGGCCACGGCGGCCAAGATTGCGGCGAAAGTCCGCGAGAGGGTGGCTTCGGGCCAGCGCCCGGCCAGGCGGGCGCCGAGGAACGATCCGGTCATGCCACCTGCGGCGAACAGAACGACGATCCAGGCCAGCGCGGATGTGATGCCGAATCCGAGGGTCAGGTGACCGGCGAGGCCCGCGGCGCAATTGATGACGATGACCACCAGGGAGGTGGCCACTGCCTGCCGCGTCGGAAGGCCTACGAACAGGGCCAGCGCGGGGACAATGACGAACCCGCCACCGACGCCGAAGAAGCCGGTCATCAGGCCGACCAGGAACCCGGGGGCAATCATCCGGCCCCAGCCGGGGTGCTGGGGTGTCGGAGCTGGCCTGCTGTCGTCCTGGGGCCTGCCCGAGTCGTGCCGGGCCATATTGATTGCCGCCGCCAGCATCACGAAGGGAAAGAGGATCAGCAGGAGGCGCGGCGAAGCCAGTTCCGACAGTCGCGCCCCGACAAGCGCCCCGACGACGCCGGCCAGTCCGAAACGGATCGCGACATCGAGTCGCACGGTGCCGTTACGATGGTGGTGCAACGCACCGTTGGCGGCGATGGTGCCGACCAGGACCAGGGCCGAGGGAATGGCTTCGCGGACCGGGACACCGAGACCATAGATCAGTGCTGGAACGGTGAGGATGGAGCCGCCCGCACCGACAAGGCCAAGTGAAAGACCAACGACCATGCCGATCAGTACCGACAGGATGCCGGTGGCGAACGACAGATTGGCGTCCACTAGGCGGAGACGGGCTCCTCGGGGATGATGATGGCGCAGATCACATAGAACAGCACGCCCGGAAAGATGGCGGTGAAGATGATCGCGCCGACGAAGAGGAGTCGGAAAATCGTCGGATCCATGTTGAAATAGTGGGCGAATCCGGCCGAGACGCCGAACAACATGCGATCCCGACGCGGGCGGTAGAGTCGTCTTGGACGATCGTCTGGCGTGGCCACGAGTCCTCCTTTGCTGGTCACTGGCTGGTCGCTGAAAGATACTACAGATGGGGGCCGGTGGCGGCCGTCACAGGAAGCGGGGAGCAAACATGCGCGTTGGATTCATCCAGTTCGAGCCGGCCTTTGGGGATGTGGCGGGAAATCTCCACGCCATGGATGCCGCGATCGAGGGTGCCGGCCGGGCGGACCTTCTGGTGCTGCCCGAGTTGGCCGCGAGCGGCTACAACTTCACGTCGGTCGAGGAGGCGGCAGCGCTTTCGGAGCCGGTTCCGGGGCCCTCGACCGAGCGGCTGGCGGCGGTGGCGAAGCGGTTGAACACCTTCCTCGTGGTGGGGCTGGCCGAAGCGGCGGACGGTGCGCGGTACAACAGCGCGGCCCTGATCGGGCCCGACGGGTGGATCGGCACCTACCGCAAGCTGCATCTCTATGATCGGGAGAAGCTTTACTTTGCGCCCGGCAACCAGGGCCTGCCTGTATTTCGACTCCCATTGCCGGGCGAACCGGTCATCGGAATGATGATCTGTTTCGATTGGCGGTTCCCGGAGGCGGCGCGGGGCCTGGCGCTGGCGGGTGCGGACATCCTGGCGCACCCGTCAAATCTGGTTTTGACGCTGTGCCAGGCGGCCATGGTGACCCGTTGCCTCGAGAATCGGGTGTTCGCGATCACATCCAACCGTACCGGGGTGGAGGACCGTGGTGATCACCGGATCGGGTTTACCGGCGGCAGTCAGATCGTGGATCCGGCGGGCGTTGTGCTGGCAGCGGCGGATCCGGTGAATGCCGGCTCGGCGGTGGTGACGATCGATTTGGCGGAATCGCGGCGGAAGGCGATCAACTCGCGGAACGATTTGTTTGGGGATCGGCGGGTTGGGGAGTATGGGGGGCGGGGACAAGCCGGACGTTGATTGTCCTCCTTGCCGTGTCGATGAGTCTCACCTTGACTGACCCTTCCGACGACGGGGACCAAGGGTGGCCGTTGGGTCGGACCCTCCCATTTCGGCAAGCTGCTTCGCGGCCAGGCGTCTTACAAGTTCTTCCAGCGCCAGGTGGACAATCGCGGTCTTCTGCGTGAGCCCCGTGTACTCGGCGGCATCCTTGAGAAGCTCCTCGTCAATATTGATGGTTGTTTTCATTTGCCTGACCTGTTCGTGTCGACGAAATTAAGTCCTCGACCATGCAGGCTCATGTGTTCGATGAGCTGCAGCACATCCTCTGAGTCGGAAGGCGGGGCCGGGAACTGACTCCGAAGCTCTTCCAGAACCTCTTGGCGCTGCCTCACGTGACCACAGGCAATTTCGCCGAGCACAAACGGGTGAACGCAAACATCTTCCTCTTCCATCAACCCCACCAGTTCGGGGTTGGGACGATGAAAGTGGTTGATCCAAGTCGAAGAATCGACAATTGTCACTTGGGCGGACCGTTCCGACGACGGGGACCAAGAGTGGCTGTTGGGTCTGAACCTCCACGCTCGGCCAGCCGCTTCGCGGCGCCTCGGCGCACAAAATCTTCCAGCGCCAATTGAATGATGGCAGCATTCTCGGTCAGGCCGGAATACTTACTGGCCAGCCTGAGCAGCTCTTCATCAATGTCGATGGTTGTCTTCATGGGATTGGCTGATGGCTTTTCCTGCATCTCGTGTTACCTCTCGGGGGGGTCCCGGGGGGGCGACACGACGGGTTTCAATGACGCCGACACAACAGCGCCCGACTCCGCAACTACTTCAGCGCAAAACTCAAACTCTCCATCTCGATGGCCATGTCGACGTTTCGCAGCGTTACCTGGTCGGGGACGACGAGCTTGACGGAGGCGAAGTTGAGAATGCCCAGGATGCCGGCTTCGACCATGCGGTCGGCGACGTCCTGGGCGGCGGCGGCGGGGGTGGTGATGACGCCCATCTCGAAAGCGCCGGTGCGTGCGGCAATGGCGAATCGGTCGAAGTGCTCGACGGTGACACCATTCCACTCCTGGCCGACGCGCCCGGGGTCGACGTCGAAGACGGCCACGATTAGAAAGCCCTGTCGGCGGAACTCGCGGTACTCCGAGAGGGCGTGGGCCAGGTTTCCGGCTCCTACAACGGCCACGCGCCAGCGGCGGTTCAGGCCCAGGATGGCTTTCAGCTCCTCGTGGAGCGCCGCCACGCGATAACCCATGCCGCGCTTGCCGAAGTTGCCGAACAGGGAAAGGTCCTTGCGGAACTGGGGCGAGGTGGCGCCGCTTCGCCGGGCGATTTCGTAGGACGAGGCGGTCGGCTGCCCCGCCGCCACCAGATCGGACACCGCCCGGTAGTAAGCCGAGACGCGTCGAATCGTCGAGTCGGGGATCTTTTCGTTGTCACGCACCGGGCGCGGCCTTTCAGGCCTCGTCGTCGTCCATGAGACGGGCCACGTCCATCACGGCGTCACCTTCGTCCACGTTGACCATTCGAACACCCTGCGTGTTGCGACCGAGCTCGCTGACTTCCTTGATGCGCAGGCGAATGACCACGCCATTCCGGGTGATGATCATCAACTGATCTTCCAGTGTCACTTCCTTGATCGCCACGAGAGGACCGTTGCGGGGGGTGTTCTTGATGGTGATGACACCCTTGCCGCCGCGGCCGGTGACACGATAATCCTCGACCGGGCTTCGCTTACCGAAGCCGTTCTGCGTGACCGCCAGGACGGTTGATTGCTCGCCGCCTTCGAGTGCCACCATGCCGATGACGTCATCGTCTTCCTCGAGCGTGACGCCGCGCACACCGCCGGCGGTGCGACCCATCGGGCGGACGGTGGATTCATTGAAACGGATGACATTGCCCTGTCTTTTCGCGATGAGGATCTCGCGCTTGCCGTCAGTAAGAGCCGCGTCAATCAGCGTGTCTTCGTCACGCAGGTTGATGGCGATGATCCCGGCTTTCCGCGGATTTCCGTACGAGGAGAGCGTGGTCTTCTTGATCGTCCCCTTCTTGGTGACCAGGATCAGGAAGTGTTCGTCGTCGAACTCCTTGACCGGAACGATCGTGTTGATTTTCTCGCCGGGCGCCAGGTTGACCAGGTTGGCGATCGATTTTCCCTTGGCGGTGCGGCTACCCTCGGGAATCTCGTACACCTTGAGCCAGTAGCAGCGCCCGCGATCAGTGAAGATGAGCAGGTAGGCGTGCGTCGAGGCGATGAAGAGGTGCTGGACAAAATCGGCTTCCCGCGTGCCGGCCCCGATGATGCCGCGTCCGCCGCGTCGCTGGCTGCGGTACGTGTTGGTCGTCAGTCGCTTGATGTAGCCCTGGTGGCTGATCGTGACGATCATGTCCTCGTCGGCGATCAGGTCCTCGGCCGTGAAATCTTCCGCGGCCAGTGCGATTTCCGTCCGACGCTTGTCGCCGAACTTCTGCTTCATCTCGGCAAGTTCGGCCTTGATGATGTCCTTGACCCTCTGTTCGCTGGCCAGGATGGCGCGCAGTTCCTCGATGAGCTGGATGATCTCGCGGTATTCCGATTCGATCTTTTCCCGTTCGAGGCCGGTCAGGCGCTGGAGACGCATTTCCAGGATGGCGTTGGCCTGGATTTCCGTCAGGGCGAAGCGGGCCATCATGCCAACGCGGGCTTCGGCTGTGTCCTTGGCCGCCCGGATGAGCTTGATCAGCTCCTCGATATTGTCGAGGGCGATCTTGTAACCCTCGAGGATGTGCGCCCTTTTTTCGGCCTGGGACAGGTCGTAGCGGGTCCGCCGGACGATGACGTCCTTGCGATGTTCGATGAAGTGGTGAAGAAGCTGCTTGAGCGTCAGGATTTCCGGCCGGTTGTTGACCAGGGCCAGGTTGATGGCGCCGAACGTCTGCTGCATGGCCGTGTGCTTGTAGAGCTGGTTCAGCACCACCTGGCTGGGGCTGTCCTTCTTGATTTCGATGACCATCCGCATTCCCTCGCGGTCAGACTCATCGCGCAGGTCGGAGATGCCCGGAATGACGCCTTCGCGTACCAGTCGGGCCATGTCCGCGAGCAGCGAGGCCTTGTTGACCATGTAGGGAATCTCGGTGACGATGATCCGCTCGCGATCGTTCTTCCACGATTCGATCTCCGCGCGGGCGCGCACCCGGATCAGCCCGCGCCCGGTCAGGTAGCAATCCCGGATCCCCTGGCGGCCAAGGATGATGCCGCCGGTGGGAAAGTCAGGGCCCTTGACGATGGTCAGGAGTTCCTCATCCGGGATGGTCGGCTCGTCGATGATCCGGATGGTTGCGTCGATCACTTCGCCCATGTTGTGCGGCGGGATGTTCGTGGCCATGCCGACCGCGATGCCGGTGGTTCCGTTGACCAGGAGATTCGGGATCTTGGCCGGCAGGACGACCGGCTCCTCCCGCGTGTTGTCGTAGTTCGGCCGGAGGTTGACGGTTTCCTTCTCGAAATCCTCCAGCATTTCCATGGCCACGCGGGTGAGGCGCGCCTCGGTGTATCGCTCCGCCGCGGGAGCGTCGCCGTCCACCGACCCGAAGTTCCCCTGGCCGTCCACCAGCGGATAGCGCAGCGAAAAATTCTGGGCCATGCGGACGAGCGTGTCGTAGATGGCGGTCGTGCCGTGCGGGTGATAGTTGCCGTTGACGTCGCCGGTGATCTTGGCCGACTTCCGGTAAGGTCGCTCCGGCGAGAGGTTCAGTTCGTTCATCGCAATCAGGACCCGACGATGAACCGGTTTCAGGCCGTCACGGACATCCGGCAGGGCGCGGTTGACGATGACCGACATCGAATAATCGAGATAGGATGTCTGCATCTCGTCTTCGATGGGGATCGCGATGATTCTTTCGCCGCTGTTGTCGTCTGCCATGCCCTAAAAACCTCTCTCTGAAAAACTGTGCCAGTGAACCGAACATGCCGTCCGCGGCCCAAGGGCCGCTTCGGTTCTTATAGGTCCAGGTTTTGCACGTTCAGTGCATTTTTATAGATGAAGTCGCGCCGCGGTTCGACTGCTTCGCCCATCAAGGTCGAAAAGATCTGCTCGGCGGCCACCAGGTCGTCCATGGTCACGCGGCGAACCACGCGCTTGGCCGGGTTCATGGTGGTTTCCCAGAGCTGCTCCGGGTTCATTTCACCCAGGCCCTTGTAGCGCTGGACATGCAGCCCCTTTTCGCCGATCCGGGCCAGTATCGTGTCGCGCTCGGCATCGCTCCAGGCGTAGTGGCTTTCCTTCCCTTTCTTGACCAGGTAGAGCGGTGGTTGCGCCACGTACACCCAGCCCCGCTCGATCAGCGGCTTCATGTGCCGGAAGAAGAAGGTCAGGAGCAACGTGCGGATATGGCTGCCGTCCACGTCGGCATCGCTCATGAGGATGATGCGATGGTAGCGGCACTTGTCCGGATTGAACTCGTCGGTTCCGATGCTGGTGCCGAGGGCGGTGATGATGACCTTGATTTCCTCGTTGGCCAGCATCTTGTCGAGGCGGGCCTTTTCGACATTCAGGATCTTTCCCTTGAGCGGCAGGATGGCCTGGTACTGGCGGTCGCGGCCCATCTTGGCCGAGCCGCCGGCCGAGTCACCCTCGACCAGAAAAATTTCGGTCTTGGCCGGATCGCGTTCGGCGCAATCGGCCAGCTTTCCGGGAAGGCTGCCCGAATCAAGCAGGCTCTTGCGCCGGGCCAGGTCCCGCGCCTTGCGGGCGGCCTCGCGGGCCCTTGCTGCGCTGAGTGACTTTTCCATGACGCGTCGGGCGACGTTCGGGTTTTCCTCGAAGTAGTTGTTAAGCGCCTCGCCAACAATCGATTCGACGATTCCCTTCACATCGGAGTTGCCGAGCTTGGTCTTGGTCTGACCTTCGAACTGCGGGTCGCGCAGCTTGACCGACACGACGGCCGTGAGGCCTTCGCGCACATCATCACCCGACACCCCGCTCTTGGCATCCCGGAACAGCCCGTTCTTGGTGCCGTAGTTGTTGATCGTGCGGGTCAGGGCCGCCTTGAAGCCGACGAGGTGGGTGCCGCCTTCCACCGTGTGAATGTTGTTCACGTAGGCGAAGACGTTTTCGTTAAAGGTGTCGTTATACTGGACGGCTACCTCGACATCGACCTCATCCCGGGTCTTGTGCAGATAGATCGGATCCGGGTGAAGCGTTTCCTTGGCGTGGTTCAGGGACTTCACGAACTCGACGATGCCGCCGTCGAACTTGAATTCGTGGTTCTTGCCGCTCCGTTCGTCGGTGATGCGGATGCGGAGGCCCGCGTTCAGGAACGCCAACTCGCGCAGGCGCTGGCTGAGCGTGTCGTAGGAGTACTCGGTCTCCTCGAAGATGGTGACGTCCGGCTTGAATCGAACCGTGGTGCCGGTTTCCTCGGACTTGCCGATCACCTCCAGGTCGTTCATGACTTCGCCGCGCGCGTACCGCTGGAAGTAGCGCTTTCCATCGCGGCGAACTTCCACCTCGAGCCACTCGGAAAGAGCGTTGACCACGGAGACGCCGACGCCGTGAAGTCCGCCGGAAACCTTGTAGGACTTGTCGTCGAACTTGCCACCGGCATGCAGCACCGTCATGACGACTTCGACGGCGGGGCGCCCCTGGACGGGGTGCTCGTCGACCGGAATACCCCGGCCGTTGTCCCGGACCGTGATCGAGTTGTCGGGATGGATCGTCACGTCGACGTCGGTGCAGAAACCCGCAAGCACCTCGTCGACGGAGTTGTCCACGACCTCGTAAACGAGATGGTGCAGGCCGCGCGCACTGGTCGAACCGATATACATGGCCGGCCGCTTGCGTACGCCTTCCAGGCCCTTCAGGACCTGGATTTTGGTGGCGTCGTATTCCTGTCCGCCGCCGGGCTCGCCGCTGGTTTCAACCAACGGGTCCTGTCCGGATTCGCCCCTCACCCTCGTTCTCCTCTCGAAGCGATGAATTGAATCTCACGAATAACGCCCTCGCCAAGGCGCTGATTGAGCTTTTCGATGTATTCCCGTTTCATGAAACCGAGTTGACTGACCCAGGCCGGCGAATCAACTTCGACGATCAGGCGGCCGGCATCAAAACTGGTGGCCCGTGCCCGCCGGGCAGCGCCTTCGCCCACGACCTCGGCCCACACATCAATTGCCAGCCAGCCGCGTAGTGGGTGGCTGAGTCCGGCTGCTGCGAGAAGTCGTTCGAGGGGCTTGCCGACGCGTTCGAGGGACATCAATCGGGCAGGCGGAGGGGCATTACGAGGCAAAGTAGATCCTCACCCTCCGGAAGCCCCTCGGGCTTGAATATTCCGGCGGACGTGGCGTTGTTCAGGTGCACCGTCACATTCACGGTGTCGACCGAGCGGAGCAGTTCCAGGAGATAGCTGGCGTTGTAGCCAATATCAATGCGATCGCCGGTGTAGTTGACCGGGATATGCTCCAGCCCTTCTCCGATGTCGGCGGTGTTGACGGCCAACTCGAGCCGCTCGGGGCGCACGGACATCTTGATCTGGTGGGTTGACGAATCGGCCAGCACCGCCACGCGGCGAATGCCGGCAATCAGTTCATCCCGACCGACGGTAAACTGGCGCGGGTTCGTCTTGGGAATGACCTGCTCGTAGTTGGGAAACGATCCGTCGATCAACCGGGAGTAGACCGTCGTGGAACCCAGGTCGAAGACGGCGAAACTCTTCGAGATGGTGATGCCCACGCTGACAGTGCCGGCAGCCAACCGCACGACCTGGCCCAGGGCTTTCGGCGGCATGATGACATCGCGTTCGGCCGCGGCAGAATCGCCTGGAAAGGTGGCACGCGCCAGGCGGTGTCCATCGGTGGCGACCATGGTCAGGCGGCCTCCGCCGATCTGGATCAGCACACCGGTCAGTACCTGTCGAACCTCGTCGCTGGATACTGCGTAGGCCGAGCGTCGTACCGCTTTCTCGAGCGATTCGGTTGGAATTGTGAGCTTCTTCTCGCCATCCACGGTCGGAAGCTGGGGATATTCCTCGGCATCGAGGCCGACAATCGTGAATGACCCACTGCCGCATTCCAACTTGACGCGCGTTCCGCTCACGCTGCAGCGGATTTCTTCGTTCGGCAGTTCGCGCACGATGTCGGCCAACTTCTTGGCCGGCATCGTGATGCTGCCTGCGGTCGTCACCTTGGCGTCGCCGCTGGTCCGAATGGAAATGTCCAGATCGGTGGCGACCAGTGTCAACCGGCCGTCGGCCGCCTGGAGCAACACGTTCGACAGAATTGGAAGCGTGCTGCGGCTCGGAACGGCGCTAACCACCGTTTGGAGAAGAGCTTGAAACTCATTGCGCGGCAGACTGAACTTCATGGCATCCCCCCGGCGACCTGACTCGCCAGCGGACGGAGATGGTGCGTGTAAATCTTGTGTGGACTGTCTGTTACTTGGCATGGACGAGGGGTGAAAGATGTGGGTGACATTCCTCGGCAGTATAGAAAATGGGCACGCAAGCCGCAAGCTAAAACTGGAGGCTGTCCGTAGGTTCTAACTCTTTGTTTATAAATAATTTAGTGCTAGTAGTAGGGGCTGTGAATATGTGGACTGGCGGGCGGCGGCGGAGTCAAGGCCGTGACGCAGCGCCACTTGGGAGAGCCGTCGGCACGGGGATAGAATGTCCACCCCCTGAACACCGGGGGCCAGTTATCCATAAGTGATGCTCGGAAAACAGCTTTCCGGATTGTACTCACAGGCTTACTGACAGCATTTATTAACATATTGTGGAGAATCGCTGAAAATGCACAAGGCCCCGAGGCCGTTGCGCGGCTCAAAATCAGCCGTCCGGGGGCCCCGGGGTCTTGAGACCGGCATAACCTGGCCGGCAATTTTCTCTCATGGCTGTCGGACGCCGATGGGCGACCGGGACGTCAGGAGTCCCGGCTGCCTCGAAGCGTCTGGTTCAGCTGATCGACGGTGGCGCGCACATCCCGATCCCGCTCGAACATGTCGCTGACCCGGTCGCAGGCATACATCACGGTTGTGTGGTCACGGCCCCCAAATAACCGGCCGACTTCCACCAGCGACATCTGGGTCATCGTTCGGCACAGGTACATTCCCACCTGCCGCGGGTAGGCTATCTGGTTTGTTCTCTTGCGGCCGCGCAGTGCCTCGACCGATACATGGAAGTGGTCCGAGACGGCCTCCATGATGCGCGGCCCGGTGACGGCCAGCGGGGTTTTGACGTCGCTGACCAGCCGGAGCACATCGAGTGCCATCTCCAGCGTGACTTCGCGCCGGGTCAGCGAGGACACGGCCATCAGCCGGACCAGGCTCCCCTCGAGCTCGCGAATGTTCGACCGACAGTTGGCGGCGATCATGTGGGCGACGTCGTCGGGGAGGTGAAGCCCCTCAACCTCAGCCTTCCTTTTCAGAATGGCCACACGGGTTTCCATCTCCGGTGCCTGAACATCGGTGACGAGGCCGGCGTGAAAACGGCTGACCAGGCGCTCCTCCAGCGTCGGGATCTCTTTTGGAGGCCGGTCGCTCGAAAGTACGATCTGCTTGCGCGCATCGAAAAGGGCATTGAAGGTGTGGAAGAACTCCTCCTGCGTGCTTTCCTTGCCCGCCAGGAACTGGATGTCGTCGATCAGGAGGAGGTCGGCATTCCGATATTTGTTCCTGAAGTCGAGCGTCCGGTTGCGCTGAATCGACTCGATCATCTCGTTCATGAATTGTTCGGATGAAAGGTAGAAGATGCGGCAGGCCGGATTTTTCTGGCGCAAGTGGTTTCCCACGGCGTGCATCAGGTGCGTTTTGCCGAGGCCGACCCCGCCATAGATGAAAAGCGGGTTGTAGGAATGGGCCGGCTTCTCGGCCACGGCCCGACAGGCCGCGTGGGCCAGCTGGTTGCTCTGGCCAATGACGAAAGTTTCAAAGGTATAGCGGGGGTCGAGCGAACTATCGTCGGGAAAGAGCCGGCCCCGTGCGGGTGCCGGCGCGATCGGAAAGATTTCCGGCGCCAGCACCGGCTCGGAGCCGGGGTCCACCCGAAACGACACGGCCGTTCCGGGTCCGAAGATGTCGCGAACCGCCTCGGCCAGAAGCGGCATGTAGTGTTCTTCGATCCAGTCGACAAAGAACTCGCCCGGCGCATCGATGACCAGGCGGCCATTGTCGACGCCAGCGAACTCCAGTGGCCGAAACCAGGTGTTATGTGTCTGCTCGCTGACCTTCTCCTTGATCCGAGCCAGGAGTTGTCTCCAGGCATCAGGGGCCGGCTTGGCTGACAAGGTTCGCACCTCACGCGATTCCACAGGGTTATACACAATGGTCATGTGGCTATCCCTGTGATGGTTGGGGGTCAGGCCACCTCGAAACGGGGGTTTCGGAGTGCCACGATGGCCGGGCCACTTTCCACATATGTGGAAAGTGGCCTTAGCTGTTGTTCAACTTGGACTTACGGTGCAGAAGCGGCGGCCGGGGAGGAGTGTTTGTCCACAATACAGGACGATGCATGTTGCCCCCGGAGGCCTGTCACGTATGTCGTTTTGGGAAAACGATTTACCGTAATGGCCCGACCCGAAAATCACACAGATTTTGCGGTTCGCGCATCCTAGCACTCGACCCCGGAGGCAACAATAAAATTCACCAAACCGTCACGAATTCCGTAAGGTGAAATAAAAAAGACACTTGCGAGGATTCATTGATGCCAGTTGTTCAGGGGTCGGCTATCCGGCCATGGCGGCTCACCAAAGGACCTTCGTCCGTAACCATTCTGATAACAACAGCTTACGGGTTATCCGGCTTCGGGCTTCCGCAAATCTCCCACGCGGGCGGGCGACAGGGACCGAATTGGGGCAATATCGGTCATTTTTCCCTTTTCCTTGACACTCGGGAGTCGCACGACTACTCTCGCGAGCCGCCGAAATGGCCTCTGGCCATGTCGTTTGCGGGCGTTTTCAGGAACACGCCGGCCCATGCTGGACCGGAAACACTTCGAGGTTGTCATGAAGAGAACTTATCAGCCGCACAATCGGAAGCGTAAGAAAACCCACGGGTTCCGTGTCCGCATGAGTACGCTGGGCGGCCGAAAAGTGCTGGCCCGTCGCCGCGCCCGGGGAAGAAAGCGCCTCACGGTCTAGTCGTCCAACCCAACCAGCCGCAAAGCATGAATCTGGTGCGTCCGGCTCGGCCGCGTGGCGGTCAGCGGCTTGGTCCAGGCGACCGGCTCCGAACCGGCTGGGAATATCGTCGGGTTTATGAAGGCGGTCGGTCCATCCACGGGCGCCGTTTCGTGCTCTTCTTTCTTGTGGATAACGAGTTACCCCGCCGGGCCGGTTTCGTGGCCAGCCGAAAGGTTGGCGACTCGGTTCACCGCAATCGGGCCAGGCGAAGACTCCGCGAAGCTTACCGCCAGCTTAAATCACGGTTGCCCGAGTCGGGCGCCTGGATCGTCTTTGTCGCCAGGAAACCATGTGCCGAGGAATCACAGAAGCTGGTCAACGAGGAAATGCTGGCCCTGTTGATTCGGGCCGGCCTCACCACTCCTTTGCCGCCCGCGCTCTGATCCTTTTCATCGAGGGCTACCGGCGAATCATTTCGCCCTACCTTCCCCCCTCCTGCCGCTTCCAGCCGACCTGTTCCGAATACGCCCGTCTTGCCATTGTCCGTTTCGGCGCCAAACGCGGGGGGCTCAAGGCTCTTCGCCGCCTGCTCCGATGCCACCCCTTTCATCCGGGCGGATATGACCCGGTGGAGTCTTGATGGACCGAAGGTCCCTTCTCGCGATCGTGCTGTCGATCCTGGTGATCCTGGCGTTCAACTTCTTTCTTCAGCCCAAGAACCCGGCTCCGCTGCTGTTTACTGGCGCCGACGAGATGCTTCAAGCCACGGGGGCCACGGCGGACTCGCCGGGGACAAGTACCGCCAATCCACTCGACTCGAACGCGGATCTGCTGGCCCCTGATTCGTCGTCGGCAGGAATCCCCCGCATTGATATCGGTCTCCTCCCCACAAAGGAAGCGGTGCCGACAACGATTCCTATTTCCGTGGATGGCGTTGAGGCCCGATTCACCTCGATGGGCGGCGCAATTGAATCGTGGCGCCTGATTCACTTTCCAGCTCCGGGCGGCCAGGTGGAAATGGTCCGTTCCGGTCCGGAACCCCATGCCGTACTGCACCTTGGCGACCGGGAGATCAATCTCAACCAGCCGATCTACGCCAGCACCGTCGAGCCGATCGACGGCGGCGGGCAGCTCCTCACCTTTCGGGCCGGCGAGCCGGGGGGTATCGAGGTGGTCAAGCGGTATCGCCTCACGCCGGAATCACCACTCTACGAATTCGAGATCGAGCTTCGGGGTCTTCCCATTTCGTCGGGCGATTCGTGGCTGGAAGTTGGATGGGCCGGTGGCCTTCCCCCGGCGGAACCTCAGGCAGAAACCGACCGGCAGGCCTTCGGCGCCGTGGTCGCTGTCGGCAAGGACGTGCAGCGAATCGGCGCCGGCAGCTTCAAAAAGGAAAACCGGAAGGAGGTGCCGGGTCAAATCCACTGGGTGGCCGCCCGGAACAAGTACTTCATGGCCGCACTCGTGCCGCCGCCGGAAACCGTCACCGCCGCCGCGGCCGTGGGAAATGCCAAAGACCATGTCGCCGGCGCACTGCTTCGCCTCCCGATCAGCGGCGCGGGCGAATTCCGCCAGAGTGTTCGATTGTATCTCGGACCCATCGATTACTGGCAGTTGAAGAAGCTCGGGCTCGGCCTCGAGTATGCCGTCGACCTCGGCTGGAAGATCATTCTGCCGGTGGCCCAGTTGCTCCTCTGGGCCCTCAACGCCGGCTACAATCTCATTCCCAACTACGGCATTGTGATCATCATCCTTTCCGGGCTGACCCGGCTCCTTTTCTATCCCCTGACCCAGATCAGCATGCGATCGATGCGGGCCATGCAGGAAATCCAGCCCGAGATGGAGCGCCTGCGCAAGAAGTACGAGAAGGATCCGCAGGAACTGAACAAGAGGGTCTTCGCGCTCTACCGCGAACACAAGGTCAACCCGGTCTCCGGGTGCCTGCCGCTCCTGCTCCAGATGCCGGTCTTCTTTGCCCTCTATAGTGTGTTGGCCAATTCCGTCGAGTTGCGTCAGGCTCCGTTCGTGGCCTGGATCACCGACCTGTCGGCTCCTGACACCTTGATGACCATCGGCGGCTTCGCCATTCACGTGCTGCCTGTCCTGATGTCGCTGTCCATGTTCTGGCAGCAGAAGCTGACGCCGACCGATCCACGACAGGCGCCGGTCATGCTCCTGATGCCGTTCATGATGCTCTTCTTCTTCTACAAGGTTCCTTCCGGCCTCACGCTTTACTGGACGGTGACCAACCTGTTCTCGGTGGCCCAGCAGTACCAGATGAACCGGGAGAACAAGGCCCGGGCCGCCGTGATGAAGACCGGGTGACCGGATTGGATGTCATCGCGGCGCTGGCCACGCCCGCCGGAATCGGGGCGCTGGCCGTTGTCCGACTGTCGGGAGCCGGCGCGGAGGCGGTGGCCGAGCGCGTATTTCGTGGTCGAGGCCCTCTTTCGGCCGCGCCGAGCCATCAACTTCGCCGCGGCGTGATTGTTCATCCGGATCGACCGGACGATCCCATCGACGACGTCCTTGCCGTCGTCATGCGGGCGCCCGCAAGCTACACCGGTGAAACGGTTGTCGAGTTCAGCGGCCACGGCAGTCCGGAGGCCGCCCGCAACATCGTGGAAGCGCTGATCGATGCGGGGGCGCGGCCCGCCGCACCGGGCGAGTTCACGCGCCGGGCTTTTCTGAACGGCAAGGTCGACCTGGCTCAGGCCGAGGCCGTGGCGGAGCTGGTCGAGGCGCGCGGTCAGCGGGCGCGGCGTAACGCACTTGCGCAATTGCAGGGAGGCCTGTCGGAGCAGATCGGCGCGCTTCGCCGGGGGCTGCTCGACGAACTGGCTCCGCTCGAAGCTTTCATCGATTTTGGCGACGATGTGCCGGAGCCCCCTGGAATCAGACGGATGGCTGCCACCATCGCCGAGGTTCGTTCGGGGATTGACCGGCTGCTCGGCGGCCGGGAGCGCGGACGGATGATGACTCACGGCGCCACCGTGGCCCTGGCCGGCCGACCCAATGTGGGCAAGTCGTCCCTGCTGAATGCGCTTGCCGGCCAGGAGCGGGCTCTGGTGCACGACGCACCGGGGACGACCCGTGATGTGATTGATGTGGAAATCGTGCTCGGCGGGTATGCCGTGCGCCTGGTTGATACCGCCGGAATTCGCGCCACGCTCGACCCGGTCGAATCAGCCGGCGTTGAGCGTGCTCGTCGTGCCGTCAAGGAGGCGGACGTGGCGCTCCTCGTTCTTGAGGCACCCGAACCACCGGGTGAGGATGATCGCCTGGTCGCCGCGCTGATCGAGGGCCGTCCGATGCTGGTCGTTCGTAACAAGATTGACCTGGGGGATGACGCCACTTGCCGGGAGTTCGCCGCGCGAGTGGCCGGCAGCGATGGCGCGGTTCTGCCGGTGTCCGCGCGGCGCGGTGATGGTCTCGACGATCTCGTCGCTCGCCTCTCGGGTCGAATCACGATCGTCGCCGGTGACGACGAGGGCCCGACGATGACCTGCCTGCGCCACTACGAGGCGTTGTTTCGGGCCAGGGCTGCGCTGGAACGGGCGACGGGAGCCCTCGCAACGGGCGCATTCGCCGACATGCTGGCCGCCGAACTCCGCGAATCGTTGTCCGCACTGGGCGAAATCACCGGCCAGAGCGTCGGCCCGGAGATCCTGGACACGATCTTCAGTCGATTCTGTATCGGAAAGTGACGGGGGGACTTTGGTGAGCGGATCGTATGAGGCCATCGTCATCGGCGCCGGCCATGCCGGTTGCGAGGCGGCCTTTGCGCTGGCGCGAATGGGGCACCGGACGCTTCTGCTGACGCTGAACCTGGATGGCGTGGCGCAGATGAGCTGCAATCCGGCCATTGGCGGCCTTGGCAAGGGGCAGATGGTCCGCGAGATAGATGCTCTCGGCGGTTTGATGGGGCGGGCGATCGACGCCACCGGGATTCAGTTCCGGATGCTCAATCGAAGCAAGGGCCCTGCGGTTCGCTCTCCGCGGGCACAGGCGGAAAAGAAGGCCTATCAGGAGTGGGTGCGGGGCGTCATCGAATCGACGCCAAACCTCGAGCTGCGCCAGGGGCAATCGGTAAGACTCCTCGTTGAGGATGTTGGCGCCACCAATGGCGAACCCACGCGCGCGATCCGAGGGGTGGAAATGCTCACCGGCCGGCAATACGAGGCGCCCATTGTTGTCCTGACGCCCGGCACCTTTCTTCGCGGCATGATTCATATGGGCCGCTCCACTTATGAAGGTGGGCGATCCGGAGAAGTCTCCGCGCCAAAGATGTCCGATTGCCTGCGCGAACTCGGCTTTCGCATGGGCCGCATGAAAACCGGAACGCCGCCACGACTCTCGCGCGGCAGCATCGACTTTTCGCGCACCCGACCGCAGCCGGGCGACGAACCGCCGTCACCGTTCTCGCACTTCACCCGCGGGCTTGATGTCATGCAGGTCGATTGCCACCTGACGTCCACAACGACGCTGACACACGAGGTCATCCGTCGCCATCTCGATAAATCGCCGCTCTACTCGGGCCAGATCACCGGCACCGGTCCGCGCTATTGTCCTTCCATCGAGGACAAGGTCGTCAAGTTTCCGGAACGGGAGGCACATCAGGTCTTCCTTGAGCCGGAGGGTCGGGCAACGCAGGAGATTTATGTCAATGGAATCTCCACGAGCCTGCCGGAGGAGTGCCAGGAGGAATTCCTGCGCACGATTCCCGGACTTGAGGAGGCGGTGATGCTGCGGCCAGGTTATGCCGTCGAGTACGACTGCGTGCAGTCCGATCAGCTGAAGCCGACGCTCGAGACGCGCGCCATCGACGGCCTTTTTCTGGCCGGACAGATCAACGGCACATCCGGTTACGAGGAAGCCGCGGGCCAGGGGTTGGTGGCCGGCATTAACGCCGCGCTCAAACTCCAGGGCGAGTCGCCGTTCATTCTCCGCCGTTGGGAGGCTTACGTTGGCGTCATGGTCGATGACCTCGTCAACAACAGCGGGGAAGAGCCGTATCGAATGTTCACCTCACAGGCGGAGTACCGGTTGCTATTGCGACAGGACAACGCGGACGAGCGACTCATGGACCACGGGACCCGTTTCGGCCTCGTCCCCGTCGATGAACGGGCCCGATGGGCTGATCTACGCGCCACGATCGAGGCCGAGCGCCAGTTCCTGTCGCGGCGTCATGTTCCCCTGCAAGACATGGCCGAACTCCTGAACCCGGGCCCCATTGACGGTGCCATGGACGAGGAGTGCGCTGCCGCCGGCGGGGGTTCGCCCGCCCTGGCGCACAATGCGGAGGGGGCGTCGAGCCTCCTCGACATATTGCGTCGGCCAGGTGTCGCCTACGATCAATTGCTTGCCTGGCGCGAAGATCCGAATGCGGGCGAGGTTGGCCAGGCGGCTCCTCCTCTGGCCGGCCTGTCAGCAGAGTTGCTGGAAATTCAAGTAAAATATGATGGTTACGTCAAACGACAGCTCCGCCAGGTAGAACAACTTCAGGCCATGGAGAATCGAGCCATTCCGCCGGGCCTGCTGGATGGAAGCCTTTCCGGCGTCAGTCGGGAAGCGATCGAAAAGCTTCGCCGCATCCGACCGGTATCTGTGGGGCAGGCCGGTCGCCTGGCCGGGGTTTCTCCAGCCGACGTCACGGTGTTGCTGATACTGATTCAGAAGTGGTCGACTGGCATCACCGCCAACGGGGAGGACACGACCCCAAAAACCACCGCATCAGGGAGAAACCATGCCGCCTCGCACTGAACGAAAACGACGGCCGCCGACGCGCCCGGTTCGACCCAAGCCTCCGACTCGCGCCGTTCACCCGCCGGTAGATCCGGCCGATGTGGATGCCGATTACAAGGCTTTCCTGGCTGTCCTCGAAACACGCGAACAGGTGTTCTCCCCGGAAATGTTGGACCTGATTCGTCGCTACGGTGATCAGGTGGTGAGCCGGGCCGGGTTGCTTAATTTGATCAGTCCGGGTGACCGGGTTCGCTTTTTTACACGGCACATCGCCGAGTGCCTGACTCCCGAATTGGTACAGGCGGCGAACGAGGCCGGCTCCCTGGTCGATATCGGATCCGGTGCGGGCCTCCCGGGGCTACCGCTGGCCATCGTGTCGCCGGCCCTCAAGGTACTCCTCGTGGAACCGCGCGTCCGCCGCGCCCAGTTTCTCGAGGCGGCTTCACTCTCACTGGGCCTTGGCGACCGCGTTGAGGTCTTCCATGGATCCGCCGAGCGCCTGATGGATGCCTCGAAGGGGTCACTCAACGCCGGCCTGGCAACGGCCAGGGCGGTCGATCGGCTCGAAAACGTCTGGCCCTGGGCCCTGAACTTTCTTCGGCCAGGCGGCACCCTGGCCGTCTTTCGAGGTCCAGGCGAGGTTGAATCAGAGCTCTCCGGCCTTCGAGCACCGCTGCCTTCAGCCAGTCGCGTTGCGCAAATGCCCGGGCAACCACGACAGATGCTTTTCCTCACGCGCCCCTGACAGGGGATCGCTGTTTCACGTGAAACAATCCCTTTGATCCCGAAGAGTGGCAGACAGTGTTTCACGTGAAACACTCCCGGAGGAATGCCTGACGGTGTTTCACGTGAAACAGTTAAGCGGAGCGATGTAATCTCGTCAACTGGTTGGTTGACAAGTTGCTCCCGATCGACGAATATCGGCTCACACCCAAGACCCCGCACCTCCGACCACACAACCAGAACTAATATAACAATTTGATTCATGCGGGGGGGCGGTTCGCAAGATGTCGCGTGTCATTGCGGTGGCCAATCAGAAGGGCGGCGTCGGCAAAACGACCACCACCGTTAATCTGGCGGCATCGCTTGCCCTTGCGGGCCGGAGCGTGCTGCTCGTTGACACCGACCCCCAGGGAAACGCCACGAGCGCACTCGGTTCGAACGGGAACGATCTGCCCGAGACCATATATGAGTCCCTGGTGAACGAAATTCCGCTTGATGTGGTTCGCCGGTCCACGGCCATCGATGGACTTCAGCTCATCCCGGCAGCCCAGCGTCTCATCGGGGCGGAAATCGAACTCGTTCCGGTCCCCGAACGGGAGAGCGTTCTCCGGCGGCGACTGGAGCCGCTTCGCGAGTCCTACGATTTCATTTTAATTGATTGTCCCCCATCGCTCGGCTTGCTGACCGTCAATGCGATGACGGCGGCCACGTCCATACTCATCCCGCTTCAATGTGAGTACTACGCGCTTGAAGGGTTAAGTCAGCTCTTGAACGCGGTCCGGCTCATCCAGCGCGGGCTGAACCCATCGCTGACCATCGAGGGAATCCTTCTGACGATGTTCGATGCGCGACTGAACCTCTCCCACCAGGTGGCCGAGGAGGCCCGCAAGTTTTTCCCCGGAAGGGTTTACGAAACCGTTATCCCGCGAAACGTCCGGATCAGCGAGGCGCCCAGTTTCGGGCAGCCCGTCGTGACTTACGATCCGAAGAGCGCGGGGGCCGAGAGTTACTTCAACCTGGCAAAGGAAATCTTGAGCCATGACTCGCAAAGCACTGGGTAGAGGACTCGGGGCGCTGATCCCCGAAGAGCCGACGAACCGGTTCGTCACGACCGCCGATCCGATATCGATGACGGTCGGGGTGGGTGGCACGCCGATTGAACTTCCCCTCGCGGAAATCGCCAGCAATCCCTATCAGCCGCGGCATCGCTTCGACGAGGCCAAGCTCCAGGGCCTGGCCGACTCGATCCGAGTGAGTGGTCTCCTGCAGCCAGTCCTCGTCCGGCAGTCGCCGGATGGGCGCGGCTACCAGCTCATTGCCGGAGAGCGTCGACTCAAGGCGGCCGAGTTGGCTGGCCGGGCCACCGTTCCGGCGGTGGTACGAACAGCCTCGCGGAAGGAAATGCTGGAATTCGCCATCATCGAGAATGTCCAGCGTGAAGATCTGGATCCAATCGAGGAATCGCACGCCTACCAGCGGATGGCGACCGAGTTTGATTTGACGCAGGAACAGATAGCCGCGCGCGTCGGAAAAGACAGGACGACAGTGGCCAACGCACTCCGTCTCTTGAATCTATCGGAGCCGGTTCAGGACCTCCTGTCAAGAGGCGCCATCACGACGGGCCACGCGCGGTGCTTGCTGGCGATCGAATCGCCCGCACAGCAGGAGGCGATGGCCGAAGAGATCATCAAGCTGGGACTGTCGGTGCGTCAGGTTGAGGAAATGACGGCCGGTCTTCGCCAGAAACGCGTCCGCGGGCCGGGCCGGCGGGGTCGCGTGTCGCCAGCACTCTCGGACTGGGAGGATCGCCTCCGGCGAGTCTATGGAACACAGGTTCGAATCGTCGGCGGCACGGCCCGCGGGCGCGTTGAGATCAGCTATTTCAGTGAGAGTGATCTGGAGCGGGTTCTGGAGGTTGCCGGCCTGATCGGCGAGGGTCGGCCGCGCGAGTAGGCGCTTTGAGCAGGGAGGACGAATCATGGCAATGTTTGGTCGGCAGAAGGACAGCGGCGCGCCATCGGATACGCGCATCAATACGGTCATCGGCGAAGGGACCTTGATGACGGGAACGCTTCGCGTCGAGGGGAGCCTTCTCGTGAATGGCGAATTTGAGGGGACCTTGACCGCCACGGAGTCCGCCATCATCGGGAAGACGGGAAGCGTGCGCGCCGGGATCAGTGCCCGCGAAATTCTCGTGGCCGGAAAGGTGCGGGGCAAGGTTCTCGCCAAGGAACGGGTTGAACTTCAAACCGGTGCCCGCCTGGAGGGAGATGTCATTGCCAAAAGCTTCATGATCGAAGAGGGGGTTTTCTTCCAGGGCAATTGCTCCATGGGTGAGGAGGTCAGCCTCGAAGAGTCCAAGCCGATCGGCTCGAGCAAGTCCGGCGGCGCCGGGACCCACGGAGATACCGCATCAGGTCAGCCCGGGCTGGGACTGCTCGGCCAACGCTAGGAACCAGCGCCAGATCGCCGGCTATGTGGAAAAGTGGCAGCAAATGTGGAGAAAGACGTAAGGCCTAATTTAAAAACGACTTACATTGTGGCTTTGGCCCTGACCGAACGGGCTTACTCACAAGTTTCCGGCAGGGTCGTCAGGGCCTGCGGAACGGCCAGGACGCGATGGGAGCCCGTCCGTTGGACGGCCCACTCAACAGATTCCTCGATGGTTCGGAATCCGACCATGCCCAATCGTTTCGGGAGGTCGGGATCCACCGTTCCAACGAAGGCCAGGGTGGCGAACTGCTGGGCCCACGCAACCATGACCGCCCGCTGCCCCCCGGCCGGGTATCCCTCCCGCTGCGCCAGGGCAACAATGGCTTCCGGCTCGAGGCCTCGCGACAACATCTCCTCGAAGAGGCGCTCGCCCGTTCCCTGCCCCGCACCCTCCGGACAGGCGGCCGGCACGATGATGACGCCGCCGCGCTCGACCACCGGTCGCCGTCCGAAGCAGAGATAGGTCGGAATGCGCGTCGCCTGGTAGAGATTCGAATCCTTCGGGTGTCCGGCGGCGCCGATCACGATCGGGAAGGCCGAGTCGACCGGCACGATGGCGTGATCACGCACCCAGTCGGACAGGTCGCGGTGTACCGACTCCGGATGCCCGGCCATCGCGCGCAGAATCCGCCCGTCGGTGTCGAGGGCCACGTTCACGACAAACTTGAGGCCGGCTCGTTCCCCGACCCAGCGTGCGATCTCAAGAAACGGATTCTTGTCGGTCACGCCCAGACGCACCCCGGGGTGTTCCAGGTAGGCCATGCCATGCAACGCGGTGATGGTGGCCTGACCAGCCGTACCGATCGCCACGGTCTTCCACCCGCCGCTGAAGCCGGCGTACTGGTGCGGTTCAACGATTCCGGTGGCGATCAGCAGGTCGGCCTCCGCAGCGCGCCGATCGATGGAAATTGGCATCCCATCGGCACTCGACCCGAGGTCGAGCTGCAACTCCGGATCCAGGGGTGCGGAGTCAACGACCCGGTATCGGTCAACGATGGCTGCGCCGAGTTTCTCGATCTTTTCCTCGAGCGTGCTGGGTCGATGCATGCCGATGGCCACGAGCAAGGTGATCGCAGAGTCGGCAAGTCCGGCAGCGGCCAGCTCGTCGAGCAGCGGCTGGACAAGCAGCCGATCCGGGCAGGGACGCGTGGCATCGGTAACCACGATCGTGGCCGTGCGCGCGCCCCGTGCCAGTTCGCCGATGGCGGGAGACCCGAGCGGGTTGGCAAGTGCCTGCGCAACCAACTCCTCCGGGGACGCCGACGGGCGGACCACCGCTTTGGATACTAGCGTGACATCGAGTTCCGGCGCCGGCTGCCATGTCATCAACTCCCGGCCATAGGGAAAATGGATGGCGGCATGCTCCTTCATGGCGGGGGCCCGCCGGGCATCCCACTGGCCCGGCCGGTAGATACTGCCGGTCGGAATGGAACTTTCAACCGGGCCGCCGTGTATTCCCCGTTGATATTGCTGGTTGCGATTCCTCCATCGCCCGACCGGCAGGCTTTCAGGGCACTTCCTGCGGCATTCGTTTTCCGGAAAATGGGGTTTCCCGCCTTGTGCTTAGGCGACCCGGACCACGGTGAATGCGGGGGGTGCCCTGTTTTTTTTGCCGGGCTCATCGGTCTCCCCCCCCCGCGTCCACCGGGGAGCGTAACGAGTCGACAAACTCACGCGTCAAGTTCAGCGCGCGCGTCAGGTGCGGTCCCTCGCCGGCGAATGGGTGGACCGACCCGAAGGTGTGATCCGCGCCCGGCAGAATGACGAGGCGTGCCCGTCCAACCGATGCCTGCACCACCGCCTCCGATTCGGCGACAGGAACACTCGAGTCGGCATCGCCGTGGATCAAGAGATGCGGCACGCGAAGGCTGGCGGCCAGATGGTCGGGCGAATAATCTTCAAGATGCAACTCGAGGTCATCCAGGGCCTCGAGACCGATCGGCATCGATTGCCCCGTCCGCGCGTTGACCATCGGCAATTCGCCGTCGGCCCGCCAGCGGCGGCGGGTTTCCTCGGGATAGCGATCGCCGAGCCGTCCGACGCCGGCCCAGGTGACCAGCCCCGCGATGTCGGATCGCCGACCGGCGGCAATCGTCGTGGCTATGGACCCGCGGCTGTGCCCGAGCAGAACGACTCGCCGATGTCCGGCGGGCCCCGGCAACCGGCCGGCGTGGAGGGCGTCCAGCACAAGGTCCAAGTCGGTCACCTCGCGAGTCAACGTATTGTCGCGAAACCGGTCCAACTCGGTGAACCGTTCCGGGTCGTCACCGATGCCTGAGCCGGACAGATTGAACGAGATGACGAAAAGGCCGAATTCGGCCAGCCGTTCGGCGACCAGCGGGAAGTGTCCCCAGTCCTTGAACCCCTTGAACCCGTGGACGAGGACCAGGGCAAACCGCTGTTCGGCGGACCCGGCGCCGGTGACCCAGCGGACATCCCCGAGCAAGGGCCACCCTGAGGCAGCATCAAGATGGAAAGATTCCCGATTGATCATGCCGGGGAGCCTAGCATCCGCCATCGGACCTTGCCACAGCTAACCCGTTGCATGAATTAGCGTTGGTTTCGTCATACTTATGTTGACTTATGGTGGTACTAATTAACCAATCCCGTGTTAGGCTCATGTCTTCGAATGGATCGTTTTCCTGCGAGGTTTTCCGTGACCCATCTTCTGGCAGAAATCGCCCGACATGAGCCACGGCTGGCGTCGACGGCGCGAGAGTTGATCCACCTGGTCGGGTCGACTCCGTTGCTCCGGCTGAACCGGGTTACCGAGGGCCTTTCCCCCGGCGTGTCGGTGTACGCCAAGGCCGAATGGTTCAATCCGGGCGGATCGGTAAAAGACCGCCCCGCGCTCCGAATGATCCTGGAGGCCCTCCGATCCCGCCGCTTGACCCCCGACATGACGCTCCTGGATGCAACGTCGGGAAATACCGGAATTGGCTATGCCATGATCGGGGCCTCCATGGGCCTGGCCGTTCGCCTCTGCATTCCAGGAAATGCCAGCCAGGAACGTCTGCGCACCCTCAGGGTCTACGGAGCCGATCTCGTTCTGACCAATCCGCTGGAAGGTTCCGATGGGGCCATTCGTGAAGCGGCCCGGCTGACGTCGGCCGATCCAGGGCGGTACTTTTTGGTGGATCAGTACAACAACCCAGCGAACTGGCAGGCGCACTACGACACGACGGGCGTCGAAATCTGGGATCAATCAGGCGGGCAAGTGACCCACTTTGTCGCCGCGCTTGGAACATCCGGCACGTTCACCGGCGTTGGTCGGCGTCTGAAGAGTCGAAATCCCCGGGTTCAGCTCGTCGCCGTGCAGCCGGACAGCCCGTTCCATGGCCTCGATGGCGTTAAGCACATGCCCACGGCCACCGTACCGGGCATCTATGATGCAACGCTCGCCGACCGCAACGAGGCGGCCAACACCGAGGAAGCATACGCGATGACGCGGCGCCTCGCCCGCGAAGAAGGATATCTGGTCGGTCCCTCCGGTGGCGCGGCGGTCAATGTCGCTCTTGCCGTGGCTCGAGGTCTCTCGGTTGGAACCGTGGTCACGATCTTCCCCGACGGAGCCGACCGGTACCTGGGCGAGCGATTCTGGGATGAGGGTGATGACCGATGACATCAAAGACGGCCGCCGGCCGCGGATCCGCCACATCTTCCGGACTCATGATCCGACCGACCGATCTGGAGGCGATCCGGCGACACGGCGAAGACGGCTATCCAAACGAAAGCTGTGGCCTTCTGCTTGGCCGGGTTGAATTGACCGGTGGCGTGCGCGTCAAGGCGGTCACGTCGGTGGATCGGCTCGAGAACGAACGGGATGACTCCCGACACAATCGGTTTCTGATCACGCCGGCGACGTTTCTTTCGGCTGATCGTGCCGCACGCCAGCGGGGAGTCGAAATCCTCGGTTTTTACCATTCGCACCCGAATGCGCCGGCCACGCCCTCCGAATTCGACCGGGAACATGCCTGGCCCTTTTATTCCTATGTCATCGTGTCGGTCGTCAACGGCGACGCCCGCGAGCTGAACTCATGGGTCCTGGCCGAGGATCGCACGCATTACAACGCCGAGCCGATCGTGCCGGCACGGGAGGATTGACGATGCCGATCCCGATCTACATTCCCACGCCGCTGCGCCCCTACGCGGGCGGCCAGGACCAAGTGGCGGTGGATGCCGGAACCGTCGATGAAGCACTGGCATGCCTGACAGCCGCTCATCCGGGACTCAAGAAGCACCTGTATACCGACGATGGCCGGCTCCGCTCCTTCGTCAACGTTTACGTGAACGATGATGACATTCGATACCTTGCGGGGGGCACAACGCCGATCAAGGCCGGCGACGTCCTGACCATCGTCCCTTCCATTGCGGGGGGGGTGAGCGAGGCAGGCCGGCTCAAGGATATCGCGGCCCGGGCAGCCGACGTCACGTTGAGCAACGACGAGATCCAACGCTACAGTCGCCACCTCATCATGCCGGAAGTGACGATGGCCGGCCAGAAGCGGCTCAAGGCGGCCAGTGTCCTCGTGATCGGCGCTGGCGGACTCGGCAGCCCGCTCGGCCTTTACCTGGCGGCGGCCGGCGTCGGGCGGCTGGGGATAGTCGATTTTGACGTCGTCGACGTGACCAATCTCCAGCGGCAGATCCTTCATGGCACGGCGTCGCTCGGAAAGCCGAAACTGGAATCGGCCCGGGCCCGGCTGTCCGACCTCAATCCGTATGTACATATCGAGACGTACGAAACCGCCCTGACTTCCGAAAATGCACTGGAGCTCTTCCGCGACTATGACGTCATCGTGGACGGGACCGACAACTTTCCCACGCGCTACCTGGTCAACGATGCCTCGGTGTTCCTCGACAAGCCGAATGTGTACGGATCAATCTTTCGCTTCGAGGGGCAGGCATCGGTCTTCTGGGCGGCTGAGGGGCCGTGCTATCGCTGCCTTTACCCGGAACCGCCGCCGCCCGGCCTCGTTCCGTCCTGCGCCGAGGGGGGTGTGCTCGGCATCCTGCCCGGGATCATCGGCGTGATCCAGGCCACCGAGACGGTGAAGCTGATCCTGGGGGCCGGCACGTCGCTGGTTGGCCGGCTTCTCCTGTTCGATGCCCTTCGGATGTCCTTCCGCGAATTGAAACTCAAGAAAAATCCCGACTGCCCCGTGTGCGGCCCGAATCGCACCATCCACGAATTGATCGACTACCAGCAGTTCTGCGGCATCACCCCACACGTGGCCGAACCCGGGGAGGCGGAATTCGAAATCGCGCCGGCGGATTTGAAGTCGCGACTGGATCGCGGGGATCGGCTCGTGATCGTGGATGTACGGGAGCCCCACGAGTACGAGATCAATCACATTCGGGGAAGCCGGCTGATTCCGCTCGGCCAGGTGCCGGAGCGAATGCACGAGTTGTCCAGTGCGGACGAAATCATCCTGCACTGCAAGGCCGGGTTGCGGAGTGCCAAGGCGCTGGCCATACTTCGTCAGGCCGGTTTCAGCCGGCTCAAGAACCTGACGGGCGGAATTGATCGCTGGGCACAGGAAATCGATCCCACGCTGCCGCGCTATTGAGGCCCTGGCCCATTTCGCCAACCGGCCGCCCGTCGTAACGGCAGGAGATCCGGACGATGAAAATTGCGGCCATCGATGTCGGCTCCAATTCGCTGCACCTGCTCATTGCGCGAATCCTGCCGGATCACTCACATGAAGTGATCTACAAGGACAAGTCGATGGTTCGCCTCGGCTCCCGGTCGTTCGCGCGTGGAGAACTGACCTTGTCCACCCAGCGCCGGGCCTTCCTGGCCCTCGAGCGCTTCGCCGAGGTCATCAAGCGCTTCGAAGTGGATGTGGTCCTGGGTGTTGCGACCAGCGCCGTCCGCGAGGCGTCGAACGGCACGGCGTTCCTGCGCGAGGTCCGGCGCCGCACCGGCCTCAAGATCGACCGGATCTCGGGATCGGAAGAGGCCCGCCTGGTGGCGGTGGCGGTGGCGAGTCTGCCGCCATTCCACCAGGGGCAGCACCTGGTGGTCGACATCGGCGGCGGCTCCACCGAACTGGCCTTCCTTGACGACGAGGAGCCGCAATTCATGGAGAGCATTCGAATCGGGGCGATCCGCCTGGCGGACGCGGTTGTCGTGAAGGACCGACCCGGCAAGAAGGGGCTCAAGCAATACATGGCGGCCGCCCGGGATCAGATGGGCGCCGTTCATCGCCGCCTCCGCGATCAGAAATTCGATGCGGTGGCGGGAACCTCCGGCACGATCGTTTGCCTCGGCATGCTGGCTGCCCGTCGCGCCGGGCGCTCCATCGCGCGAGGGGAAACGTTCGTCGTCAAGAAGGATGAGCTGGTCCGGGAGTTGGCCAGCCTGGCCTCACTGTCGCTCGAGGAGCGGAGCGACTACATGGGGGATCAGGGCCCGCGCGCCGATATCATCATCCCCGGCGGGGCCATCCTGCTGGCGGTACTCGATGGCGTCAAGATCGATGGTGTTCACATTCCCGACCGCTCCATTCGTGACGGCATGATTTTGGATTACATCCGCCAGCGCCTCGAAGCAACGCCCAGCGATCACCTGAAGGGGCTGGCCCGCATCGCCGGGACACCGAGTGGCGACCGATACGACCCTCACATGGTTCGCGAGCGAAATCTGGTGTCGTTCGCCCGGCGGTATCAGTACGAGGCCCGCCATGCACACCAGGTAATGAGACTGGCCGGCCGCCTGTTCGATGAGACATCCGAGATGCACGGGCTCGGCACAGAGGAAAAGTTCTATCTCGAGGCGGCGGCGCTGCTGCACGACATCGGGCAGTTCATCGCCTACAGCCAGCACCACAAACACTCCCTTTACCTCATACTGAACGGCAATCTGGCCGGATTCAGCGAGCGGGAGGTTGCGGTGATCGGCAACGTGGCGCGATACCATCGAAAGGGATTCCCACGGGTGTCGCACCTGGAATACTCCGGGCTGGCCCCGGAAGATCGACGTCTGGTGGTCCGGCTGGCGGCCCTGCTTCGGGTGGCGGACGCCCTGGATCATGGACACCTCAGCTCCGTCAGTCGGATCCGGCTGGAGCGAAAGCGCGGCAAGGTGACGATTAACCTGACGGCTAACCGGGACTGCCAGGCCGAGATGGATCGGGCCGCCCGCAAAGCGGACCTCTTCGAGGAAACCTATGGCTGCCGGGTTGCGTTCATGGCACGACGCCGATCCGGGTCAAAGAGATCGGGTGCGGCCGCCGTTGCCTGATCGGCCGAGACCGGCCGACGAATATCGACTGGAGGAATCAATGAGAAATAAATGGATGTTGACGATTGCCGGTGTTGCGACGACCTGCGGCACGATCCTGCTCGCCTCGGCATTGACGATGGGGCTGTGGGGTTGTCAGTCCGGCGGCCAGAACAACGCCACCCGGAACCCGCCACCCGCCAGCACCACACCGCCCCCCGATCAAGCGATGAACCAGCCTCACTCGCACCCGGATCCCGGCACGACAGCTGGCGAGCCGGCCGAAACGATTCCGGCGAGGACCAACCCGAAGCCGACACCCGCTCCGCGCCGGCCGAAGCC
>JAWXBZ010000009.1:0-11539 GCA_034440375.1 Candidatus Eiseniibacteriota bacterium
ACTCGGGTTCAAGTACTTCGGTCCGATTGACGGACACAATCTCCCCGACCTCGTCGACACGCTGAAGCACATCAAGGAAATCGGCGGGCCGATCGTCCTGCATGTTCTGACCCGCAAGGGAAAGGGATACAAGCCGGCCGAGGCCGACCGCCTGGCCCTGCACGGTGTCACCCAGTTCGACAAGACGACCGGCGCCATGAAGAAAAAGACATCGACGGCACCGACCTACAGTCAGCTCTTCGGCGAGGCGCTGACCGAGATTGCCGAGCTGAACCCAAGGGTCGTGGCGATTTCGGCCGCTATGATCGAAGGAACGGGCCTGCGTGCTTTCGAGAAGCGCTTTCCCGATCGCATTTACGACGTCGGCATTGCCGAACAGCACGCCGTGACGTTTGCCGCTGGCCTGGCGACCCAGGGCATGAAGCCGGTCTGCGCCATCTACTCGACGTTTCTCCAGCGTGCCTTTGATCAAATCGTCCACGACGTCTGCCTGCAGAACCTCGACGTGACCTTTGTCCTGGACCGGGCCGGCCTGGCCGGCGATGACGGGGCCACGCACCATGGTGTCTTTGACATGGCCTGGCTCCGGACCGTGCCGGACATGGTCATCATGGCGCCGAAGGACGAGGCGGAGGCCCGCGACATGCTGTACACCGCCATCGAGCATCCCGGTCCGGCGGCGCTGCGGATTCCACGCCTCGAGGCGTCCGGAGTCCGTCAGGCCAGGGACTTCTCCCGGTTGCCGATCGGCGAAGGGGAAATTCTCAAGGATGGCACCGACGTCACCCTGATCGGCATCGGCACCATGGTCGATCAGGCGCTTCGGGTGGCCGAGGAACTCGAGCGGCGGGGCGTCAAGGCCGGGGTGATCAACGCCCGGTTCGTCAAGCCGATCGACAGTCAGCTCATTCTCGAGCGGGCCCGTCGTTCCGGCCGGCTTGTCGTGATCGAGGAGCACTCCCCGCACGGCGGCTTCGGGGCCGCGGTGCTCGAGTGCCTCTGCGAAGCGGGTCTCGCCGGCATTCCGGTGCTGCACGCCGCCCTGCCGGACCGGTTTGTTCACCACGGCTCGCGTGAGCTCCTGCTGCGCGAGGTGGGTCTCGACGTACCGGCGCTGACGGAGCGCATCAACGCCTGGCTGACGGCCCTGCCCGTGCCGGCCCTGCAGAAGGAAGAGGGCCGGTCCGGCGCCTGAGGTCGCCCCCAGGGCAACGGCCTCCGCCCACGGTTCCTGCGCGCCCACAACATGACGGCAAACTCGGTGATCGGGCTGATCGCCAATCCGGCCAAGGCAACGGCGCCGGAAGTGGCCAGGAATCTCGTGGCACGTCTGGCCGCCGCCGGGCGACGGGTGTGGCTCGATCCGGCGATCGCGGGCCTGACCGGGGTCCTTCCCGGCGCTGAATCACGGCCCGACACGGCTGCGCTGGCCGATGCCGATCTTCTCATCGTCCTGGGGGGTGACGGGACGTTGCTCCATGCGGTCCGCACGCTCGAAGGGAGTCGGGCCCCGATCCTTGGCGTCAACCTGGGCACCCTGGGATTCCTGACCGAAGTCGGCGTCCAGGAACTGGATGAAGTTCTGCCCCGGCTCTTGGCCGGCGACTTCACGATCGTCGAACGTCCACTTCTCGAAGCGATCATCGAGGAACGCGGCGGGCGCGATGTGGCCCGGCTTATCGCACTCAACGATATCGTTGTCGACGAGGGGAGCCCGACCCGCCGGGCGGTACGGCTCCAGCTGACTCTCGGCTCGGAATTGGTTGGCACGTTCACCGCGGACGGCATCGTGGTAGCCACGCCGGCCGGCTCGACAGCCTACAGTCTCTCGGCCGGGGGACCCATCCTGGGGCCCGGGGTCGCGGCGCTGGTGGCGACACCCATCTGTCCGCACACGCTGTCGGTCCGCCCGCTGGTCTACCCCGATCGGGAACGGCTGACGGTGGAAGACCTTCGCACCGGACTTTCGGTCAAGGTCACCGCCGATGGACAGGTCTGGCACGAAGTGCCGGGTGGGGGACGGGTGCGCATCGGCCGGCACGGCGATCGGACGGCGCGACTGGTCCACTTCGGCCGGTCTACCTACTACGACGTTCTCCGGACGAAATTGCGATGGGGGAGCATTGATCCTCCACCTTCGGCCCGCTGATGCTGGTCGAACTACGTGTACGGAATCTTGCGGTTGTGGAAGAAATCGTCCTCGAACCGGGACCGGGCCTCAATGTCATCTCCGGCGAGACAGGCGCCGGCAAATCCATCCTCGTCCTGGCCATTGAGCTGCTCTTCGGCGGCCGGGCCGATGCCGATACCATTCGAACCGGCGCCGAGGTGGCCCGCATCGAGGGACTCTTTCAGTTCGAGGATGCTGATTTTTTTCGCCGCCGGGGAATCGACCAGGATATCCCCGATCGGCAGCTCCTCCTCGTCCGCGAACTTCAGAAGAACGGCCGGACGCGCGCCCTCGTGAACGACCAGATGGCCACGATCGGCCGGCTGAAGATCCTTGGCGAAGCGATGGCGGATCTGCATGGCCAGCACGAGCACCAGCGGCTGCTTCGACCGGAGAGTCACGTCGATTACCTCGATCGCTATGGCCTGATCCCGGGAGCCGATGGACGGAAGGGAATCGTGTCCACCGGCGCGCTCTCGCCCGTCGAGGCGTGGCGACTGGCACGCGAGCGCTGGCAGGTGGCCGTTCGCTCTCTCGCGGCGCTGGATGCCCGGGGCGGCACGGCCACGGAGCGACGCGCCGCCATGAACGCGGAGCTGGCCGACATCGAGTCGGCGTCACTTGTGCCGGGTGAGGAAGTCACGCTCAAGGCCGATCGCCAGCGCCTGATCCACATCGAAAAATTGATGTCGGCCGTTTCCCTGTCACTCGACTCGCTGGACGAGGGGGACATGGCCATTGACGACCGCCTGGCCGAGATCACACGGCGACTGACCCAGGCGAGCGCCCTCGATCCGGCGCTTTCGTCGATCGTTGACGGAATGAAGCGGGCGCTGGTCGAATTGACGGAGGCGGGAAGTGAGCTGCGGCATTATCGCGACGACCTTCCATCAGAGCCCGACCGGGCGGCCCGCATCGAGGAACGGCTGGCACTCATTGGCCGGCTGCGAAAACTTCACGACACCGACGAAGCGGGGTTGCTCGAACGGGCGGCGGCGCTTCGCCTTTCGATTGATGCCCTGGCCGATGAAACGCGGGCCCGGGCCGCGCTCGCCGTGGAGCGCGAGCGGGCCGCCGCTGACCTTTCGATCGCGGGACTCGACCTGCGTCGCTGGCGGCAGGGCGTGGCGGAACGTTTCGCCCGCGGCGTCGGCCACGAACTGGCTTCGCTTGGCATGAAGGGGGCCTGCCTCTCGGTTCGGATCACCCCGCTTGAGTCGCCGGACGGCATCGAGGTTGAGGGTCGCCACCTTGATCCCGGTTCCGCCGGGTTCGATGAGATTGAATTTGATCTGGCCGCCAATCCGGGGGAAGAGCCCCGCCCCCTGGGCAAGGTAGCCTCCGGCGGTGAACTCTCCCGCGTCATGCTGGCGCTGAAGGCCATCCTCCGCGCGGTGGATCCGCTGCCGATTCTTCTGTTTGATGAAGTGGACGCCGGGATCGGCGGGCGTGTGGCCACCGAGGTTGGACGACGGCTGAAGGAAATTTCCACCGGGCGACAGGTCCTGGTCATCACGCACCTGCCGATGATCGCGGCGCCGGCCGATCATCACTTTCGGGTGACGAAAGAGATGCGAAAGGGACGGACCGTCACGCTCGTTGCGCGACTGGACCCGGCCGAGCGCGAAGAGGAACTGGCCCGAATGATGGTCGGCGCGGAGACACCGGATGAGGCCCGCCGAACGGCCCGGGCCCTTCTCGACAGTGCTAGGCGTGAGGCACGATGATCTTCGTCCTCGATAACTATGATTCGTTCACGTACAACCTGGTGCAGTACCTGGCCGAACTGGGGGCCGAGGTCCAGGTGGCCCGCAACAACGAGGTCACCCCGGCGGACATCCTGGCGCGCCGACCCGACGGAATCCTGATTTCACCTGGACCGGGTACCCCGGCGGAAGCCGGCATCAGCAAGGAATTGATCCTGGCGGCGGCCGGCCGGGTGCCGCTCCTCGGCGTTTGCCTCGGTCACCAGGCACTTGCCGAAGTGTACGGCGGGCGGGTCGTCCGCGCGGCGCGGTTGATGCATGGCAAGACCTCGCCGATCCATCATGACGGACAGGACCTCTTCCGTGGGCTGCCCGATCCCTTCACGGCCACCCGATATCACTCGCTGATCGTGGCACCGGAGGATCTGCCGGCTGTCCTCGAGGTGACTGCCTGGACAGCCGAAAAGGAGATCATGGGACTTAGGCACCGGGAACATCGACTGTGGGGCGTACAGTTTCATCCCGAATCAATCCTCACCGGCTCCGGCAAGGCGCTGATCCGAAATTTCCTCGAGGCGGCGGGAGGCGCCTGATTCCATGCTGAAGCCGTTTCTCCGCCAGATCGTGAATCGCCAACACCTGAGCCGGGCCGAAGCGGAAGAAGCCATGAGCCTCATCATGGAAGGGGCGGCCACGCCCGCGCAGATCGCCGCGTTCGTGGTCGGCCTGCGGCTGAAGGGAGAAACAGTCGACGAGGTGGCCGGCTGCGCCCTGGCCATGCGAGCCCGTGCCAGCCGCCTCGATACCGGCAACCGGGACGTTCTCGACACCTGCGGCACCGGTGGTGACGGGGCCAACACGTTCAACATATCCACCGCAGCCGCCTTCGTGGCGGCCGCCGGCGGCGCCCTCGTGGCCAAGCACGGCAACCGGGCCGTCTCCAGTCAGTGTGGCTCGGCCGACGTGATGGAGGCCCTGGGCATCACGCTGTCGCTCGATCCGGGCGGCCTCGCTCATTGCCTCGAAAGGGCCGGTATCGCCTTTCTTTTCGCCCCCAATCACCATGCCGCCATGCGCCATGCGGCCGGACCTCGTCGCGAAATCGCCGTCCGGACCGTCTTCAACATTCTCGGGCCGCTGTCGAACCCGGCGGAAGCCCGGCGCCAGCTCCTTGGCGTCTACGCGCCGGAACTCGTTCCTCTGATGGCCGACGTGCTGCGGGAGCTGGGGACCCAACGTGCCTGGGTCGTTCATGGACACGATGGCCTGGACGAGGTTTCGATCTCCGGGCCGACGCGCGTCGCGGAACTGAACGACGGGGTGGTGACGACCTTCGACGTGACGCCGGAATCGGCCGGCCTGACCCGGCATCCCATCGAAGCCATCGCGGGACGGACGGCCGGGGAGAATGCGGCGCTTCTTCTCCACATCTTCGAGGGTCGGGAGCGGGGAGCGCCACGCGATGTGGTTCTCCTCAACGCGGGTGCGGCCCTCGTGGCGGCGGGGCTGGCCGGGACTCTGGCGGAGGGTGCCCGGCAGGCGGCGGAGGCCGTCGATTCCGGGGCGGCGTTGGAGCGGGTTCAAAGGTTGGTCACAGCCTCCGGGGAACGAGCCAGGAAAGACGACTGAACTCGCTTCGCCGTCGCTAGCGACGGCGAAGAATGTGGGTATCCGTGTCGTACAGATCGAGCGGCACCGGCCAGCGCTTTCCAAAAAATCGGACCTTTCCCGGAAAGTTGGCCACCACCTCATAGGCGGGGTCGCTGAGCCACTCCAGTTCACGCGGTTTCCGTGCCGTCCAGCTGGTCAGGACCACGATGTCGGGCTCCGCCGGCCGGGCGGTCCGATAGTCTTTACCCTCGACGAAGCGCCACGATGTTTCGCGGGAATAGGATCCGGGGTTCTCACTGGCCAGGCTCTCACGGAGCGGAAGATCGGGAAAGTAGTAAATGGCGGTTCCCGCCAGATGGATGAGCGGCGCGTCGGGCAGGTTTCGTCGCATCCAGTCCGACGCCTGCTCCTGCGGCATCACCCCGACGAACCGTCCGAGATAGGCGATGTCGGCCAGTGCCACGAGGAGGAGCGAGACCATGATGGCAGCAAAGCCCAGCGCTCGATGCCGTCGAACCAACGCGTCGAAGGCGAAAGCCGCGCTGACCGCCATGGCCGGGAAGATGGGCAGGAAGCGACTGTCGCTGGCCAGGGCGCCGGCCTTGATCGTTGACGCCACGAATGCGAGCAGAAAGGCCAGCAGGACCAGCCGCCCGGGGGTGCGGCGCAACCAGAGAATCCAGATACCGGCAAGGCCAGCCAGGAGGAGGCCGGGGGTCGCCGAATAGAGATACATCGCGATCACCTTCAGAAGGGCCGCCGCCGGACCGCCCTGGGGCGGACCCGCCGCGAAGTAGGTCGTCATCTCGATGAAACCGTCCCGGAATTCGGAGAAGGCCAGGACGGCGTAGGGCGTTCCGGCCACGAAGGCCAGGAGTGCCGCGAGGCCAAGCGCCGGTGCCTCGACCAGCGCCTGGCGGAAACCCCGTCGTCGAACAACCAGGAGAGCCGCGACGGCGGCCACCGGCAGGAGGATCGCCGCCGAGTATTTCGTGGTGATCGCGAGGCCAATGGGGATGCCGGCCAGCATGGCGGACGGCATCCCTGGTCGGTCAAGCCAGCGCACCAGGGCCAGGATGGCCAGTGTTGACCAGAAGGTGACCGGTGAGTTCACCGTCATGAAGTGACCGTGGATGACATGGGCGGGGAACAGGGCCAGGAGACCGGCCGCACCCATGGACATCGACCGGGAAGCCCCGAGCCGTCGCGCCAGCCGGTAGACCAGCCAGACCGTCAGGACGCCGAACAGCACCGACCAGAGTCGACCCGCCAGGATCATGCGACCCACATGTTCCGGATGCTCAAAATAGAATCGTTCATCGCCCCGGATATTGATGAGCCCGGTGACATGCGCCAGTGCAAAGGTGCCGCCATACAGGTAGTACTGCAGCGTCGGGTTGAAGTAATAGTGTGGATTGAAGTCGAGGCGGCCCGGATCCATTCCTCGAAGCACCTGCATCGGTGTCCATTCATCCGGGTTGTAGGGGTAGGCGTGCCGCTCGTTCGGGAGTCCGAAATCGATGCCGATGAGCCGCAGCGCTAGCGCCACGACGAGGATCGCGCCCATGATTGTCGCGGGGCGTCGGCCCGGGGAAACCGGGGATCCGGCATGAAGGGTCATGGCGCGGCAGGATACGGGTCCAACCGGGGGAACGCCACCCCGACCCGCTCCTTGAAAATTCCTGGCCGGCATGGCACATTCGGCAGCCGATCCGGGCCCTCCGGGTCGGTCCAGTGCGCCCGTAGCTCAGCTGGATAGAGCACCAGCCTCCGGAGCTGGGGGTCGGAGGTTCGAATCCTCTCGGGCGCACCACCTTCCGACTGAACGCGGGGCCCTCCACGTGCGGATACCACGATCGACCCCCAAAATGAGTGCCGCCCTTCTCGTTTTGATTCTCGGAGCCGGGGTTTTCGGGTCAACAGCCCCGGCCGGATCCGCTGGCGAATCGACCCCGGACACCGGGCGCATGCTGGCAACCATTCGGCACTTCTCCGAGGATGAAGCCGGCCAGCCGATCAGCCGGTTCGCCTATCGCATCGAGATGAATGCACTGGAAGACGACCTGCGGGCCCGCATGGCCGAGGCCATCGGCGAGCGGGGGACAGCCATGCTCTGGCCGTTTCCATCGCGCCAACCGCCGGGCCTGTGGGATCCGACATCGGCCATTTGCGGCGGTCTCGATCCGGCCTCCCCCGTGCACTCACACCCGACCCCGTGGGCGGCCGGTGGCGACATCCCCTTCCGAAGCACCTTTCAGAACGTGATCGGCCGAATTCCAGGCACGAATCCGGGCCAGGGGAAGTACGTCATCTGTTCGCATTTCGATGCCATCGGTGCCCGCACGCCCGACTGGCGCGGCTGGATCGACCCGGCTCCCGGTGCCGACGACAACCTGAGCGGAACCGCGGCCGTACTGGAGCTGGCGCGGATTCTGTCCGCCGAACCGCCGTTGCCGTTCGACCTGGAATTTGTCTGCTTCGACGGTGAGGAACTGGGCCTGTGGGGAAGCGACACGCTGGCCCACGCCGATCGGGCCGCCGGCGCCCCGATACTGGGTGTCTTCAACATGGACATGATCGGCTACAACCCGCGGAGTGACTCGCTGGTGGTCATGACGAACCGGTCTTCCTGGTACCTGGGGGACTATGTTCGCGAGACCGAGGCCCTGACCCCGCAGCCCGAACTGACCTTTCGCCTGGCCATCGACAACCTGTTGAACAGCGACCACGGGCCCTACTGGTCGGTCGGTTATCCCGGTCTCATGCTGATCGAGAGCCTGCAAATCGTCCGTCACAATCCCCAGTACCATCAGATCATCGATCGACCAGCCACGATTTCGCGCAACGGGCAGATGATGGGGAAGGCCGCCAACATCTATCTGAAAACCCTTCGACGGCTGGCCGCGGCATCCACCGCCGCACCCGAACTGCGCGTGAGTGAAACGGATCTCATCGTCTCGGTGAACGGCGCCATCGAGTCGCGTATTGCCACGCCCGGCGACGACATCACCATCGAGGCGGGAATCTTCAACACCGGCGGAGATACCGAGGGAGCGCCCATTTCGGTGAGCTTCTTCCTGATCGACAATGCCGGGGCGCGCCACCTCCTGGAATCAAGAGTGGTGACGACACCCATCCGGACCGGAGGACATCTGCGGGTGCCATTCTCGCGGGAAGCCACCGCCGCCGACATCGGCGCCATGACCATCGAGATGGAGGTGGATGACGGTTCACGAATCAGTACGGCCCGCCGTGCCATTCCGGTGCGCGGAACGATGAGCCGGGTGGTCAGCCACTACATGGCGCCCAACCCGGTCCGGACGATCGAGCAGGCGGCGATCACCTATGAACTGTCACTGGATGCCACGGTGCGCATCACCCTGTTCGACATGCACGGCGCCGAACTTGGGAAACAGTACTATCGCTATGAAGTCGGCACGCGGGCCACGAATACCGCCACCGGTACCGGGCAGAACCGGGTTGAGTTGCGTGAGCTGCTGGCCGGCCAATCGCCGGCGCCCGGAATCTACCTCTATCGGATCGAGGTGTTTCCCGATGGGGAAGTCGAGGGAAACGCGGTCCTCGGCAAATTCGCCATCCTGCATTGAAACCGGGGCCCGCCGATCGCCCGCTGCTCTACCTGCTTCTCGGACTCACCGCCGCCCTCACGGTCGTCCTGCCTGTCGGGGCCATCAGCCTCTGGGGTCTCCTTGACGCCGAGATTTACCGGGACGGTCCGGGTCGCCTGAAACCCATGATCGCCGGCCTCGTCGTCCTGGGCGAATTCCTCCTCATTCGGCGATTCCGACGGCTCCAGGCGAGAATTCGGGGTATTTGACCCCACCCGGATGACGGAGGCACCCCGCAAGATCAACGAAGCCGGGGCTCAAGACCCGCCACCGGTCGGGCGATAACCCCTCTGGACGAAACGATCGTCGGGCACCCCCCTGGATCACCCGTTCGGGCCGCGCGAACGTGACGGGAGATTAGTTGAAGCAGCAAGATGAACGCCGCATCCTGATCCGCACACTCCATCGGATCGCCGGGCTCATGGCCGGCGATCGTGATCTGGAGCGAATTCAGGCTGCCGTGCTGGACGGAGCCCTGGAGCTTTTTGGTGCCGAGGTGGCCCTCCTCCTGATCCGTGACGGCGTCAGTGACGTGCGTCTCGCGCGACGACGCTCACAGATCAACCAGGCCAGCTCCCTCGAGGAGGACCGACTGCCGCACTCGGAGTTCCTTTCGCGGCTCCTGGGTGTTCGCCAGCCGATCCTGGTCGGGCAGGCCGGCGGCCTTTCCGCCTCGGAGCTGACCAGCCTCGGCTGGAGCGCGGCCGCACCGCGTAATCTGGCTGCCGTCCCGTTCCTTGGGAGAGGCAACAATGCCGGCGGGCTCGTCGTTGTGAACGGACTCCGAATGGACAGCGAGCGAAGCGAGTCGATGGATCTCCTGACCGTGCTGGCCAACCAGGCCGCGGTGGTCGGCGAAACCTTTCGACTTCACCGCCGTCTCGAACAACTCGCGATCACCGACGAGCTGACCCAGGTTTACAACTATCGTTTCCTGAAGACCGCGCTGCGCAAAGAGGTGAAGCGGGCCGGGCGGTTTGGCCACGAGTTCTCGATCCTCATGATCGACGTGGACAACCTGAAGAAGTACAACGAGCGGAACGGCCATCTGCGCGGCTCGGAACTCCTGCGCCGGGTGGGCCGTCAGCTGCTCGACAATTCCCGCGGGGCCGACCTCGTGGCCAAGTATGGCGGGGACGAGTTCATGGTCATCCTGCCGCACACCGGGCCCGACGGCGCCGCCATCATGGGCGAGCGGATTCGCAAGGCGGTGGCGGACGCCTCGTTCATCAACGCCGAAACGGGCGACATCACCATCTCCATCGGCATCGCCGTATTCCCGGGCCACGGACGCAGCGTGGAGGATCTCGTGGCCAGCGCGGACGATGCCCTCTTCCGCGCCAAGCGAGCCGGCCGCAACTGCGTGCAAACGGCTCTCGAACGCCTGGCCGCCTGAGCCGGGGGGCCGTCTTGTCCGCCCGCCCGGCGGATGGTCTAATCTGCGCGTGTCCAACGACCTTCTCTGGCTGATCCTCTCCTATGTCGCGGTCGGCTTCATTATTGCCTTCGCCACCTGGGCCGGGACCGGCGGCGGCCGCTCCCCTCTAATCACCCGCAAGATCGTCCACATCGGCGTCGGCACCTGGATCATTCCCACGACGCTCTTCTTCGACAGCCCATGGATGGCCATCATCCCGCCGGCCAGCTTTGTCCTGATCAATCTTCTCTCCTATCGATTTCACCTGGTCAAGGCGATGGAGGGAGGGGATCGAAATCCGGGCACGATCTACTTTCCGCTGGCCTTCGTCATCTTGATTCTGGTGTTCTGGCCGGGAGGAATCTGGCCCGGCGGGTTGTACGGGGAGATGGGGTGGCGTTGCGGGATCTCCGTGCCGCTCGAACACAACTTCTCGGGCCGCCTGTTGCCTCTGCGGCTCCCGGCAATGGCCGGCATTCTCGTTCTTGCTTGGGGCGATGCCGCCGCCGCCATCATCGGGCGCGCCGTGGGTCGGCATCGGTACCGCGTTTTCGGCGCCACCCGTTCATGGGAAGGCTCATTGGCGTTCGTCGCATTCGGCGCACTGGCAATTGTCGTGTCGCGACTGATCGTTCAATCCGCAGGATTCAGCGAGGAGCCCGGCTTTCGCCTCGAAACTCCCGCCCAGCTCGGCGCCTTCTTCTCTCATGTCCTTCCATCCAGTGTCCTGCGTGTCCTGCCGGCGGCGCTCGCCGAAGCCGTGACGCCGTTCGGGCTCGACAACCTCGTGGTGCCGATCGTGGTGGCGCTGATGATGTTCTACTGCTGATGAAGATCTTCCTGACCGGCGGCAGCGGCTATCTCGGCGGGCGACTCGCCGCGCGATTCGCCGCCGAGGGACACGAGTTGGTGCTGCTGTTGCGCGATCCGGCGCGGGCGCCGGTTCTTCCGGGTGTCGCGTACCGCACGGTCATCGGTGCGCTGGGTGATCCGCATCCGGATGCGG
>JAWXBZ010000010.1:0-5673 GCA_034440375.1 Candidatus Eiseniibacteriota bacterium
AAAAGGTATCTTCGGCGGACTACCGATACGAATTCATGCAATTGGCCGTGGGCCAGCGAGCTCCTGTCAGCCGTAGGCCGGGCGAAGGCTGATGCTCGCGCTCTACGGGCGTCCGCCAGCGGGCTGGCCCACCGCAACACCTTTCGATATTCCCAAGTCTGAGCGGGAAACCGATTGGAAAGCTGAAACCTGAAAGCTGAGTTTCAGATCTGCCGCTAGGCCCGGCGGCGGTTGAGCCGTGCCAGCCTGCGCTGATCTCTGACTTCTGACGTCTGACCGCGGACATCTGACGTTCACCCACCTCCAGCCACAATTCACTCGCCGCCCTACTTTCGCCTCCCGCCTTTCCCCTTTCGTCTTCGGCTTCGTTTCCGCTTGGCACCACCCCCCCCGCCACCTAGCTTCCTCCCGGGCCAACGCACGCCGGCGTCTTCCGGTGAGAGAACTCCATGCTGCGCCTTTTACTTATCCTGATTCTTGCTTTGCCTGTCATTGCTCAGATCCCTGCGGGCGCCACCAAACAGGAGGTCATTGACAAACTTGGTTGGCCTAAAAGTTCATCAGGCAGTCAAGAGCGCGCGATTCTCAACTATCCCGAATACAGCATTCTGCTGGTGAACGGACGCGTGGAGCGGCTCGAGCGCAAGCCCGTGTCATCACCAGCCGTCAGCCCGCGTCAGCAGAACAATGCTGCGCAGGCAGTGCTCCGGAAACCGATGGCGGAACCAGCCCGTGTGCCAGCCCCAGCGACTAATCGTCCACTTCCGCCAGCACGTCCGGTGCAAGCGCCTACCGTCTCTCCGCCAAGTGCCGTCCGCCCGGTTCAAGCTGGACCAGCGGCTGCGCCGCCGCGTCCCGATCCATTTGCACCCGCGAAGAACTTGATGGTCTTCATGGGGGTGCTCTTTGTAGCGGCCGCAGCCTTGAAACTGTGGTTTCGCTCGAAGTTTGGAAAAAACGCCGGGTGGATCCCATTCTTGATTCCGGCGCATGGGGCGCGCATTCCCCGGAAGAGCCTGCGCGTATACGGCCCAAAGCGAAAATCCGGGCCGATCCCCTGACCGCCGGTTGGTCGCCGGCGCTGTTGATGGAAATGGAATGGCATCGCTTCGAGCACACCGTGGCAGCCTACGAATCCGAAATGGGCCATGCGGCCGAGGTCACCGGATTCGGGGCCGATGGCGGCATCGACGTGGTGGTGTTTGCACCCGGCACGCGCACCCCGCAAAGGGTCATCCAGTGCAAGGCTTTCACCAACCAGCGGGTCGGGGTCGAGCTGGTTCGCGCATTCTACGGTGCGATGACCCTGCAGAAAATTCCGCAAGGCGCGTTCTATACCACAAGTCGTTTCACTGACGACGCCCTCGCGGTCGGTCGGTCTGATAGCAACCTCGACCTTGTGGATGGCCCGACCTTGCTTAATCGCATCAAGCAGCTGCCCTTGTCCGCGCAGCTCCGCCTGTTCGATGTCGCCACTGAGGGCGATTACACCACGCCCACCTGCCCCAGCTGCGGCGTGAAGATGGTTCTCCGCATCTCCAGCAAAGGCCGCAGCGAAGGTTCGGACTTCTACGGCTGCCGCAACTTCCCCCGCTGCAAACAAACCTTCAAGCTGAGCCAACCCGACTAGGCGCTTGCCGCATCACTGACTCTTCGCTGTTCCGCACCCGTACCCATGGCCCCGCCCGATCCTGTTGCCTCCTTCATTGCCCGCTGGACCAAGGCCGAGACTGCCGAACGCGCCAATTACGTTCTCTTCCTGACGGAGCTATGCGACCTCCTTGGCGTCCCTCGTCCCGATCCAGCCGGGCCTGATACGGCGCAGAACGCCTACGTGTTCGAGCGTGCCGTCATGTTCCATCATGCCGGCGGCAAGACCAGCTCCGGGCGCATCGACCTCTACAAGCGCAGCGCCTTCGTCTGCGAGTGTAAGCAATACGCCAATGTTGCGCTGGAGACAGCCGAACTCGCGCTCGCTCAGGCCACCGATTCTGCTCCTGCCAAGAAGGGCAAGATTGCCCGGGGTTCCGAGGCGTGGGATCGCGCAATGTTCGAGGCCCACGGGCAGGCCGACCGCTACGCCCGCAGCCTGCCCACCGACGAGGACCCGCCGCCGTTCCTCCTCGTGGTGGATGTCGGCCATGTCTTCGAGCTCTACGCCGACTTTTCCCAGAAGGGGAAGGCCTGCCTCCCGTTCCCCCGACGCCCGCGCCCATCGCATCCGGATCGCCGATCTCGCCCGCGAGGAGGTCCGCGCCAAGCTCCGCGCCGTCTGGCTCGACCCGCACTCCCTCGACCCGGCGAGCAGATGCTTCAAGAAAAATACCGGGCTATAGCCATGTAATTTCTCATGCCCATCCAACACGCCATCTGGAAGGTCGGTCCTCAGCCGACGCCGCTCAGCCTCACCAAACTCTCCAGCGAGCAGTCCCTTGAGGAAATGATTGTCCGCGAGCCGGGCATCCTGTCGGCCGAATGGATGCTCATCGGCCGGCAGGAGCAGACCGGCTTCGGCGGCCGCATCGACCTTCTGGCCGTCGCCCCCGATGGGTCGCTTGTGCTCATCGAGCTCAAACGGAACCGCACGCCGCGCGAGATTGTCGCCCAGGCACTCGACTACGCGGCATGGGTGGAAGGCCTGACGACCGAGAAGATCGTCCAGATTTACCAGCGCTACGCCAATGGAGGCAGCCTAGACGCCGCATTTCAGACCCGGTTTGGCGTCAAGCTGGACGAGGAGACGCTCAATGAGTCGCACCAGATTGTCCTTGTAGCGGCCGAACTCGACGATGCCAGTGAACGGATTATTCGCTACCTCAACGACCGTGACATCGCGATCAACGTCCTATTCTTCCAGGTTTTCCAGCACGGCCCCGACCAGCTTCTCAGCCGGGCTTGGCTGATTGATCCGGGTGAGACTCAGGCCAACGTCGCGACAACCACGAAACACTCGGGTGAGAAGGAGCCATGGAACGGGGAGTATTACGTGTCTTTTGGCGGCGAGCTTTCCCGCTCGTGGGATGATGCACGCAAATACGGTTACATCAGCGCAGGAGGAGGCATCTGGTATAGCCAGACCCTCAAGCTTTTGACTCCGGGTGATCGGGTTTGGGTCAAGATACCCGGTAAGGGCTACGTTGGAGTAGGGCGCGTCACAGAATCGGTGCAGTCCGTGAATGAATTTAAGGTCTGGAGCGGAGACGGCGAGCAGTCCGTTCTACACACGATCAAATCCGCCGACCATCTCAGGAAGACTGCAAGCGACCCGGAAAAGGCGGAGTATTTCGTGCGGGTCAAGTGGCTCGACACCGTACCGGAAGCCAACGCCATCCACGAAGTAGGTCTCTTCGGCAACCAGAACACCGTCTGCCAGCCGACCACCCCCAAGTGGCGCCACACGGTCGACCGCCTGAAGCAGCAATTTCCGAAATGGGATAAGCCATGAGTCTCTTCGTCTATAAATTCTCGGTATCCGGTGGTGTGGAGAAATCCGGCAAGATCACCGCCAAGACCGAACAGGCGGCCCGTGAGCGATTGGCGAAGCAACATTTGATCGTTACCTGGCACAGCATCACCGAGACCAAGACTGTGCCCCGCAAGCCCGCGACCAGTGCCAAGGCGGGACCGGCCAAGTCCAAGTCTTCGACCAAACTGGAGAAGCTGCTCTTCCTGCAGTCCGACAAATGCTTTTTCTGCGGGCGTGTGTTGATGAAGGAGGAGGCGTCGGTTGAGCATCTCCATCCCAAATCGAAAGGGGGTTCCAATGCCGACGATAACGTTGTCACTTGTTGTGTAACTTTGAACCGGGCGTTCGGCAGCATGGACCTGAAGCAGAAGCTCAGGATCATATTGGACAAAGCGGGAGACTTCACCTGTCCGAAATCATAGCCGGAGACCAATAAGGGTCGGTTGCGGATGTTGCTGTTCAGCGCGGCGGGGTGACTAGTTTGCGAACTTGCCGAGCGGTAGGCGGGAATTGGGTGGGGCCGTCCCTTATCGCCCCAATCCACACGTCACTTAATAGGTGCCATCCTGCTTCCGGTGCAGTCGTTTACGCTCCGCGGGCGCATGCGGCGCGGAGAAAGCCTGAAGGGCTGTTCCGAGTTCGCCCGATGGATTTCGGTGGCCGCAAAGGAGTAGAATTTGCGCATGATGATCGCTGAACCTTCTCTCTTCGCGCCGGCCAAGTTCGTCGGAATAAAGGACGGCTTCGGTTTTATCCCTCCCTTCGAACTCTACACGCTGGATGCGCCGGTGGGCAAACATCCCATCGGCTCGACCGTGTCGCGCGAGACCCTCGAAAACACGGCTAGACGGTTTCACCCACCAGCTTGGAGTTCGTGAGCTGATCCGGACTCAGGCAGTTGGCCATGGGTCAGCGTGTTCCTGTCGGCCCTACAGAGATGAAGGCGCGTTGGGGGCAACACGCCCTACCGGCGGCAGCCGTGATAATCCGTGGAATCCGTGGCTAAACTCCTCGGACCGGAGCCTGTCAGGCGCAGACTTGGCGAGGGTTGCTGGTGCAATATCCACCGGCGCTATTTCCAAATCCGGAAGTTGAATGCGAGTTTTCTCTCCGCGAGCATCAGGCGCCAGTCAAGGAAGAGCATCAGGGCGATGGCCGCCACGCCGGGTACGGTGAGCAGCAGGCTTTTCGGCGAAAAGAGCGCGGCGATCACGCCGTCGACGTTGATCGCGGCGTAACTGCCGGTGAAAAGCATCACGGCATCGCTCACCAGCTTGCCGAGGAAAAACGGGGGGATGATCACGAGGGGCGCAATCCGGGCGATCCCGGCCGCCGTGAACAGCGTCGTGGTGGACATAGGCAGCAGCGAGTAGATGAACACAAACCCCCAGCTGCGCCAGAGACTTTGCCGGAGCTTGCCCCCGAGAAACTTTAAGTCCGCGTTTTTCTGCGGCTTGATCAGCCGGTCGGAGATTTTCGGGATATAGCGGCTCAGCAGGTATCGGCCGAGTGTCGAGCCGGTGACGCCGACCATCAGCACGAGCCAAGGATTCAGGTCGAACTTCACCATGAAGAAGACCATGGCCATCCAGGCCGGCGGACCAAAGAAAGGGATCAGGTCGACCGCCAGCGCCGCCCCGAACACCGCGAGATAGAGCAGGACCTCAGTCACGGTCCGGGATCAGGTGAGCGATCGGTGGTCGAAACCACTCCGCCCGCAGGACGCGTGAGGTTTGGGCCAGAGGGTTTTCCCGGTCGTGGCGGGCTTGGCTTTCGGGCCCGGGTGGTGGCGACTTGCGGGGCATGGGCTGCCGGTTGGTGGATCGTCGCCTGGATGGCGGCCTCTTCGTCGATGGCGGGGGTGATTTGGAATTCGATTTCGCTCTCGACGGCGGTCTCGGTCCGGACGTAAGCGGCGAACGCCGCACCGGTGGTTTCAGGCTGGGGATCCGGCGCCTTGGCGGTGAGCTGCCGTTCGGCGAGCAGCCAGGTTTCGTCTTCCCGTCCGTCGGGCCGGCCCTGATCCTGCCAGAGTTGATGGGCGCGGTGGGCGATGGCTTCGTGGGCGGGGTTCATGGGAGTTGAGTGCCAGGAGCGGCAAACAATAAGCTACTCAAGCTTAGGGTTGGCGGTGGCCGGTGTCCATTGGGCCTACACCCCATGGCCCGCCGCCGGCGGACTGGTTATGCTGCGGACATGAACACTCC
>JAWXBZ010000011.1:0-58589 GCA_034440375.1 Candidatus Eiseniibacteriota bacterium
ATGAGTGTTCACCTTCCCCGGAATCGCTGTTCAGCTTCCGCCGGAATGGGTGTTCACCTTGCTCCGGAATCGGTGTTCAGCTTGGTCCGGAATACGCACTAACCGTATGTCTCATGAACTTCATGATGCGATCAGCCTCGAAATCGGCCGCCGCGTTGCCAATCGCTTGCAGGCAACTCCGGCGTTGATTGACGTTGCCCGGTCCAACCTTGCCCGATGGTCGAGGCTGAATGCGGATGCGCCATCGCTGCTTCGTTGCTACGACGAGTGGCAGGAGATACTCGCCTGGCCGTTGAATGACGTGTGCGAGCTTCTGCGCGCCCAGACGGACGAAGCTCAGCGGCTTCGCCAGAATTCCCCGTTCGCAGGTGTTCTTCCTCCGGCCGAAGTCTGGTCAATCAAATCCGAAATTCGCAGGCGGCATGCACAGAACGCAGCTTGAACACATCATTCGGGGGCGCAGCGTGAGTTCCCCGAGGCTCCCCCGGAATTTCTCATCTCAATCGAGGCGGATCCTTCCTCATTCGGAATCCTGAAGGATCGGGAGACCTGACGGGGTGTCAGGCGATGATCATGCCGAAGTCGTATCATGCGGCTCACTGATTCATCCGTGGCTTCTGGGCGGCCCTCCGGAGAACCCTCCAGAACGGGCACCCGAATCTGAGGAGGCGATTCATGTTCCCTGGCCGCCCCGCCGTCCGCTCTGCCACCATCCCCTTTCTGATGGCTGTCTGGGTATCAACCATCCTCCTGCTCACCCCAAGCCTCGCCCGTAGTGGCTCCGGGTGGAATGACATTTCAGACGAAGAACTGGCGATGACCTCCTGGCCCGGGGATCCCGAGGCCACGGCGGTTGTCCTGGAGGACGTGGGGGAGGTCGAGTTCATCGGTGAGTTTGATCTGGTATTCAAGCGATACCGGCGGATCAAGATTCTCACCAAGGGCGCGTACGAGAAATGGGGGACCGTCAAGATTCCCTACTTCGCGAAGAGTGGCAGCCAGAAGGTGGACTCGATCGAGGGCACGACGACGAATCGGGAAAGTGATGGATCCCAGACGCAGGCAAGAATTGACAGCAAGTCCATCTTTGACGAAGACGTGAATCGCTCGGTTCGACAGATCCGTTTCACGATGCCGGACCTTCGGCCGGGCAGCATCATCGAGTATCGCTACACGATGCACTCCCGGGGCGGGTCATTCCTCCGGTCCTGGGAGTTCGGTGCCGATCAGCCCACGCGATCAAGCGAGTTCGTTGCCACCATACCGGACAATCTCGAATACATCATGGTGAAAACCGGCCTCACTCACTTCGCTACCGAGGTGAAGAAGAAGGTTGGCTGGCCGAGCCGGCTCAGCGGCTACGAAAGTGCCATCAAACATGGCGTCGGCCAGACCCAGTATTCATGGACGATGAAGGACGTGCCGGCCATCCGGGAGGAACCCTTCATCACGACGACCATGGACTACGTGCCCCGGCTTCGATTCCAGCTCTCGCACTGGTCGTGGCCGGGCGCGGAGGGGGTGGACGTCATCAAGGATTGGGAGACGGTGGCCCGGGACTTCAATGACAATATGGGATCCTGCCCCGCGGCGGAAGGAAAGGTGAAGGGGATCACCAGTGGCAAGACGGATCCCCGGGAGAAGATGGAAGCCATTTTGAAGTATGTCCGGCGGACCATGTCATGGGATCGGGGCGGTGGAGGAGGCTCGGATATCTGCATGGCTTTCAAGGCGAGAAAAGGCAGCACCGAGGATATCGCCAAGATCCTCACCTTGATGCTTCGGAAGTCGGATCTGCAGGCCTTCCCGGTTCTGGTCAGTACCCGGAGCAATGGCAAACCCATCACCATCTACCCACTCACGACTCAGTTTGACCGGATCATGACGCTCGTTGTGATCGAGGGGCGCGAATACCTGCTCGATGCTTCCGATCCACTACGGCCAATGGACCTCCTCCCCATGGAGTTGTTGAACGAGATGGGATTCGTTGCCGATCCCGACGACCCGCGCTGGGTGGAAATTCCGGCCGGGAAGAACCGGTCCGAAACGGTGGTCCGGGCGACGCTTTCCGAGCACGGCGTGATATCGGGAGTTCTGGAATCCTCGTCAACTGGTTACGCGGCCCTGGAGGCTCGTCACAAGCTTGGCGAGGAATCGGAACAGGCGTTCGTGAATCGCGTCTGGTCGCCGAAATTCCATACGGGCTCCCTGGACTCGACCCGGTTCGCCGGCAAGGATTCCGTGGACTTGCCTTTGGTCACCACGGTTTACTTTTCCGACGTGCAAACGGTCAATGAGGGATCACATCGCATTTACTTCGAGCCGGTACTGGCAAAGGTGGTCAGCGAGAACCCCTTCCCGAACCCCCGCCGGATCCTTCCGGTCGATCTGGGCTTCACTCTCGAGCGTGCCTACACGCTGACTCTGGACCTGCCCGAAGCGTATGCCCTTGAGTCGGTGCCGAAGGACATCAACATCATCCTGCCGCACAATGGCGGACATCTAAAACGAAAGATCGAGGCCGTGCCCGGGCAAATCCGCTTCCACCGGGAGTTGAGACTTGACCAGCCACGCTATGACGGCAGCGACCTCAAGGCCCTCCGCGATTGCTATGATCGCCTGTTGGCCGTTGATTCGGAACACATCGTTCTCGTCAAGCGTGCGGCAACCGCCGATGGAACCAGGCCGTGACGACGAAACGGCCGGCCATGGCCTCCATTGTGATGCTGATCCTCGTCGCCTACCTGGGCGTTGCCTCGCCGGACCCGGCGACCCCGGCGGATGTGAACCCGTTCGACACCTCCCTCATTCCCGCGACCCTGATAAAGGGTGCCGACCTCGTGGTGCGGGAAGAGGTTCAGGTATTTGAGATCGAAAGCATTCGAGCGGCAACGCGCCGCGTTCGAGTGGTGACGACGGTGATGAATGCCCGGGGCCGGGATGCCGGCGTCATGGTTCTTCCCTACGATGGCTTTCAAAAGGTGCGGTACCTCACCGGGAAGCTCCTGAACGACCGGGGGAAAGAGGTCCGTCACCTCGCCGGATCGGACATCCAGGATTACAGTGCCATCCAGGGGTTTTCACTTTACGAGGATGGGCGCGTGAAGTACGCCGAGCTCTCCCACGACAAATATCCCTACACGGTCATTTATGAGTACGAAATTGTCTACAAGGGGATTCTCGGCTGGCCGTCCTGGTGGCCTCAGAACGAAAAAGGGCCAGTCCAGAAAAGCCGCTTCGAGATCCGCGCGCCTTCCGACATGCCGGTCCGTCATCACATGATCGGCTTGAGTGTCCTGCCCAAGGTCACGGAGGAGGGCGGCCGCCGGATTTACCGGTGGAGTCTGTCCAACCAGCCGAAGCTCGAGATCGAGCCGCTGGGCCCCTCATACCGGGAGCAGGCGCCGCATCTCCTGACCGGACCGGTCCAATTCGAGATTGCCGGAAAGCCGGGGGACATGACCAGCTGGAATAGCTTCGGTGCCTGGTTCCACGATCTGTGGGACGGCCGGGCCGACCTTTCGGAGCCGGATGCCGCACGGGTCAGGGATCTTTGCGCCGGAGCCGGGACCGATATCGAAAAAGTCCGCCGGCTTTATGAATATCTTCAATCGAAGACCCGCTATGTGAGTGTTCAGCTTGGCATCGGCGGGTGGCAGCCGTTCGATGCCTCCTACGTGAGCCAGCAGGGTTATGGCGACTGCAAGGCGCTCACGAACTACATGCTGGGCATGCTCGATGTGGCCGGAATCAAATCATGGCCGGCCTTCGTCATGGCCGGGCGGCACGAACCGGATCTGGTGGAGTCCTTCCCGAGCAACCAGTTCAACCATGTGATCCTGTTGGTCCCGACTCAGGAGGACACAATCTGGCTCGAATGCACCAGCCAGGACCAGCTCTTCGGCGAGCTCGGGGCATTTACCGAAGACCGGAACACCCTGGTCGCAACGTCCTCGGGGGGGTTCCTGGTCCGAACTCCGGTGACATCGGCGGGTCAGAATCGACTGATCCGAAAGGCCCAGGTGACGCTGAATCCGGCAGGAAGGGCCACCGCCGACATCACAACGCGCTATACGGGCAATCAGCAGGGCGATGTGCGAAGTTCCCTGTCCGAGGCAACACCCCGTGAACGGGACGAATGGCTGCATCGCGAGATCGACATCGCGAGCTTCACGGTTCAGAGCGCCGATTTCTCCGATCTCGACGTCAATGACGGGGATCTGACTCTGAAGGCTTCCATTGAAGTGCCGGCCCTGGGGACGACCACCGGGCCCCGCCTTTTCGTGCGCCCCAACCTTGCGAACCGCTGGGCGCTCAGGCTCCCGAAGGCCCCCGGGAGAAACCACCCCCTCTGCTTCCCCTTTGCCTGGGTCGATGCCGATACGATTTCGTATCGATTGCCGCGGGCCTATACCGTGGAGAGCGCACCGCCCGATGTAACGATCGAGACGCCGTTCGCAAGGTATGAGTCGTCTCTGGTCGACAGAGGGTCTTTCGTTGTGTACCACCGCCGCCTGGAGATAAAACAGAAATCGATCGAGACCAGCGATTACGAGGAGTTTCGCCGGTTCCTCGACGAGGTCGTCCGGGCTGATCAGCTGCAGATGGTGCTGATCCGAAAGACGTGAGACCGGCGGGGCACAGGAACACGTTGGCTGGCCGCCGTTTGGCGGTTATAGTCCGGGAGTGATGTGTCATGCCTGAGTCGCCGATCATGGTGCGGGTCGTCCTCTTCACCGGAGGGCGCGGGTCCCGCGTGATGTCGCGCGAGCTGCTCAAGAACCCCCGCATCCAGGTGACCCTGGCCATCAACGGATACGATGACGGCCTGTCGACCGGTGAAATCCGTCGATTTCTCGGTGATTCGCTCGGCCCATCGGATTTCCGCAAGAATGCCTCAGGCGTGGCGGCTGAGCTGCGGACCTGTCCCTTCGCGCTGGTGGAATTACTTGATCTCCGCTTTCCCCGGGAGTATGGAGCGCCGGAAGCCCTGGCCGCCTTCCGCCAGATCCGCGCCCCCGGAGCGCCAGTGGATGCTTTCCAGCAGCAGATGGAGGAACTGCTTGGCCAGGTGGGGGAGACGCCGCGCCGCGCGCTGGCGGATCGCCTGGAACTGTTCCAGGCCGAGCTGGCGCGGACTTCGAAGTCCTTCGAGTTTTCCGACTGCAGCATCGGCAACCTGGTATTCGTCGGATCGTTCCTGGTCAGCGGGCGGCACTTCAATCGAGGCGTCGAAGACTACTGCAACCTTCTGGGCCTGCCGCCCGGCCTCATCATGGACGTTACCGACGGGCAGAATCTGTATCTCGTTGCCCTGGATGAAAACAACCGCATCCTGCCGACCGAAGCGGAAATCGTCGGCCCGAAGGTCGGTCAGCAGATTCGCGACATCTACCTGCTCGAGCGCCCCATTCCGGATGACGAACTCAAGCGCCTGGAGCAGGAGACGCCCGTCAACATCGAGGGCTACCTGGATCGGCATTCGGTGGCGCCCCGGGCGAATGAAGAGCTGCTGCAACGGATCGCCGAGGCCGATCTCATCGTCTATGCACCGGGCACCCAGCACTCGAGCCTTTTTCCGTCCTACCTCACACCGGGCCTGGGCGAGTCCATCGCGGACAACCTCCGCGCCATCAAGCTGTTCATCACCAATCTGCACGAGGATGCGGAGATTGCCGGCAACAGTGCCGTGGATATTGTTCAGCGAGCCCTCTACTACCTGCGCGGCAAAGGAAGGCTGCCTTGTCCCGCGCCGGCCCTCATCACCCACTACCTCATCAATGACGCGGATCCTTCGGCCACCTTCGCGGCGTATGTCCCCCCGGGGCGGCTGGAAACCATTGATGATCCTCGATTGGTTCGAATCGGGAATTTTGAAGACCGGATCACCGGCCACCACGACGTGACCAAGGTTCTGCCACCCTTCGTGGAGGCTCTGCTTCGCAAGGGGGACCCGCTTCAACTCGCCGTCGTCCTCCTCGAGACCCGCTCGCTCGACAAAGCCAGTCAGACGATGATCGAGATGGTCCGCGCGGGACTCGATGCCTTGCCGGTCCAGGTCACCGTCTTCTACCAGGCTTCCCAGGCCTTCGACTCCGGTTTCATCGACTCGCTGCCGTTCGAGGTTCGGAAGCTGCCCGATGAGGCGGATCACGAGCGATTGTTCACTGATGTCATCGACGCATCGCGTTACGAGTACGTGGTTCTTTTTGAGTCCTCCGGGATGTACAAAGGGGAGGACATCGTCAGCATTGCGGGGCATCTCAGCAGTCGGAGGCTCGATGCGGTCTGGGGCAGCCGGCGACTCTCCGTGAATGACATCAAGCAGGCCTATCGCCTCGTTTATCGACGCAGCATCCTCGGCGGAGCCATCAGCTACATGGGAAGCCACGTGCTGAGCCTGGCCTACCTTGTTTTTTATGGCCGGTACATCGCGGACACCCTTTCCGGTGTCCGGGCCATCCGGGCTTCCTATCTCCGCTCGCATCCGCTGGACCCGGCGAGACGCGATTTCAATCAGCAGGTCCTCACGGGGTTGCTCCGCGAGCGGGCCGAAGTCATTGAGACACCGGTTCACTACTTTCCGATTTCTCCGGAAAAGATTCGTCGCACGACGATCGGTGATGGGTGGCGGTCACTCCTCACGATTGTCCTTGGCCGATTCCGCCGGCCGGCGCACGCGCCCCCGGGCGACGACCACGGCTCCGCGCCACCGCTTTCGGGGGCGGCGCCCTGACCCGCGTGGCACGACTCTATTCGCTCGTCATCTTCGATATGGATGGCGTGCTGGCGGACAGTTCGATAGGGCATGCGCTGGCTTATGCCGAGCTCTGGTCCCGGCTCGGCATCGCCGCGCCGCCGTACGCCACGCTGGCCGGACGCCGCACGGTCGAGGTGGTGGCCGAAGTGACGCGCGCCCTGGCCCCTTCAACAGAAAAACTGGATGAGTGGGTTCGGTTCAAGCAGGATCAGGCGCGGCGGCATCTCGCGCAGGTGTCGTCCCTCTATCCTGACACGCTCCCCGTGCTCGATGCCCTGGACAACGCGGGCCTTTCGTTCGCCGTGGCCACCGGTGCCTCGCGCATGACCGCCGAACTCATCCTGGCGCACGCCGGGGGCGTTTCACGATTCCGTTCCGTCGTCACGGGCGATGACGTGACCCTTGGAAAGCCGGCACCGGAAACCTATTTGAAGGTACTGGCCGCGACCGGACAGCCGGCGGATGCCGCGTTGACGGTGGAGGACTCCGAGGCCGGACTGCGGTCGGGGCTGGATGCCGGCACCTGGGCCTGTTCCGTTCGAACAGGGATCACGGCTCGGGACGATCGATTCGTGGGCGCCCTGGGTGATCTGAAGGGGCTGCTGCGGCTCCTGGGATTGGCGGCGTCGTGTCCCGGTTGATGATCGTTCCGGCGGCGGGCGCCGGCACCCGTCTCGGCTCGACTCTCCCGAAGCTGCTCGTTCCGGTCGGTGGGCAACCGATGATCGACCATCTTGTAGCGCGTTACGGTCCCTTCGTGGATCAGTTCATCCTGGTGGTCAGCCCCGCCGCGAAAGCGGCCGTGCGTGCGCACTTCCCCGATGGCCCGCGCATCGTGCTCGACATTCAACCGACCCCGACCGGAATGCTCGACGCGATCCTTATCCCCACCAGTCATGTCCGGAACATGAACGTGGACGAGATCTGGATCACCTGGTGCGACCAGGTGGCCATCCGGCCGGAAACCGCCGGCCGGCTGGCGGAAGTCATGGCGCACCCGCCCGCCCCCGACCTGGCACTGCCAACGGTTATCCAATCGGAGCCATACATCCACTTCGATCGCGGGGAGGGAGGTCGGATCAGTCATGTCCGACAACGCCGTGAGGGCGATGTCATGCCGGCCGACGGGGAAGGGGATTCCGGGCTTTTCGCGCTTTCCAGGCGGGCCTATCTTGAATGGCTGCCTGAGTTCGAGCAGAGTGCACCCACCGGTGGGCTCACCGGCGAGCGCAATTTTCTCCCGTTCATTCCGTGGGTGGCTGATCGTGCCGAGGTTCGTACCTTTGCGGTGACCCATACCATGGAAGCCACCGGCATCAATACACCCGCTGAACTTGAGCGGGTCGAGGCATTTCTCCGTGACCAGGACACTCAGTATCGTCATCCCGGCGTATAACGAGGAGCGATTCATCGGGCCGCTGCTCGAGCGGATTCTGGCACTCGATCTTTCGCCCCTCGGTGTGGACAAACAGGTGATCGTGGTCAACGACTGTTCGAAGGACAGGACAGCGGAGATCGCGGCGGGGTTTCCGGGGGTCAGTGTCACGACGCTGGCGCAAAACAGCGGAAAGGGTGAGGCGGTCAAGACCGGGATCGCGATCGCAACCGGCGATCTGCTCATCATCCAGGATGCCGACCTGGAGTACGACCCGGAGGATTACATCCCGATGCTCCGTGTGCTGCTGGCGGGGGAGGCGGATGTCGTTTACGGCAGCCGGTACACCCGGCACCCCGGGCGGGGCCGGCTATACAACCTCCTGACCGGCAAACATGCCAACCAGGGCTGGCTGGCCTACCTGGGTGGCCAGAGCCTCAGCTTTGTCTGCCTGCTGTCCACGGGCCATTACCTGGCTGACACCGTGACGGCACTCAAGCTGTTCCCCTCCGAGGTCATCAAGTCGCTGGGATTGGAGACGACCGGATTCGAACTGGATCATGAGATCACCGCCAGGCTCTTCGCGCGCGGTTACCGGATCCGCGAGGTCCCGATCAAGTATTTTCCCCGTACCAAGGCCGAGGGGAAGAAGATTGGCCTGCGGGACTGGTTCATCGGAACCCGGACATTTTTCCGCTATCGCAGCGGCTGATTTCACCCGGAATCACCCTCACGGCACCGGGATGTGTGTCGGCCAGATGATCCAGTAATCGTTCTGGAAAACAGATCCCTCCGGGGGTGTATCCGCTTTCCTCGAAATCAATATGTACTGGGCCTCGTACTTCCTGGCCACACTCTCGAGTGCCGTGCGCGAACCGTCGCGATAGGCAGGCTCGACATCTTTCATGCGAGCCAGCCACTCCGGGCCGCTTATTCCGTCGTAGGCGCAGGCCCCCCCGTCCTTGTCGGATACGACGATGGCCCGTCGGCTCAGCACCCGGAACCCGGCATTGGCCTCATGGGGTGGGACAAGGATCAGGTCGTCCCGCGCGGTATGAGCCTGAACCCACGCTCCGGCTTCCGCCAGATAACAGCGGGTCGATGCGTCGTTACCTGTTGGCACGGCCGCCGCCTGACCCTCCCGCGCACGATGTCGGAGGGCCTGCATCGCGTTGACGGCCTTTGTATCCAGGTTCAGCAACAGCGCAAAAGCAGCGAGCCAGATCAAGGCTCCCCTCCCACCGCCGAAATCCCGCCAGTGCCATAGCCCCAGCGCAATGACGGCAAAGATCGAGAAATAGGCATAACGGGATGCGAACCAGAGTGCGAAACGAGACAGGCCGGGCCAGACATAGGTGATCGAGCTGGCCAGGCTCAGGATCATGGCCAGAACAACGGTGGTCTCGATGAACCGGCGGGCACCGGCCGTCAGTCTCTGTCTTATCCGCGGATAGATCAGCAGGGCGAGCAGAAGAGGTGCAAGGAGCGTGCTGGCCGCCACCAGCACGGTTCCCCGGGTCGGGAAGAAGGTCAGATCAGCCCTCACGAGCAGAATCTCCAGCGAGGGAGCCTTCTGGATCATCGTGGCGTGTTTCAGCACCAGTGGAAACAAAACGACCGGCAGGATGAGGGCGGAGTGAATCAAGCCCTCACGGTAGTGAGATCCAGTCCGCCCCAGCCAGGCATAGGTGCCGGCACCGATGGCAAGGAGCAGAAATCCTGTCGGTGGATGCGTGTAGGTCAGCACGGCCGCCAACAGCGTGAAGATCTGGATCAGCCAGCGCTCGCTCAGCCCCCGGTACAGCAGGTAGAGAAGCAGCGGCGAGGCGGCACCCACGATTTCGTTCGGCTTCAGTGAGGGAAGCCCCCAGATCGGGTAGCCCCGACGGGTGAATGCGGCCAACAACGTTGCCATGGCGGCCACGATCGGATTCCCGATCACGCGCTGATTGAGCAGAAAGCATCCCGCGAGGAACAGGAAACCCATGGCGCCCAGGGCGATTCTTATGGTGGTCCAGCGGTTTTCCGTCAAGTCGTTGAGGAAATTCATGGCATGGGAATAGGCCTGAGGATAGATCGCGTGATGAACGACGAACAGCCTGTCTCTCCGAAAGAGATCGGGCTCCCGGGTCATCAATTCGTGGGCCTGGTAAAGCGCCATGTCACAACCGCTGCAGACAATCTCGCAGGGCGGCAGATCTCTGAAACTGCCCATCAGCGTGATCAGCCAGTACGCCGCTATCCCTGCTAGGATGGCCCCGGCAATCAGCGACGCTCGTGAGCCCGTGAATCCCGGGCGGGTCGAATGGGGGGGGATGGGATTCTCCATCATGGTCAGTGTCCCTGGGATTCGCTTCGAAAAACACGAGCGGGGAGCCTCGACAGCGCACGATCGTAACAGATCAGATGATCCATGGCTCATGGCCACCATCTCAGGGAGGATTCAGTGAACAAATACGTCACCGAACTCATCGGAACGTTCTTCCTCGTTCTCACCATCGGTTGCACGGTCGTGGGCGGGGCCGCGGGGGTTATTCCGCCCCTGGCGATCGGTGCGGTGCTCATGGTCATGGTCTACGCGTGTGGACATATCTCCGGGGCCCATTTCAACCCGGCGGTGACGCTGGCCATTGTCATGCGCGGCAAGTGCGAATCGAAGGACATGATCCCGTACTGGATCTTCCAGGTTGTCGGCGCCGTGCTGGCCGCATTCGTGGTCAAGTTTCTCTTCCCGACCGCAAGTCCGGCCGCGGCGGAGATCGACACGGTGCGCGCGCTCGTGGCCGAGTTTCTCTTCACGTTTGCGCTGGCCTGGGTCGTGTTGAACGTGGCCACATCCAGCGACACGGCCAACAACTCCTTCTACGGCCTGGCCATCGGCATGACCGTGCTCGCAGGTGCCTTTGCGGTTGGCGGCGTCTCGGGCGGTGCCTTTAACCCCGCGGTTGCCATCGGGGCGGCCATCATGGGATTGCTCGACATGACCAGCATCTGGATCCACCTGGTGGCCGATTTCGCCGGTGCGGCCGCCGCGGCGCTGGCCTTCAAGGCGTTGAGCACGGCGGACGCCTCCTGAGCCTCGCGGACAACCTGGGCGCCGTTCGCGCCCGCATCGAAATAGCCTGTCGCCTGGCCGGCCGTGAGGTCGGTTCGGTGACACTGGTGGCCGTGTCAAAGACCTTTCCCGCCGAGGCGGTGGTCCTGGCACGCGAGGCTGGCCTCTTTCATTTCGGGGAAAATCGGATCCAGGAAGCCGAAGCCAAGATCCCGCAGGTCGCCGCCTTGTCCCGGGGCGTCGCCGGTGATCCCGTCTGGCACCTGATCGGCCATCTCCAAACGAACAAAGCCGGCAAGGCCGTAGAACTCTTCGACCTGATCCACACCATCGATTCGCCCGCGCTGGCCGCCGCCGTCGCCCACCGAGCCGCCGCCATCAACAAGCAACAGCGCGTCCTCGTACAGGTCAACTGCTCCGGTGAACCCCAAAAAAGCGGCTGCCGCCCCGAAGAAGCACAGGAACTGGTAAGAACCGTAGCCACCCACCCCGAGCTGGCCCTCGAAGGCTTCATGACCATCGGCCCCCGGAACGAAAACCCCGAATCAGCCCGCCCAGCCTTCCAACAATGTCGCGCCCTGCGCGACGAGATAGCAAAGTCCCAGACCCTCAAACTCCCCCACCTATCCATGGGAATGTCCAACGATCTGGAAGTAGCCATCGAAGAAGGTGCCACTCTGATCAGGCTAGGAAGCTCCCTCTTCGGCCACCGCCCAAGTCCCTGAAGTTTTATCCCGGCAAGCGACTCAGGGGGGGCGATACATCTTGCGGAACTTTCCCCCCACCACTATATTGTCGCCGCGCAGGTAACCCGGGGGGGATACCAGGGCTCCAGGGCCCTAACTTGAAGGGGTGCAAAAAGATGGCCAAACTGACCCCGCTTGATATCCGCAAGCAGGAATTTCCCCAGCGCTTTCGCGGTTACGATCCGGAAGAGGTGGACACGTTTCTCGACCTGATCGCCGACGATGCGGAATCGCTGACGCTCGAAAGAAACCAGCTCCAGGAACGCTCGTCCACGCTGGAATCGCAGCTGGCCGAGTTCAAGGAAATCGAGCGTTCGCTGCGCGATGCCCTGGTCATGGCGGAGAGGATGCAGGCGGAAGCCAGCGAGAACGCCCAGCGCCGTATCGAGTCGATGCTCCGTGAAGCCGAAGTGAAATCGTACAGCATCATCGGTGAAGCCGAGGCCAAGGGACGCGACATCATTCTTGATGCCGAGAACCGCCGCCGCGCCTTGCTCCTTGAACTGGAAGCACTTGACAGCCAGCGCGCCTACGCCTTGTCCAAGTTCCGCAGTCTTCTGGACGAGCAACGGTCCGTGCTCGAAGTGCACCTGATGTCCCGACCGGGTTCGGCGAACCTGCCGGGCCCGAACGGGTCGACCCTGGTGCCACCAAGGGAATCGGCGCCATCGCCTCAGCGTGAATCGGCGCCGGCCAGGGCCTGAGCCGCGACACCGGCGGGCGGCCGGCCATCGAAACAACGGCCACCGGCGTACGAATCACGGTACGCGTGACGCCGCGCGCATCGTCCAACGAGGTGCGTGGCTTTGATGCGGCGGGCCTTCTTTCTGTTCGGGTGACGGCGCCGCCGGTTGATGGCGACGCCAATCGGACCGTCGTCGAACTGCTGGCGCTGTGGTCGGGAGTTTCCAAATCCTCGGTGCGGGTCGTGCGCGGCGCGTCGTCCCGGACCAAAACGATCGAGATCAATGGCGTCGATGCCGGCACGCTGGGCGAACGCCTGACGCGAAAGGACCAACGGTGATTCCACTCCGCCAGCAGCTCGATGAAGCCGTTTCCGCCATCAGGAAGAAGGCCGGCCTTTCGCCACGCCTGGGCCTGATTCTCGGCACGGGGCTCGGCGACGCCTCGGACGCCATCGAGGATGCCGTGGCCATCCCTTACCACGAGATCCCGCATTTCCCGACCTCCACCGTCGTTTCCCACTCCGGCCAGTTGATCCTCGGCCACCTGTCGGGGCAGCCGGTGGTGGCCATGAAGGGGCGCGTGCACTTCTACGAGGGTTACACGATGCAACAGGTCACCTTTCCGATCCGCGTCATGCGGGCACTCGGGGCGGAGATCCTGGTGGCCTCCAACGCCGTGGGGGGAATGAACCCGCTGTTCGATGCCGGCGATATTGTCTGCATCACGGACCATATCAACTTGATGGGGGACAACCCGCTCATCGGGGCCAACGACGACACCCTTGGGCCCCGCTTTCCCGACATGAGCGAGCCGTATGACAAAGGGCTAATGCGGCTCGCCGAGCGCGTAGCGCTCGACGAGAAAATCAAACTCCAGAAGGGGGTGTTCGTCGCGGTGGCGGGCCCCAATCTCGAAACGCGGGCCGAGTACCGGTTTCTGCGGGCCCTCGGTGCCGATGTCGTCGGAATGAGCCTCGTCCCGGAAACAATTGTCGCGGTGCATGGGGGCATGAGGGTGCTGGCTTTTTCGGTGGTCACCGATGCCTGCCTGCCGGATGCGCTGGAGGCGGTCGACATCGAGCGGATCCTGGCCACGGCGGCCAGGGCCGAGCCGGTCCTTTCGCGGCTGGTGTCCGCGGTCCTCAAGCAGATCTGACCGCGATCCTTTCCCGATGAGTCTTTTCCCCGGGTTCTCCCGCACCATCCTCCTTGCCGACGACGAGGAGGTCACGCTTCGCTTCTGGCGCGAGGAGAAAATATTCGCGCGCCAGCTCGAACTGCGTCAGGACGCACCGCGCTTCGTCTTTTACGAGGGCCCACCCACGGCCAACGGCCGGCCGGGCATCCACCATGTGCTGGGTCGCACGATCAAGGACCTGGTCTGCCGCTACCAGGCGATGCGGGGCTACCTGGTGGAACGGAAAAGTGGCTGGGATACCCATGGCCTGCCGGTCGAGCTCGAGGTCGAAAAGAAGCTCAAGATCCAGGGGAAGGAACAGATCGAGGCGTACGGCCTCGAGGAGTTCAATCGGCTGTGCAAGGAGTCGGTCTTCACTTACAAGGATGAGTGGGAGAGGATCACCGAACGAATAGGCTTCTGGCTTGACCTCGAGCACCCGTATGTCACGCTGGACAATGACTACATCGAATCCGTCTGGTGGTGCCTCTCACAGTTCTGGGACAAGGGACTGGTGTACGAGGGGTTCAAGATCCTGCCCTACTGCCCCCGCTGCGAGACCCCCCTTTCCAGCCACGAGGTCAGCCAGGGATACGCCGATGTCGAGGATCCCTCCGTCTTCGTGAAATTCCAGAGCGTCGACGACCCGAATCTCTTCTACCTGGCCTGGACGACGACCCCCTGGACGTTGATCAGCAACGTGGCGCTCGCGGTTCATCCGGAAGAGACGTATGTGCGGGTGAAACTCCTGCCGCGCGTCGGGAAGGATGGGGTGGCGAAAGTCGATACGGGGCACGCGGCCGGCGAGGATCTGATTCTGGCGAAGGCGCGGTTGTCGGTCCTGTATGGGCCGTATGACATGGTGAGCGAGTTCCCGGGGAAGGATCTCGCCGAGAAGAGATACGTCCCGCTGTTTCCCTACTTTGGCGTCTCCGAGAACGCGTTCCGCGTTCTCGGAGCTGTGTTTGTCTCCATGTCCGACGGCACCGGCGTCGTTCACACGGCTCCGGCCTTCGGCGAGGACGACTACCGGCTCGGATTGGCGGAGAAACTCCCCATGCCCCGACCCGTCAATCGGCGTGGCGAGTTCACGGAGGACATCACGGCCTTCGCCGGTCAGTTCGTCAAGAAGACCGACCCGGCCATCATCGAGGAGCTGCGCGCCCGTGGCGCCCTGTACACGGCCACGACCTTCACCCACAGCTATCCCTTCTGCTGGCGATGCGACACGCCGCTCATCTATTACGCGCGGGATTCGTGGTACCTGAAGACGACGGCATTGAAAGCGGAGATGCTGGCGGCCAACGCCACGATCGAGTGGTTTCCGCCCGAGGTGGGCGAGAAGCGATTCGGCGAGTGGCTCGAAAACAACATTGACTGGGCGATCAGCCGCGACCGCTACTGGGGAACACCGCTGCCGATCTGGCGCTGCGAAGAGTGCGGGATCACCGATCTGGTTCCGAGCCGCGCGGGCCTCGCCGAACGGGGCGCGCTCGTTCCGGACGATCTCGACCTGCACCGGCCGTTCCTCGATCGGATCACGTTTCCCTGCCGGGTGTGCCGGGCCACCATGCGGCGCGTCCCCGAAGTCATCGACGTCTGGTTCGACTCGGGCGCCATGCCCTTCGCCCAGTGGCACTACCCCTTCGAGAACAAGGACCGGTTCGATATCAGCTTCCCGGCCGACTTCATCTCGGAGGGGATCGACCAGTGTCGCGGCTGGTTCTACAGCCTGCTGGCCGTTTCGGTGGCGGTGACCGGCCAGGCGCCGTATCGACGCTGCCTGGTCAACGGACATGTGCTGGATGCCGCCGGCCAGAAGATGTCGAAGCACAAGGGAAATACGGTCGACCCGTGGGATCTCCTGGGGAAGGAAGGGGCGGACGCGGTCCGCTGGTACCTGATGGTCAATTCGCCGCCATGGCTGCCCACCCGCTTTGACCGGAACGGCGTCACCGAAGTGGCTCGCAAGTTTTTCGGCACCCTCCGGAACGTGGCCAGTTTCTTTGCCGTGTACGCCAATATCGATGGTTGGGGCTCGGGCGCTAAGTCCGCGTCCGACACCCCCTGGCCCCTCCTCGCCGTGGAAAGCCGCCCGCTGATCGACCGCTGGATCCTCTCGCGCCTCGACGGCCTCGTGGCGGACGTCAGCCGCCATCTTGATGAACACGATGTGACCCGCGGTGCCCGGGCACTCCAATCCTTTGTTCTCGATGATCTTTCCAACTGGTACGTCCGGCGCAACCGTCGGCGTTTCTGGAAAGGGGAGATCGGGGCCGACAAGTCGGCCGCCTATGCCACGCTTCACGAGGTGCTGGCCACGCTCTCGCGATTGGTGGCACCCTGGGCACCGTTCCTCGCCGAGGAACTGCACCAGAAGATCGTCCGGCCAATCGATCCAATGGCCCCGCTCAGCGTCCATCTCACCGACTGGCCGATCGGCGGCGTCCGCCCCCGGGAGGATGCGCTCGAACAGGCGATGACCGCAGCCATGACCGTGGTGGAGACGGCCCGGGCGGTCCGGAGCCAGGCCGGACTCAAGGTACGTCAGCCGCTGGCGTTATTGATGGTGGCGCCGATTCCCAAAGCGGCGGACGCGGGAGCCGCGCCGACGCTCCCGCCCGCTGTGCATCGAGCCCTGGCCGAACTGGGTGACCTGATCCTGGATGAACTGAACGTGCGCGAGGTTCGCGCGGTACCGCCGGCCGGTCTCTTCCGCTACGAGATCAAACCGAACTTCAAGGCACTCGGACCGGTGTTCGGCAAGGAGGTCGGCCCGGTGGCCGAAGCCATCCGCCACCTTCCGGCCGAAGCGGTCGGCCGACTCGCCGGAGGGGAATCGGCCACGGCGCTGGTGGGGGGAACCGACGTGACCCTGCTGCCCGCCTGGGTGGATGTCCTGCATCACCCGGCCGAGGGGCTGGCCCTCCTCGAACAGGGGGGAATGGTCGTTGCGTTGGATACCCGGCTGACGCCGGCCCTCCTGGCCGAGGGATTGGTCCGGGAGCTGATACACCGGCTTCAGGGGCTAAGGAAGGAGTCCGGACTCCTCCCGACGGATCGAATTCATGTAGACTACTGGGCCGATTCAGGCCTTGCCTCCGCCATTTTGACCCATGCCGAGCTGGTCCGGGTTGAAACCCTGGCGACGGCCCTGAATTTCAAGACCAATCCGACCGACCTTGGGGCGGAGTGGGATGTGGATGGACAGGCGTTTCGCGTGACGATTCGGCCGGCCGGTTGACCCGGGGAGGAGCCCTTGAAGAAGAAAGATCTGGAAACCCTTGAGAAGCGTCTGCTGGAAGAGCGCCAGAAACGGGTGGTTGAAATCAAACACCTGGACGAGACGGTCCTGAACAAGAACCCCAAGGATGCCTCGGGCGATCTCTCCAGCTACAGTTTCCACATGGCTGACATGGGCTCCGATGCGACGGAGCGCGAGCGGGCCTTCCTGACCGCCTCCGCCGAAGGTCGTGCCCTCCTCGATGTGGACGAAGCGCTGCGTCGCCTGTACCGGGACGAGTATGGTGTCTGCGAAACGTGCGGCGAGGAGATCCCCATGAAGCGGCTCGAAGCCGTGCCACAGGCCACCCTCTGCCTCAGCTGCAAGGCCAAGGAAGAGAAGGCGGGGCGGCGACCATGACGGATGGGGCAGAGGGGCAAGTCCAGCCTCCCGCGCCCCGGTCCCGGCTGGTCGTCTTCGCCCTCATCGCGCTCGGGGTGATTGGCCTCGATCACCTGACCAAGTGGCTCGTGATTCAAAAGCTGCCGTTCAACCATGACATTCAATTGATCGGCGAGTGGGTCATGCTGACTCACATCAAGAATACCGGCGGCGCCTTCGGCCTCTTTCCCGGGAGCACGGTGCCGCTCATCATCGTCTCCTCGGTGGCCTCCGTCATCCTCTGCTTCCTGGCCGTTCGGCTCCGGGCCGACTGGACGCGGCTCATCGCGCTCGGCCTTATCCTGGGTGGTGCCGTCGGCAACCTCATCGACCGGATCACACAGAAAAAGGTGACGGACTTCATCAACGTCGGGCTTCCGGACGGGCTTCGCTGGCCCATTTTCAACGTGGCCGATTCGGCGGTCACCATCGGCGTGGTCGTGCTCGGCTACCTCGTTTACGTCAAAGGATCGGGCAACGATCATGCGCCAGACGGTTCCACCGGCTGAGGCCGGCCGGCGCCTGGACCAGTGGCTGACCGAGCAAACGCCGGACATCAGTCGCTCGCAGGTGCGCCGTTGGATCGAGATGGGGCACGTCACGGTCAACGGCAGCGTGGTCAAGGCCGGCCATCCGCTCCGCGCCGACGAGGTGGTCACCTGGAATGCGCCCCCGCCCGTGCCCCACGGCATCGCGCCCCCGGCCGAGGACCTGGCCATCACGCTGGTCCATGTCGATGACGATCTGGTGGTCGTCGACAAGCCGGCCGGAATGGTTGTTCACCCGGCCGCCGGAGTTTTCCACGGCACCCTCGTCTCCGCTCTCCTTGGGCGCGGCCTTTCGCTGGCCACGCTGGGCGGCCCGCTCCGGCCGGGGATCATTCACCGTCTCGACAAGGGGACGAGCGGCCTCCTGGTCGTGGCCCGCACCGACCGGGCGCACGAGGCGCTGGCCCGGGCCATCACGCTGCGCCAGATCGACCGCCGCTACCGGGCGCTGGTCTGGGGCGACATCGCCATCCCGACGGGACGTATCGAGGCGGCCATCACGAGGAGCCGGGCCGATCGCAAAAAAATGACCATCACCCGTTCCGGTGGGCGATCGGCCGTGACCCACTGGAAGGTCCGTGCCCGCCATCGCCTGGTGACCGACCTCGATCTGAAGCTGGAGACGGGACGGACTCACCAGATCCGGGTACACTGGCGACACGAGGGGCACCCGGTCTTCGGCGATCCGGCCTACGGTGGGCGATCGCGCGGGGCTTCCCTCTCACCGGACGATCGTCGGCTCGTGACATCGTGGCTGTCACTGGTCGATCGACAGGCCTTGCATGCCTGCCGCCTTGAGTTCGATCATCCGGTGCATGGTGGTCGGATGACCTTTACGGTGCCGCTGCCGCCCGATATGGAAGAGCTTTTCGAACGCGTGGCCGGAGGCCAGAGCGGCTCCCCGTGACGAACGGCGTGATTGCCGGGATTGGACAAAGAACGCATGACACGACGCGATGACGGAGACGTGACCATCCTGACGTTGTCGGGACGCCTGATGGGCGGTCCGGACACCGAACAATTCCTGAAGGCGATGCGGGAGGTGATCGACGCGAAACGGACGCGGGTCATCCTCGACATGGGCGATGTGGCCTGGGTCAACAGCTCCGGCCTCGGGGCGCTGATCGCCGGCTGGACCCTTCTGCAGGAGAAGGGGGGCTCCCTGAAATTGATCCGGGTGTCGCGGCGCATCGAGCAGATTCTGGCCGTGACCAAGCTCGACACGGTGTTCGAACTCCATCCGGACGAGGCCTCGGCCCGCGCCGGCTTCGGAGGCTGAAAGTGGTCGACACTCCGGATGCGGAGGTGGTTCGGCTGGTCATCCCAAGCCGGCTGGAACTCCTGTCGATCATCGACAAGGTCGTCGATGGCGTGGCGGAGCAGATGGGCTTCGAGGAGGATGACAAGGACGCGGTGGCCATTTCCGTGATCGAGGCCGGCACCAACGCGATACAGCATGGCCACGGACACGAATCGGAACGAATGGTCGAGATCATCTTCCGCCTGCTGCCGGACGAACTGGTCATTGAAGTCATGGACAATGGCCGCGGCTTCAACCTGGATGTCCTGGAGGACGCCACCGCACCGGAGAATCTCCTCAAGGAGCGCGGCCGCGGCATCTTCATCATGCGCTCGATGATGGATGACGTTCATTTCGAGTTCACGGACTCAGGCACCCGCTGCCGGCTGGTCAAGCGCCGCCGGCCCCTCGAGGTCGATGTGACCGGCAGCCCGGCTCCTCTTGACGACACCATCTGACGTCCGAATCCTGGCGATCGATCCGGGAACGAAGCGCATCGGCCTGGCCATCGGCGGATTCGAGTCGGGGATGGCCACGCGCCTCGCCGTTTTGGACGTGACCCCGGGTGCCGCAGGGGAGGCGATGGCCATCGATGCCATTGCCCGCCACGCCCTGGAGGAGGGGGCCACGGGACTGCTGATCGGACTGCCGCTCAACATGGATGGCACGGAGGGAAAGGAGGCGATCCGGGCCCGCCGCTTTGCGGGGCTGGTCGCAACCCGAACGGGACTTTCGCCGCAGTTCTGCGACGAGCGCCTCACCTCCGAGGAGGCCAAGGCCGTGGCCCGTCAGAACGGATGGACACAGAGGAGCGGCAAGCCGATCGACGACCTGGCTGCTGCCCTTCTCCTGCAGGGTTTTCTGGACGAATCCCGGGCCAAAAGGACCCGTGACGCCCTGGGCCTCCCGGAGGACTCCCGGTGACGACCGCGCTCAAGAATTTGCTCTGGATCCTGACCCTTTTCCTCTTTCTCGGTTTCGGCGTGGGCAGCCTGTTTCTGCCGGCCACTCTTTCCCCCCGCGACCCGACGGTCACCCTGACCCTGGCTCCGGGGATGACCACGCGACAGATTGGAAAAGCGCTTCGGCGGGTCGGCGTTGTCCGGTCATCCGATGCGTTCATGGTCATGGCGCTGGTCCGGGGGCAATCCGGTCGACTCCGGGCCGGCACCTACCAGATCAGCGCTTCCGAGGGGCTCGACCGCATTGTTGCCCGGTTGGCCGATGGCGATGTCCTTCGCATGGCCGTCACCATCCCGGAGGGGTTCAACTCCCGGGAGATTGCCGAGCGCGTGGCGCCGATCCTCGGGTGCGGAGTCGATGAGTTCCTGGCGGTCATCCGGGATACGGTTCTGGCCCGATCGATGGGAGCCGGGCCTGCGGGACTGGAAGGCTACCTGTTTCCGGATACCTACAACCTGATCCCCGGCACCGGGGCGTCCGGCTTTGTTCAGCGCCTCGTCGAACGAACCATCACGATCTTCGAGGAACGCTATGCGGCCCGGGCGGAGAGCCTTGGCCTGGCGCGTCATGACGCGCTGACGCTGGCCAGCCTGATCGAGGCCGAAGCCGCGGTCGATGAGGAGCGCCCGCGCATCGCGGCCGTCTTCTGGAATCGCCTCCGGGAGGGAATGAAGCTGCAGTCGGATCCGACCGTGGCCTATGTCCTTGGGCGCCGGCCCGATCGGATCTACTACAAGGACCTGACGGTCGAATCACCCTATAATACGTACCTGGTTGCCGGCCTTCCGCCGGGTCCGATCTGCTCGCCGGGTGAGGCCTCGATTCGGGCCGCGCTGTATCCGGTGCCCAATTCCCGCGAGCTCTACTTCGTGGCGACAGGCGACGGACGCCATCGCTTCAGTGTGACCAACGAGCAGCACAACGCCGCACGGCGTCAGGTCGACTCCAACCGGCTCCCGACGAACAGATAATCAGGAGGAAGATATCGCCATGTCGACGTCCAGGACCGCCCGGAAGGGCACAACAATGCGAGGCCGGGTGGCCCACCCGCGGGATGAGGTCCGGCTGACCCGCAAAAACTGGATTCTCTTCGGGGTGGCTCTCGGGGTCATTGCCCTCGGATTCATCCTCCTCCGCTCGGGATCGATCACGCTGGCCCCGATTCTCCTGGTGGCCGGCTACTGTTTTTTGATCCCCTGGGCGATCATGGCCCGGGATGGGGCCCTTGCCCCTCCGAAGGTGTGAAGCCAGGCCGGCACTCGATAACTGGCGGCCAATGAATATTTTACAAATTTTTACAACTCGGGCGAATAGCTCAGCTGGCAGAGCACGTGCTTTACACGCACGGGGTCACAGGTTCGATCCCTGTTTCGCCCACCATTTTTAGATTGACGCCTCCCGTGGGGCCGGGCTACTCTTTATGGGTCCCGGATTTACCCCGTCGGACTCGTGACCAGAGAGGCCCCCTTGATCGCAATCGGTTGTCACGCGGGAATCCCCAAATTCCCTTCCTTAGCGGTGTTACCGCCGCTCCTGAATACCGGCTATCCATCCAAAAAGGTTGGCGCATTCGCGCCATGTTCCCTAAACTTTTCGTGTGTGTGTGTGGCCTTCCTCAGCACCTTTGCCAGGTGCACGAAAGGGGGTACCGTTACCGTACTCAGGGAAGAACTGCCCTGCTATCTCTCGGACAACCTAGCTCTCGGTAGTAACTTAGGAGGTTTAACATGATTCGAAACCTGCGCTCGGTCATGGCGTTGACGGCCTGCGGTGTCCTCGCAGCCGTCGTTGCGTCCGCCAACGTGCCGGTTCCGGAGCTGAGCACCGTACCCCGGTGTTTCCAGCTTCACCCGTCCGTCGCTCTTGCCAATGCTGTTCCGGCGAATGCAGCCAAGTACAACGTCACGATTCTCGGTATCGGCGGCCCCATCAGTGCCGCCTCTGTCGAGCTTCGCATGATCACCCCGGGCGATACACTGGTTTGCTGGTGCAACACACCGGCCGGCCCGCGTCCGTATGTGTTCCAGATGTCGACGAACCCGTCGGGCGTTGCCCGCTTCGTGATCGGCGGCGGTGGTTGCATTCAGTATGGCCTCGCGGCCATCCCGGGCAGCCAGGATTTCGCTGGTGAAGTGTTTGCCGATGGTATCCGCATGCAGGAGTTCGGCACGGTGTCTTCGGACGCTGTCGACAGCTCCGGTAGGCGCCCCACCGACACCATGCCCGGTTGGGAGCCAGGACTTATCTGTGCTGCCGGTCTGGCCGACGCCGTGGAACATACCAATCCGCTGGCGACGAACACCTACGACTACTGCACCGACTTCAACTGCGATAACCAGTCAGGAGCGTCGGACGCCGTTATCGTCACGCCGTTCCTCGCCGGTGCCGCCAGCTGTGCCGGTAACGCCGGGCCCTAGTACCAGTTTCAAGCGTCCGGCCCTCGCGGGCCGGACGTCGGTTTTACGGGTCCCGCTCCGCAAGGAGCGGGGCCCGGTAAGTAGGGCCGCACCATCGAGACCGCAAAGCTTTACAATCGCCAAAGGAGGCAATTTCTAATGAAGCGTGTGCTTGCGACAATGCTCCTGGCCGGCATCGCCACGGTGGGTATTTCCACCGGCGCCAATGCCGCCGGGAACGCCAATGCGAAGATCATGCTCCACGCCCTTACCACGACGACCAAGAACGTGTGTCTCCGGACAATCGCGCCCAACGTGAACCTTCCGGCAACCTGCTCGGACTACAACCTTGGTATCAACAACAAGGCCCTCTACCCGACGAGTTACTTCACGTACCTGCTGGTGGTTAACGGCAGCCTGATCGAAGGGATCGCCGGCGTACAGTGCGGTGTCGATTTCAATGGTGCACCCGGCGCGGGCGTTGATGTGTTCACCTGGTCGCTCTGTGCCACGCTCGAGTTCTCTTCGACCGGCTGGCCGCAGGATGGCGGCGGCAACCTGATCACCTGGAATGCCACCGGCCCGCAGTGTCTGACCCCTCCGGGGAATGCCACAATCGGTGCCATCGGTGTGGCCGGCTACTTCTACATGGCTGCCTACACGCCCGACCTGATGCGCGTAATCCCCCGTCCGGTTGACGGGGTGGCCAAGGTGGCGAACTGCGGATCGGTCGAAGACATTGTGTATGTCGATCCCAACGATGCCCTCACCTTCCTCGGCGCGGTCGGTTTCGGCCAGCCTGGCATCAATCCCTGCGGTCGTGAGCGTCCGGTCGGTATTGAAAATGCCACCTGGTCGGGTGTGAAGACGCTGATCGGTAGCTGAATTAGTCCGTTTTGAATACCAAATGGGGGGTGGCGTTTCTGCGCCGCCCCCCATTTTCTGAATGTCCTGCCCGGGCCGCACGGCGGCTCGTTTCAAAAGATGGTCGCTGGTCCCCCTGCCCTGCCCCAAGGAGGCTCTTTTCATGCATCGTGCGCTTCGGACAGCCGTTCTAGCCGGTATCGCCACCGTGGCCCTGGCCACGGGGGCTCACGCCGCCGGAAATGTGAACGCCAAGATCATGCTCCATGCCCTGCCCACGACGACCAAGGCCGTCTGTACCCGTAACGGGGCGCTCGTTCAGAGCACCTGCTCCGGCTACGACGTTGGCATCAACAACAAGTCCCTGGCCCCGACGTACTACTTCGCCTACCTGCTGGTTATCAATGGCAGCATGACCGAAGGGATCGCCGGCGTTCAGTGCGGCATCGACTTCAATCCAATGGTCGGAGCCGGCGTGGACGTGTTCACCTGGTCGCTCTGCGCCACCCTCGAGTTCGCCTCGACCGGCTGGCCGCAGGATGGCGGCGGCAACTTGATCACCTGGAATGCCACCGGCCCGCAGTGCACGGCCCCTCCGGGAAATGCCACCGTTGGCGCGATCGGTATCGCCGGCTACTTCTACTGCGGTGCCTATTCGCCCGACATGATGCGCGTGACCCCCCGACCGGTTGACGGTCTGGCCAAGGTTGCGGGCTGCGGTTCGGTTGAGGACATCACCTACACGTCGCCGAACGACGGCGCGACGTTCCTGGGTGCCATCGGATTTGGACAGCCGGGCATCAATCCCTGCGGTCGCGATCTGCCGCCACTGGGTCTCGAGAATTCAACCTGGTCGGGCGTGAAGACGCTGATCGGGAGCTGATTCAAGGGCCATACCGGCTTTTACGAACAAGACAGAACTGAGAAGGGGTGGCGCTTCGGCGCCACCTTTTTTTTGGTTCACCCCCGCCCTGCCGGGTCCGAAACCTATCCGGGAACCCGGCCGTGGCCGCAGGGGTGGGGGCCATGACCCCTGTACCTTTTGTTATTCGGCATTCCACGGATGCCGGATGCCCTCTATACTTGAACGTCGCCCACCTGCACGGAGGAACGGCCCGAATGACCCTGACCACCCCCCGGATGCGTTCGACGGCCCTTTTGGCGGGCGCCCTGGCCCTCGCGGCCGGTGCTTTCGCCCCCGTTCCGGCCCGCGCGCAATTTGGAAAGCCGAACGAGGACGCCAAGATCATCCTCCACGTGGCCCCCACCGCCGGCGGCCGCCCCTGCACCAGCACCAAGGCCCGGGCGCGCTGCGATGAAATGAAGGTCAATGCCGCCATCGGCGCCAACTACTATGCGTTCGTCTGCGTGGTGGACGGCCAGGCGAATGCGGGGATCGCGGGGGTTCAGTTCGGCGTCAAGTTCCGGAAGGCAAGGAACCAGGGTGTGGATATCAGCGAATGGAAAAACTGTGGCGACCTCCAATTTCCCTCCCCGCCGGGAAAGACCGATTGGTACAACGCCAGTAACGGCGGCAACCTGGTCACCTGGGATCCGGTGAACAACTGTCAGAGGACGGAGCCATCGGGCGCCGGCACCGGCGTCACCGCGGTCGTCGGTTACTTCTACGTAGGTTCGTACAACCCGCCGGATCGGTTGGAAATTACGGTACGTCCCAATGACGGCCTCGCCAAGGTGGCCGCTTGCAATTCCGTAGAGGCCATTGTCGCCGGCCCCGGCGCCCCCTTCCGCAGCAAATCCTACCTCGGCTTCGTGGAATTCAGTGATGGTGCCACGGTGGCCGGCAGCAATCCGTGTGGACTCGCGCGGCCGGTCGTCGAATCGACCTGGACGGGTGTGAAGAACTCCGGGCGTTAGAGGGCGGATATGGCAGCCGGGCCTGTTCGCGCCCGAGGGGCCAACCGATTACAATCCGCGGCCATGTCGATCCTGAAATCCCGTGTCGTGCCGGCCACGCTTCTCCATCTCCTTACCGTTATTCTCTTCCTCCTGGCCCCGGCCTGCTCCGCGCCCCGGCCCAAAGCCAGAGCCCTGGTCATCGGCCTTGATGGCGCCACCTGGAAGCTTCTGCGCCCCTGGATGGCGGCGGGGAAGTTGCCGACGCTCAAGGCGCTGGTCGACGAGGGCGTGTCGGGCGATTTGATTTCGGTGGTGCCGTTTCTTTCGCCGCCGGCGTGGACCTCTGCGGTGACCGGGGTGAACCCGGGCAAGCATGGCATCTACGATTTCCTGCGGCGGTTGCCGGGCGAGATGACCATGATCAATGAATCCTCGCGCAGCCGGCGGGTGCCGGCCATCTGGCAGCTGCTGTCCACCGCAGGGGTCAAGGTAGGGGTGGTCAATGTCCCCTGCTCGGATCCACCCGATCCGGTCAACGGCTTCATGATTTCGGGCATGCCGCACGTCGATGTCACCGACTTCACTTATCCAAAGGAATTGGAGTCGGAGCTCAAGGGCTACAAGATCGATCGGATGGATCTGTCGATCCAGCCGGGGCAGGAGCAGGCGCTCCTGGATGAACTCATGAGCACCATGCGGGCACGGGCGACGAACATCGAATACCTTCTGACGACGAAGGATTGGGAATTTGCCTGGGTGGTCTTCACTTCCACCGACCGCATTCAGCACTTCTTCTGGAAGTTCATGGATCCGGATTGGCCGGGGTACGACCCGGTGCTGGCGGCGCGTTATGGCACCGCCATTCATGACCTGTGGGTCGAACTGGACGGCCATCTGGGCCTGATCATCGCGGCGGCCCGCGCGAAGCAGGGGAATGACCTGCCGATCATGATCGTGTCCGATCATGGGTTCGGGCCGGTGCACCGCGAATTTCGCGTGCAGTCGTATCTGCGCAACCCGCCGACCGGCGAGCCGCCGATCACGGCCGCCTATGCCGTCGAGACGAACGGGGCCTATCTCTACTTCAGCCGGCAGGGGCGCGAGCCAGGGGGGGCCCTGACCCGTCAGGAGTTCGAGTTGACGCGCAACGACGTGGTGGCGCGAATCAAGTCGACGCGGGATCCCGACACGGGCCTGCCGCCGATGCGGGCCATTTTCAAGAACGAGCAGATCTATTCGGGCGGCTTCCGCGAGAAAGGGCCGGACTTGGCCATGGTGCCGGCACCGGGCGTCTATATCTCCAACGACCGCGGCCATCGCGAGCCATGGGGAACGCCGTCGTACACCTTCTCCGGACACCACGAAATGGAGGGGATCCTGATCGCTTCCGGCGGACCGTTTCGAAAGGGGAAACTCGATGCCGGCGCCAGCCTTCTGGATATCACACCAACACTCCTTTACCTTCTTGGCCAGCCGATTCCCGACAACGTGGACGGCAAGGTCTTGAAGGAGATTCTCGATCCGGAGTTCGTCGGTCGAAACCGTGTGCGCACGACGGCTGCCGGCGGGTCGACCGGGTCCGATTCCGTTGACATCCGTGGTCTGCTGAACGACCTCCCCTACATGCACTGAGGCATGATGACCCGCTTCCTGATCGTGGTAATGGCACTCGTGTTTTCCATCGGGGCACTCGCCTGTTCGACGCGGAAGAAGACGCCGCGCGTCTTCGTCATCGGGCTGGATGGGGCCACGTTCGACCTGTTGCAGCCGTGGCTCGATGCCGGCGAGCTGCCGAACCTGAAAAAGCTGATCGATTCCGGCGTTCATGGCGAGCTGCAAAGCGTCAATCCGATCATTTCGCCGGTGGCGTGGACATCGGCCGCCACCGGCGTGAATCCCGGCAAGCATGGCATTTATGGATTTGAACGACCCGATCCGGCCAGTCCCGGAGCTCAGCTGCTGAATACTTCGGAGCAACGAAAGGCGCTGCCGATCTGGGCGTTATTGCAGGATGCCGGCCTGTCGGTGGCGATTCTCAACGTGCCGATGACCTGGCCCCCCGACCCGATGACGCACGGGGTGATGGTGTCCGGTTTTCCATTTCCGGCGAAGCAGGACAGCCTCATCTACACGACGCCGCCAAGTCTCGCGGCGGGGTTGGGTGCGTATCCGCTCGACCAGATGGGCGAAGGGCTGGTGACCGGCGCCGAAGGGGACATGCTGGCCCGGATCGTGACCAGCCGGGATGCCGTGGTCCGCGTCTTCAACGAGTGGAAATCGGTCAGGAAGGATGACTTCACCTGGGCGGTAATCACGGCCACCGACCGGGTGCAGCACTTCTTCTGGGGGATGATGGACGAGAAGCACCCCTACTGGACTCCCGCGCGCGGCCGGGAATTCGGCAACGCCATCCACGAGTTCTGGATCGGCATGGACAGGCGCCTGGGGGAAATGCTGGCGGGCCTGCCGGAGGATGCCATCGTCATGGTCTTGTCCGACCATGGCTTCGCGCCGATCTATCGTGAGATGAACATGTACAACTGGTTCACCGGGACGCATCTGGATGAGTACGTCCGGGAGCACCGGGTGGCGGATGTCTTCATCACGAACGGCATCTTCAATTACCGGCTTGGAACAACCTGGCCGCGGAGCCCGTCATACGACGAGTTCCGTTCACTCTTCGAGAAGGAGGCGGTGGCTTACATCGATCCGGTCACCGGCCTTTCACCCGTTGCCCGGGTGGCCCGGCGCGAGGCGATTTTCTCCGGGCCGCACATCGGCAAGGCTCCGGACCTGGTCATGGTCGAGGCACCGAATTACTACATCGGCGCCGGCGATCCCACGAAGGCCCTCGAGCCGGTCACCGACCTCCATTCCACCAGCTATTCGGCCTATCACCGGCCGAACGGCATCGTGATCGTGTCGGGGCCGAACATTCGCAAGGGTGTACTGGCCGGCGCCTCGTTGCTCGATGTCACCCCGACGCTGCTTCACTTGATGGGGCAGCCCGTTCCACAGGCCATGGACGGACGCGTGCTGACGGCCATTTTCGATACCGCATGGCTGGCCCGAAATGCCCCTCACTATACCGACGGGCTCAACATCCTGACCGACCGGCCCGAGCGAGTGCTCTCCGATGCGGAACGGGAGCAACTTCAGGGCGTTCCCTACATCCGGTGACACGCCCGACCCTGCTCCTCATCACAGGCCTCACGGCGTTTCTCGTTTACGTTACGACCCTCGGCAACCAGTTCGCGTACGACGACGGGATCATCATCGAGGAAAACCCGCGCGTCACCGAGGCGGCCCGGATGGGCGAAATCCTCACAACGCCCTACTGGGGGAGCCGGGCCGGCGGCGGGCTGTACCGTCCGGTGGCCAGCTTCAGTTACGCCTTGAATCATCGATTGCACGGCCTCCAGCCGTTCGGCTATCACCTGGTCAACGTCCTCCTGCATGCGGCGGTCAGCGTCCTTCTGACGCTGGTGGCGCTGGAGTACCTGCCGCTCCTGGCCGCCATGCTGGCCGGCCTGATCTTTGCGGTTCACCCGATTCATACCGAGGCGGTGGCCAACGTGGTCGGGCGCGCCGAGCTGTTGTCGGCGCTCGGCTTCCTGGCGGCGTGGCTGGCCGCGCGGCGCGTTTCGGGGGGGGCGTGGACGTGGGGCTATCGGATACTGGCGGGGGTTGGTTACGCCTTCGGCCTTTTCTCCAAGGAAGTGGCGGTGGTGCTTCCCCTGGTCCTCCTTGTTTCGGATTGGATCGAACGACGCCGGATCGATCGGCCACTGTATGGCGTGCTTCTCCTGGCGGCGGTGGGATACTTCGCGCTCCGCTGGCAGGTGCTCGGTGCGATCGGACTGCCGAAGGAATTCATCATCTCCCGGCTGGATAACGTGATCGCGACACAGCCGCTCCTGCCGGGTCTCTGGACGGCTCTCTCGGTTCTCGGGCGATACCTGGTTTTGCTGGTTTTCCCGTGGCGATTGTCGGCCGACTATTCGTGGGCGCAAATCACGGAGGCGGGAATCGGCGAGCCGTGGGCCTGGGTCGGGCTGTTCGGTGTCGTGGCGCTCTCGGCTCTCCTGGCATTTGCGGTCCATCGGCGAGCCGTGGCCGCACGGGGCACCGGCACGCCCACGTCGTGGCCGGCGGTAACGGCGGGGCTCCTGATCTTTGGTGCGGCGATCCTGCCGGTATCGAACCTGGTCGTCCGGATCGGCACGGTGATGGGCGAACGACTCCTGTATCTCCCCTCGGCCGGCGCGGCGATCGTGATGTCGGCGGGCCTTTTCGCGCTCTGGCAACGGCTCGGCGTTCCGTCCAGGCGCGTGCTGGCGGGGGTCGTGGCGCTTCTCCTCGTGGCTGGCGGTGCCCGCTGTCTGATGCGCGGGCCGGAATGGAAGAACGATCTCACGCTGCATGCCACCACATTGAAAACTTCGCCGAAGAGTGCCCGTGCCCACTTCAACATGGCACCGTCGCTCTGGGCATCCGGGCGCCAGGATGAGGCCATCGACATGGTGCGCGAAGCCATTCGCATCGAGCCGACCTACACCGAGGCGTGGACCAACCTGGGTGGCTATCTGGTGAAGGGGGAGCGGTACGACGAGGCCCGCGTTGCACTGAAGGGGGCCCTGGCCATCTCTCCCCTGGATGAACTGGCCGCACTGGCTCTCGGCGCGCTGGAACTGGAAACCGGACGTCCGCGGGAATCGATTCCATGGTTCGAGCAGATCGTCCGTGCCAACCCGAGACGTGCCGAGGCGTGGTTCGATCTGGGCCTTGCCCGGCAGGCCATCGGCGATACGATGGCCGCCGTGGCCGCCTTTCGGGCCGCCGTGGCGTCGAAACCATCGGCGCCGGATCCGGACGCACAGAACAATCTGGCATGGCTGCTCACCCTGCGCGCAAAAACCAGCGCCGAACGGGAGGCGGCCGTTTTGGAAGCGCGGCAGGGTGTGGCGCTCCGTCCGGATGCGGCGGCGTGGGATACGCTGGGCGAGGCGCTGTTGCGCGCGGGACGCGTGGGTGAGGCGCGCGAGGCCTTTGAGAAGGCGATCGCGCTGGGCGCAGCGAATCCGGACAGCATTCGGGCGCGGCTGACGCGGGCCGCGGATGGTGGAAGCTAGAGCGGAGGCGCGGCCGCGGGCATGCCCGTCCGCTGCTTACGGCGTACGGCCGCCCGCGCTCAGTTGATCGATGCCGGCGCGGGCCGGCTGGTTGTTCGGGTCGAGCTTGAGAACTTCTTCAAAGGCCCTGATGGCCGCGGCCGTTTGCCCCTGGCGCATGCGGACGACCCCCAGGTTGTACCAGGCGGCGGTGGCCAGGGTGGGGGAGGAGCGGGCCCTTTCCAGAAGACTGGCGGCTTCATCCAGGCGGCCCACGTGCAGGGCCAGCGTTCCAGCGGCCATGTCGATTTCGGGTGAAGCACCAAACGATTCGCGCAGGCGGGCGAGGACGGCCTGTGCGCCGGCCACGTCGTTGGCCTGGATCTTCGTCATGACATCGGCCACACCGGCCGAGAGGGCAAGGGCGCCCGAGCCAGGCTCCTGCAACGAGGGGGTGGCGGCGGCGAGTCCGGCCGGACCGCGCTTCGTAAGTTCGGTCAGGTTGACGAAGGCACTCCGATAGTTCGGATCGATGGCCAGCGCCTGACGCAACGCGGCCACGGCCGGCTCGTAGTGGCCCAGCGTGGCGTGAATCGTGCCCAGGTTGTTCCAGGCCTCCGGGTCACGGGGCGTTTCCTCGACCACGCGTTCGTAGGCCGACACGGCCTCCGTCCACCGTTTCTGCGATTGGTACAGACGGGCCAGCACGTTCCAGACCGTCACCAGCCGCGGATTGGCGGCCACGATGTTTTCGGCCTCGCTGATGGCGCCGTCATACAGCCCGTCCGTGGCCAGTCGACCGGCCCGGGCCAGCTGGGCGCCGACATGGCGCGGATCGGTGGCCAGCGCACGGTCATAGGCAGCGCCGGCTTCAGCCGAACGTTTCATCCGATCGAGCGCCGTACCGAGGAGGTAGTTGTCCTCGGCCGTCGACTCGAGGCGACGACCCTCCACGGCCCATGCGAAAACGCCAAAGATCAGCACCACGGCACCGACCGCCACGGTGGGGCGCCAGGGGAGAGATCGGAACCGGGTCAGCGTGACGGCGGCCATGCCGGTCATGGCCATCAGGAGCGCCAGGCGATCTCCGGTGCGGAATACGCCGCCGAGGGCGGCCAGAAGTGTGGCCAGCAACAGGGCCTTGATCACCGTCAAGCCATCGAGCGGGGGCGGCCGGGTCGCTTGAGGGTGCCGACGCCATTCGGTCCGCTCTGGCCCGCGAGGCCCGCCATACCCAGCACCATCACCAGGATTGATACGGGAAGGAGCCACCGGGCCCATGGCACCGTCTGCTCGGCCCGGAAACGCGCGCTTTCGGGGGCGGCCAGTTCGGCGCCGGAGAGGACCAACCAGTATTTCCGCAGGACCAGTTCGAGAGAGGCGGCCGGATGTCGCACGGCCCATGCGGATGCGTGCGCGTAGCTTTTCCGTGAGAGTTCGGGGATGTTGAGGCTTCGCTTCTCCGTCTTCTCGGTTTCGATGGCGATCTCGCGCGCGGTGGTCCAGCGCCAGGGTGCACTTTCGCCGCGTCGCGGATCGACACCGGTGGCACCGTCATGCCAGCCCAGCACGGCGTCCACACCGCCGCCAAAGAGGAGTGGCGCGGCTCCCGCCGTCTTGTCGAGGCGGGCGGCGCCGCCGAGGGCCAGGGCGATGCCAAAAGCGGCCACAAGGGCGATTCCGGGAATGAACTCTCGTCGGACAAGGAGGACCACGAGCAGGACAACCGCGAGGGCCGGGGCCCAGGCCGCGCCGAAAAGGCGCGTGATGGCCAGGACGATGCCCATGCCGATGACCGCAGCAAGGAGCGGCGCCGGGCGATCCTCCGGACTCTCGTTCTGGCGAGTGAATCGTGGCGTCAGGAGCAGCAGTATCAGCGCGCCGACGGCCTGCCAGGCATGCGGTACCAGTGTGCCGGCGCTGACCCAGAATCCTCCGGTGAGCATGACGAGGCCACCGGCCACGAGTCCGGCTCGCGCGCCGAAGTGCCGGGCCGCTGCGAGGCCGGACAGGAAAGGGAGGAGCGCACCGAGCAGTATCCACTGCATCTGGCGGGCGCCGGCAATACCACTGGTGAGATCACCGAACTGCGCCAGCAGGTGTGGATAGGCGGGCGCGGTCGTGGAAACGGGCGGCTCGATCATCCGCGGGGAATCGAGATTGCGGGCGGCCGCCACGTACTGGTATTCGCCGCCGGCGGGCTCCTGGAACATGGGTCGATCGGCGGCCATCCGGGCGGTCAGGAATGCAATGAGCCCACCGAGCACGAGGAGGATCAGCAGTCCCGGCCAGGGAGTGGCGTGGCGACTCGTCATCATTGTCTCCTCAGCGAAGTGCCTTGAGTTCGGCGGCGGCCTGCTCGCCGAGAGGCTGGCCCTTGGCCCGGCGAGCCACCTCGTCGAGCAATGGACGGGCCAGCGGCCCCTGTCCTTTTTGAATCAGGAGGCGGGCCAGGTGAAAGCGGGCCTCGAGATTGTCGGGGGCCCGCAGCATGATGTCGCGGAAGATCTTCTCGGCAAGGACCATGTCACCGCTTTGAAACAGCGACCAACCCAGCGTATCCCGATAGGGATCGACCGGTTCGACGGCAACCGCGCGTCGGGCAAACCCGACGGCCTCGGCCGCCGTCGCCACGTCCTGTGACAGGATCCATGCCAGGTTGTTCAGTGCCCCCGCGTTTTCAGGCTCCAGTTCAATCACGGTGCGATAGTGCCCGGCCGCGTTCAACGGCCGGCCGAGTTTTTCCTCCACCAGCGCCAGGTTGTAATGGATGATCGGGCTGTCCGGCTCGATGTCCACCGCCCGCTGCCAGTAGTCGCGTGCCGAGTCCGGTTGATCGTCGGAAAAATATTGCAGGCCGATGTTGTTCAAGGCCAGCGCCCGCTCCGAGGGGGAGCCGACGGCGGCGGCCCGGCGGAATTCGCCGAGCGCCTGGGTCGTCTGTCCTCCCTCGAGCAGGGTGAGGCCGATGCTGTTCCGGGTCTGGGAGAGGTAGTGGATGGCCAGGGGATCGCCCGGCACCAGGCGGAGCGCCTGCTCCAGCGTCGCCACGGTCTCGGCGTTGCGGCCGGCCTGCCACTGCATGACTCCAGCGAGCGTCAGCCGCCTTCCCTCGAACAGCCGCGCGGAGAGCTGCTCCAGCGAATCGGCCGGCCCATTGGTGAGCGTGGAGGTCAAACGTCCCCGCAGCGGAATCAGAACGGCTTGATCCATCATCAAGACATGCGGGTCATACAGGTTTTGCGGCATCGAAAATTCGAGGAGCAGGTTGTCGTCCGTGATGATCGGCCCGGCCTCCCGGGTGAGGCTCGTCAGCATCGCCTCGCCGCCGAGATAGGCCGTGAGAAAACTTTCGGGGTCGGTCACGCCCACGACATCCAGGTCCTCCGCCACGCTCGGCACGGCCAGCCGGTCATGAAGGCGGTTCCAATCGAGCCCGAGCGGTTGCCGGCCGCCGACCAGGATGACATCACCCGGCACGCCCATCCAGATGGCCACGTGCGGGAAGACCTCATGATACGTCTTGAGAATGGAACCGAAGTCCGCCCTCGACATCTGGTAGGTCTGGACCCACTGGCAGAAGATGCCATCCGGATTCAGGCGTCTGGCGCCCAGCTGGAAGAACTCCCGCGTGAACAGTGAGCCGATGCCGACGATCCACGGGTTGGACGGCTGCGAGATGATGACGTCGTACATCCTGTCGGTCAGCTGCAGATAGTTGCGGCCATCGTTGATCAGGAGTTTCGTCCGGGGATCACGAAGGGCGTCGTGGTTCCACTTGCGAAAGTAGTCCGAAACTTCGCGCATGCCGGCGAGCATCTCCACGCAGTCGGCCTTCGAAACTTCCGGATGGACGATCACCGAACCGAGTGAGATGCCGCTGGCCAGGCCGATCATCAGGACGTCGGAGGGGGCCCGGTGGTACAGGATCGGCAGGTGCGAGATCATTTTCTGCGTCAGCATGTCTCCCGAGGACGAGGCCTCGACCTTGCCGTTCGTGCGCAGCGACAGGACATGCTGCGAGCGCCAGACCGACAGGATGGCCTCCGATTCCTCCTTGAAGAGCAGGAGCCGCTGCTCGTGGATGGAGGCCGTCATGTCCTTGTCCTTGGCGTAACTCTCGGCGTACACATAGGCCCCCGACGCCATGAGATACGGGTCCCACCGTCTGGCCGTGATCGGCAGGAGCGAGAGCGCGGCCGCCGCCAGCACCCCGGCCGGAATCCAGGCCCGCCGATTCATCCAGCCGGCGCGTGCGAGGACGGTGTACAGGATCAGGGCCGACAGGAGATTGACGCCGACGGCCACCAGGATCGTCGATTGGCGTCCGATGGCCGGAATGAAAATGAAACCGGCCACGAACGAGCCGAGGATGGCGCCGACCGTGTTGGCCGCGTACATCTCGCCGACCTTGCGACCGAGGCCCACCGTCCCCTGCGTGTAGAGCCGGGCCACCAGGGGGAAGGCGGCACCCATGAGGATCGTCGGCGGCAGCATGGTGATCGTGCAGAGGACGAAGCGGGAAAAGACCTGCGCCGGCCAGGACGGGCCCCAGGTCTTGAATGCCTGGATGAACAGGATCGGCAGATTGCCGAAGAGGGGAAGGGCCATCAATGCCAGGACCGCGATGCCCAGTTGCATCAATGCCATCATCCGCGCCGGCTCGAATCGGTTGAGCCATCGTGCCGCAATCATGGCACCCAGGGACAGGCCGGCCAGGAAGGTGGTCAGCATCGCGGTAAATGCATAGGTGGTCGTACCGAGCGCGCCGGAAAGCACCTTGGTCCAGGCCACTTCGTAAGTCAGCGCCGCGAAGCCGCTGAGCGCGTAAACGACGAGGGCGGCGCGACGGACGCCGCCAGCCCCGGCCCGGACATCCGCCGGCGGCGGGCTTGCGGTATCAATGAGTGTCGGGGGCCCGTCCTTGATCGCGCCGGGATTAGGCACCGCGATTCGCCGGACAAGCAGGACGGCCAGAAGCGTCACCAGGATGTTGAAAGCGACAGCGATCCAGGTCGCGGAGCGCATGCCGAAGGCCGGGATCAGGAAAAATCCGGCCGAGGCGGTTCCGGCCACCGCACCGATCGTATTGATGGCGTAGAGGAGGCCGGCCTTCAACCCGACGGCCGATCGATTGTCCACCAGGAGGCGCGACAGAACGGGGAGTGTTCCCCCCATGAGAATTGTCGGAACGAGGAGCACCAGGAACGACAGGGCAAAGCGGATGAGTGACAGCCCCATCGGGCCAGGATTCAGCGAACGGTAGAGTCCGCCGTACAGGCCGTCGAGCAGGGTGAGTATGAACGGCAGCACGATGGCCCAGCCCGCGATGCCCGCTTCGAGGATGGCGTAGATGACCAGGGGGTGCCCCCCTCGATCGATCCGCCGACCGAAGAGGTAGGAACCGATCGCCAATCCGGCCATGTAGGCCGAGAGCACGGTGGCGATGGCCGAGGCGGTGCCCCCGAACACGAACGTGAACAGACGGCTCCAGACCACCTGATAGACGAGGGCGCTGGCGCCGGAGAGGAAAAAAAGTCCCAGAACCGCCAGGTCTGTCCCGGACAGGCCCCCGGTGCCCGATTCGGAATGGGCGGCCCGGCGGATGGTGGCGGCTTTGGATCGGCTGCTGGTCAAGTCACTCCCGAAATCCCATGGGTTTCCGACCCGGGACGGGCCGGGCGACCGGGTGTAAAGACGCGCAAGAGACTATCATCCGGCGAGTTGGCCGGACAACCAGATCCCGGGCTTTCTCCATGGTCCATTGGAAGCTGTTGCGACAATCTTGCCCGCTCATATAAGATTTTGCACTTACGCAAGGCCCTTTCGGAGTCGGTCCGACTGGCCAATTCGCCCGGGGCCCCCATATCGGGTTAGCACCCGGTCAACTCCAGAGGAGCAATCACGCATGAATCGCGGTCTTTCGGCCGGCCTACTTCTGACCCTGCTCGTCACCCTGGCCGCGGGCTGCTCGCGCAAGGCCAATGATCCAACCCTGGCCACGGTTGGCGAGAAGACGATCCGACTCTCCCACTACGTCTCGGCCTGGCAGGGACTGCCGGATCAATCGAAGCCCGATGTCGCCACGCCCGAAGCTCGCCTGGCTTTCCTGAATGACCTCATCAACAAGGATGTCATGGAGATGGAGGCCCGCCGCCGGCAGCCGGAACTCGAGGAAACTCAGCGCCGTCGGCTCCACCGCTTCGCCGAGACGCAGTTGATGAATCAGCTGACCGAGGTCGAGATCAACCGGAAGATCAAGGTCGATGACGCCGAGATCCGTCCGATCTGGAATCGGATGGACCGCGAATTTCACGCCCGCCACATCCTGGTGCCGACCCAGGAACAGGCCCTGGATATTCGGAAGCAGCTCGACGCAGGCGCCACGTTCGAGGACATGGCCCGCGAGCATTCGAAGGATCCCGATAATGCCACCCGGGGCGGTGATCTGGGTTGGGTCACGGCCGGAGTCATGGTCCAGCCGTTCGAAGAGGCGCTCTTCGAACTTGAGCCGGGGGAGATCTCGCCGCCGGTCATGACGCGCTTTGGATGGCACCTGATCAAGGTCGACGAGAAACGAACGGCCGAACGACCCGAATTTGATGCGGTCCGGGAGAAGGTCTACATGCTCCTGCTCCAGCAGCGTTCGCTCGCCCGGCAGGAAGCCTTCCAGAAGGAGCTGAACGAGAAGGGGAAGCCGCAAAACCAGATCGAAGCCATTCAGCTCATCGACAAGAAGTACTACTTCGAGGTGCCCGCGGCGCAGGCCAACGATCCATACGCGATGCTAAACGCCAATCGGACCACGCCGGCTTTCACTAAGGAGGAACTGGCCCTCCCGGTCATCAAGTTCGCCGACCGGCCGGATTTCACGATGCAGGCCTTCAACGAGCAGCTCTCGTGGATGCCGCCAGGCCTCTGGCCCTCCGGCAAGGGGCTCGATGAAATCGAGACGCTTCTTCGTCAGATGACCCGGACCAAGCTGTATCGCGATCACGCCCTCGCGCTTGGGCTTGAAAAGACGCCCGAGTATTTCCGCCTGATCCAGAAGAAGGAAAGCGAGATGCGGGTCAACGGGCTCTACTACAACCAGGTCCTGGGGGCCATCCAGTTGACGGATACCGACCGGCGAAACTTCTTCGATCAGCATCCGGAAAACTACCGGGTGGCCGAACGCTATCGGCTGTCACGCATCGAGACACCCGATTCCTCCGTGGCGGTACTGGCCTACCGCGCCTGGAAAACCGGCAAGGATTTCGCGGATATCGAATCGCTGGTCAAGGGTCTCGATCCGACGGCCGGTGCCGTGGCGGCGTCATTTGAAATTCCGCGCGGGCAGAGTGCCCCGGTCGACACGGTCGTGTTCCAGTCCCGAATTGGCGACATCATCGGTCCGATTTTTCTCGAAAGCACCCAGCTCGAGAGCGGTCAGACCCTTCCGCCGCGCTGGCTGGTGGGCAAGGTCCTCGACATCAAGCCGGAGCGGTTGATGACCTACGAGGAGGCGGAGTCGTTCGTGGCCGAGCACGCCAAGACGGCACGCGCCGAAGAAGACCTGAAAAAGATTCTCGAGGACGCGCGGGTCACGTTCAAGGTCAAGGTGGACGATGCCGCCATGGCGAAGCTGACGGCCGCCACCATCCAGGAAGCGCCAAAGAAGTCGGTTCCGACCCCGAGCTAGGGCGCCAGGGCTTTCTGGAGTGTCAACTGCCAGTGACTGGCCAGAAGCGCCTTGAGCAGCACATCCAGGATAACCAGGGCCAGTGACAGTGACAGGAAGTGCGAAGCCGGACCGGGCCACCGGCCGGGCTCGTCCTTGAGCCGTCGGATGGCGGTGCGAAAGAGCCAGGCCATGGCCACACCGCCGGCGATGTAGCCGACGACGCGCACCATCGACCAGATCGGCCACCCCATGAGCGCCAGCGTCCAGGTGCTGTCCGATCCGACATCGTTCACAAAGAGTGAGCCGACGTAAAAGCTCATGTAGTTCAGCAGGACGGCTCCCATGACAAGTCCGGCCCCGCCGGCGGTCAGGGCCGAAAGCACCAGGAATCCGCCGTAGTGCAGGGCGTGCTGCGGCAGGAAGAGTCGGGGCGAACCTTCCCTCCCGATGCCGGACCTGATCCAGGTGAACATCTCGTCCCGGTAGGCGGCGCCTTGCCAGATTGCGGCTTCGGCGCCCACCGGGTCCCACTGCGTATTCAGGATAACCGAGGTGCTCGACGCGACGGCCCACAGCACCATGAGACCGAGGGCCGCGCCCAGGCGGCCGGCCTGGATCCGATCGGCAAACACCAGGATGGCGGGCAGCGCCGTCAGGACGGGCATGAGGATGGGCTGACCGATCCGTATGCCGACCCAGGCGAGGAGTGGCGCGCTGAGGACGAGGACAACCGCGGCTTCGCGGTCGCGCGGCAGAATGCGCGGCACTCTCACAGGAGGTAGGCCACCATGAAGCCAATCTGGGTCACGAACATCATCCAGTACATGTGCGTCCACGACGGGTGGTTCTCGGTGGCGGCCAGTTCCTCCGGCCGGCGCAGGATCAGCCAGCAAACATAACTTCCCCACAGGGCAAGCCCGAGCCCGAGCAGTACCAGAAAGTGACCGTTGCCGGTCAGTATCCCCAGGTGCACCCCCAACGGCAGCAAGAGGAACGGCAGCACGAAAGAGGGGGATATCATCCAGGCACTGGCCGCAAGGCCGTAAACGATCGGTAGCGTCCGGCAGCCGTCGGCCTTGTCCCCCTCGATGTCCGAGTAGTCCTTGGTCGTGGCGGCGCCCAGCAGGAAGAGGCCGAAGATGGAGCCGATGAACCAGGGCTCCACTCCGAGGGCGCTCTTCACGGTCGACCAGCCGGCCACCTTGAGGAGGACCCCCCGCGGAATGGCAATCGTGACATTGGCCAACAGCCCCAGTCTCTTGGTCCGAAGCGGCGGGGCCGAGTAGGCCCATGTAAAGATGGCGGCGACCAGCGCCAGCAGGAAGCACTGCCAGTTGACCAGTGCGGCAAGGATGAGGGCCAGCGCGAAGGTGACGACGCTGAACCAGCCCGCTTCCCGAAGGCTCATCCTCCCCGAGGGGATGGGGCGCCCCGGCTTGTTGACCCGGTCGTTGGTCAGGTCATATATCTGATTCAGGCCATTCGACGCGGCGTTCAACACGGCGGCCATCAAGGTGCCCAGCGCGATGTGTACCACGTGCCGCCAGGCAAAGACTTCGTGTGGATACGCGCCATAAGCGGTGACGCCTCCCGACAAGATACCAAGTGCGGGCGCCACCAGGGTAAAGGGCCGGGCAAACTCCCAGTAGAGCGCCGCTCGTTTTGTGAGTGACAAGGAGATCCAGGCCCTCGAAAAGTCGGGTAACCTAACTTGCGTCAGATCAATAACTAAAGCTACCATCTCGAATGTAGAACGTCAAATTGAATGCTGGTGGCCGCACCCGGAGTGTTCCGGTAATCGGGCGCCATGCCGATGGTGTCCGCATCACAAGGAACCGGAGGTCGGAAATCGTGTTTGTGGCGCGGGCCGACGGCTGCGCCACGGTCGACTCATCTGGACATCCCTTCCAGTCCCCGATCATGGAGCGTACATGACCGATTGCGCGCGTCGCTTGACCCTTCGTCCCGCTCTGTTTCTTGCCCTCCTTGCCCTGCTGCTCCCAACCCGTCCGGTATCCGCGTCCACCGACAATCCATTTCGATTGGTCAGTGCCGACGAACGGGGCGTGACACTGGAGTACACGGCGCCCGAACCGCGCTTCGAAGAGGTGGAGACACCGTTCGGCCTGTTCAGCCGAATTCGGATGGATGGCCACGCCCTGGCCGGGTATCTCGGACAGCCGGAGCTGCCCGAGCGGGGTGCCGGCGTCGCCATCCCCGAGGGGGCCGAACCGTCGATCTCCTTCGAGATCCTCGAGAGTGGCGAGTACGTCGGCCGCCGACCGCTGCCGGTGAGCCATGGGCCGGAGAAAAACGGCTCCCGCCTCGAGCGGGATGGTGCCCAGGCCTTCGATCCCGAGGCTTATGCGCTGACGGGTGTCTCCGATGCGCCCCCGATCACCTTCGAGGAAATCGGCCGCCTGCGGCATCACCGGGTCGGCCAGGTGGGCGTCCGACCGCTGGTCTTTCACGCCGGCCAGGACCGCCTGACGCTGATCCGACGGGCCCGAATCCGCGTCGATTTTCGTCTCCCCGCGCGCGGCGCGAACAACCCCACCGCCATGGCGCTCCCCGTCGGCACCGAACAAGCCTGGGAGGAAACGTATCGTGGAGCTTTCCTCAACTACGAATCGGCGAAGTCGTTCCGCACCCGGCCGGCCCCGGGCCTCGACATCTCCTCGCGTGACCGCGGGTCGATCGAAGCCGCAGACCTGGCTTCCGCCGCCGCCCCGGTAACGGACGGCAATCCGGAGTGGCGCCTGTTCGTGGCGCGCACCGGCCTCTACTACGCCAGCTTCGCGGAGCTTTCAGCGAAAGGGTGGCCGGCCGGTGTGGCCACCGCCCAGATCGACTTCTACGAAAAATCATTCAACCAGGCGAACCCCGCCAATCCGCTGATCCGCGACATCCCCATCCTGGTCGAGGAGGGGGAAACCGGCACGGCCGGCGTCTTCGACGGGGACGACACGATCTACCTGTACGTGCTCAACTACGTCGATCGGTACCAGGCCGGCCCGGCCATCACCCGCTTCAGCAATCTGAATGCCTACTGGCTTTCATGGCGGGCCGCCGGAGGGCAGCGCATGGCGGCTTCCCCCGGCTGGTTCGAATCGGCCTCCGTGACGACGCCTTCGAGCTACGTCATGGAAAGCCACTACGAGCTGAACCCCTACTACATCGACAGCCGTCCCGAGTCGGAACTGAGCGTCACCTACCCGACGATCGAGGCCTACTTCTGGCTCGAGGCCATCGCCTACATCGAGGAACTCCAGTTCCAGACACCGGGGCGGGATGCCACCCGTCCCTTCCGGGTCCGCGCCCGCTGGCAGGGGCTCTTCGCCGGCACCCACTTTGTCTCCATCTGGGCGAAGCAGGGGTGCGGCAGTGTGCCCGATACCCTGCTTGCCAATCGGCGCACCTTCGCCAGCGGCGCCGAATTCATCTACGACTCCGGCTATACGGTTCCGGGCGCCCGGTTGAACGACGGCTGCAACGAACTTCGCCTCCAGGGAAACGGCGTGGCCAACGGCGATCCGACCAGCCAGGGGAGCGGCGCCTATTTCGACTGGTTCGATGTCGATTACCACCGTCGCTACGTGGCATCGGGCGGCACCCTTCGCTTCACCTCCGGTCGGGCCACCGGCGATGTCGAGTTCGTCATTTCCGATCTGAAAGAGGACCAGGTCCTGGTCTTCGACATCACCGACGCCCTGGCCCCGCGCCTCGTCACCATCGGCCCGGAGCATATCGTCCAGACCGCCGGCCCGCCCCAGCGGCGGTACGAGCTGCGGATGCGCGCCCAGGTGACCGGCGGCCAGCGGACCTACCTGCTCCACGAACTCTCCAGCATTCCGCTCCTGACCACCGCCGTGGCCGTCAACCGGATGCCCAAGGACCAGGGGACGACGAACCTGGCCATGGATATTCCCGATCAGTTGACGACCGACACCGGGGCCAACGCGCTCGTGATCGTCCCGCCCGAATTTCGGGAGACGTTTGCCCCGTGGAAGGCGCTTCGCGAATCGCAGGGATACCGGATGCGGGTCGCCACGCCGCAGGACATCTACGATCAATTCAACGGGGGGGTCAAATCGCCGTTCGCCATCCGGCAGTGGCTAAGGCACGTCTACCGGAACTGGGCGGTGCCGCCGGACATGGTCGTCCTGATCGGCGACGGCAACGAGGACCACCGGAGCGATGTCACGGCCAACCCCAAGTTCAAATCCGATACCGACTGGATTCCGACGATGATGTCGTACGGGCCGGTCCCGAACGTGGCTCAACGCCTCGAGAAAATCGGCACCGACCACTGGTATATCGGTTCGCTCGGCCCCTCGCAGGGGGATTTCGACATCCTGCCCGAAATGTTCATCGGGCGCATTACTGTCAGCAGCGTGGCCGAGGCCCAGGTGCAGGTGGACAAGCTGGTGAATTACGACAACTACTCGCCGAGCGATACGTGGCGGAATCGCGGCCTCATCGTCAGTGACGACCAGTTTTCCAGTCCACTTTCCGGGTTCAGCACCTACGGCTACCAGTCGGGCGAACTGATCTTCGAGGAAGGGGGCGATTCGCTGTCCAATGTCTATTCCAACCTTTCGTGCTACACCGGCTTCAGCGTCGATCACTTCCGGCTGGACGACTACCTGACCGCCTTGAATCGGCCCAAGCCCCCCTGTCCGGCGGACAACCGGACCTGCCAGGCCAGTGCCTCGGCGGCGCAGGCGGAGGCCCGTCGGACGGCCACGCCGGCCTGGGTCCAGAAATCGAGCGAGGGGCACCTCTTCCAGATATTCTCGGGGCATGCCAATTCGGCCGTCATGGCCACCGAGCTGTTTGTCGAATTTCGGGGCGATCGTCTATCGCCCGATGCCCGGATCACCGATCAGCTCACCAATTATGGCAAGCCGTTCATTTTCATCGGCGTGGCCTGCCACCTGAACGAGTTCGAGTCGTATAACGAGGGGAATACCAAGCACTGCCTCTCCGAGTCGATGCTCCTCCTGCCGAACCGGGGAGCGATCGCCTCGATCGCTTCCACGGGCTTCGAGTGGCTCCCTTCGAACAAGGGGGTTGAGCTCTACCTGGGCCGGGCCCTCTTCGCCGACCATCCGCGCGATCCGGTGACCGGCCGGCCGCGCCGGATCCTTGGAGAAGCCACCTATACCGGCCTCGTTCGGCTGGTACTGGAGCTGGGCGTTTCGCAGGCATTCCTGTACCGGGAGACCATCCGCTCGTACGGCCTTCTCGGCGACCCGTTGATGCGGATCGACATGGCCCCGCCGGTACTTTCGGTCACGGTAGACGGCCAGGCCGTCGAGCCGAACGCCACCATCCGGGCCGCCGTCGGCCAGGGCGGGGTAACCGTCCGGGTGAAGGTGGCCGACGATGTGGATGACCGGGTGGACAGCTTCGCCATCCAAAGCGGCGGGACCGCCGTTCCAGCCAGCCAGTGGACCGCAACCCCGTTCCAGACTTCGGATCTCGGCGCCTGTCACGGCGTCACGATCGACTGGCCGGCGACCATCCAACCGGCCAACTACACGATCAACCTGACCGGAACCGATTGGATTGGCCGGACGATGGAGTTTCCGCTCCGCGTCGAGGTTCAAACCGAGTTCAAAATCGAGGGGCGCACCATCACGCCGAATGAACTCCTGCCGACCGACGTGGCGCTGGAGAGTTGTGTCATCCTGCCGGTCGAGGTGACCCCGGGCGCCGTCCGATTCCTCGTGAATGGTGAATCGGGCTACTTCAACGTGACGGAGGGAATCGATGCCCGCGAGTGGTTGGGTACACTCACCCGCACACTACCGAGCGGTACGCTCACCATTGTGACGATGGTTCACGACCAGCCGGTGGGGTCGTTTCAAATCCGGACACAGGCGGAATTCGGTGTTGATGCCATCTACTTCTATCCCAGCCCATGGAACGGAGTTGACCCGGCCTACTTCACCTATCAGTTGAGCTATCTCGAAGGTGGTTTGCCGCGGTCCGCCCGTGTCAGCGTCTACTCCGTCAGCGGTCGCAAGGTGGTCACGATCGAGGCGCCGACCCAGGTCGGACGCAACACGCTGGCGTGGAACGTCACCGACGAAAAGGGGGATGCGATCTCGAACGGCGTGTACCTCTACAAGCTGACCATCGAAGATGCCGAGGGCAGACTTCACACGACGGTTGATCGCCTGGTCGTTCATCGCTGAGGGTCCACACACTGCGGTTTCCGCGCCGCGGATGCCACCGGAAATCACCTTTGATGCGCATCGTGGCGCCCGCCCGCGTGGCCCGTCACCCGTCGCGCATCGGCGGTAATCCGCAATTTTTATGGCCTGTTCGCGTTTCTGCTCTTGACGACCCGCCGCGCTGGTGATAAATCCAGCATGTCACGGTGCGTGAAATGACCGCGCGCACCACGCTGCTCCCCGTCCGGGGCGCGGTGCTCGGGGTCATCCGGAGGAACGTCCATGAACAAAGCGGACCTCATCGAATCCGTCGCCAATGACTGTGGATTCACCAAGAAGGACGCGGCGGCGGCCGTGGAAGCCACCCTCGGCCATATCAAGAAGGGGGTCAAGAAGGGGAATGTCCAGCTCATCGGCTTCGGTTCGTTTGCGGTGACGCGTCGCAAGGCTCGCATGGGCCGGAACCCGCAGACGGGCGAAGCGATCAAGATCGCCGCCTCGAAGTCGGTCCGCTTCAAGCCTGGCAAGGAGTTCAAGGACAAGCTCTAGTCCCGACCCAGACTTCAGAATTCCCGGATATCGCACGGGCCCGAGGCCGTCCAAGGCTTCGGGCCCGTTGCCATTGGGGGAGGAGCAACTCGGTCTGGACCGAGTCTTGTCAGTTACGCCTGACGAAACTCGCACCGGTGCGAGTTGCTGCGACGGTTCTGCCAGAAATTGCCGTGCCTGTCCTGGGACGGCTGCGCATATCCTCGTGTGAATCGAGGCACTTCCTGGCGATCCAAGTCTGGCCCGGGTATTCTGACTCTCAGCGCCCGAACCGGGACTTGATGGCACTCCAGGTGGATGGCGTGACGGGCGTCGGCAGTTCCGCGAGCGCCGCCAGTGGCAGCATAGAGGAATTTGTTCCGGCGTCGAGCGACCCCCGGAACTCTCCGGCGACCGCCGATTCGAACCGGACGCGGAACGTGGCGCTGCTACCGGGGGCCAGGTCATAGCCCGTGCCACCGACCAGGACGAACTCCGGACGGTTACTCCGGATGGTGCCGGCGATTCGCTCGCCGGCGGTGTTTGTCACCTCGAATGACCGTTCCGAGGCGCTGCCGGTGGCGATGGTCCCGAAGTCGATCGACGCCGGCGCGAGGGCGCCGGGACCCGGGAGCCGTGCCCAGCCTGCCAGGGTGACCGGGGCACACTCGGCCATCTGGAGCTGACAGGTAAACGGGCCGGGTGCTGTCGGCAGGAACTCGAGCCGGATGACGCCCGTTTCCCCCGTGAAGAGATCCATCCGGGAAGGGAAGCTCCCGTGGGCGCGAAACTCCGGGCAGTCGGGCGCAATCTGAAGACGCAACGTACCACCGCCGGTATTGGTCGCGTGCAGGCGGCCGTCGGCGACCTGCCCCACGATCACTGTGTCGAAATCGACGACGGTGGGATTCACGGAGCAGGCCGGCGGGATCGGCTGGTCGACGTAGCCGTACCCGAACACCCGGGCCGCGAAACAGAAGGTCGACGAGCGGATTTCGCACTCCTGCCTTTCGACCCGTGTCGGCGCGAATCGAAGTCCTACCTGTTTCGTTGCGCCGGCGGCCAGCGAAAAAGTCGTATCGCCGACGAGGCTGAAGTCCGGGCTGCAGGCATCGAGTTCGATCGCCCCCGAGACAGGTCCCGGCCCCCGGTTCTCGACATATATCCATTGGTCCCGGTACTCGCCGATCCGGGTCTCGGGAAACTGCGCGTTGGTCGCGACGACGTAGCAGTCTGCATAGGGCACCGCCGAACCGGTGAATCGCAACGTTGGACACCCCGAACCGATGGACAACAGCGCCTCGTGGTCCCCGACGTCGGACGGCTGGTAGGTGATCCAGAATTCCTTCGACTCGTACGGCATCAGGGAATAGCTGTCGATCCCGGACCACATCCGGAAGTGCGGCGAGCTGAGCGTCAGCTGTCCGGTCATCCGTTGGCCCCCCCCGTTTCGGACCGTGATCATCCGGTGGTTGTTGCCATCGTGGACACGGATGGTCGGAAACGCCGTGTTCGTCGCCACCGTGACCTCGCACTGGGCCGGCGGAAACATCGGGGGATCGGGACAGGGGGCGAGGCACGGGTTGCAGCCGTCGGTGCCGCCCGACGCGGTAAATCGGATCGAGCCGAGATCCCTCCCGGCAACCGGTGTCTCGACGGCGCCGCAATCCGCAACCCCGGCACGATCGGACGATGGGCGCGCCACGAGGTGCAGCGCATCGGGAGAGTAGGCGGTCAGGTAGAAGTACCCCATGACCGCCGTCTCGCCTGTCTGGCAGGCCTGCACCGCATCGTAAATGATGATGTTTCCGCCGCCGGGGGCCGGCCAGGCTCGGGGAGCGGGGCTGGCGAAGTCCAGCGCCGCGCAGCGAGTCCATGAAAAGATGTCGATACCGACGCCGTCCGACTGGCCCGAGGCGAGCCCGTCCTGGTAGATCAGCCCGCACTCCACCGCACTGAGCGTTGGTAGATGGCCGCGAACCCCGAGCAGGTAGACGAATCGGGGTTCTCCGACCGTGGCGGCCGTCGTTGCAGTCTGACAATCGCCAAGTCGTGCCCGGTCGCAGACGTTCTTGGCGTTCACGCTCATGGAGTGAAGCAGGATCTTTGGGTTGCCGTCGAACGGTACGGCCCGCGCCGTCCGGGGAGCCGATGCCAGGAGCAGGGCGACAAATATCAGGATCGCTGGCACGGTCCCGGCATCAAATTGTTGGGTGCTACCGTGGGAGGTGGCCGGCACGTTGATTCCTCCGGGAGAGTCATCGAAGCTGACGACCCATTGAGCGTATGCTCTTATAGACCCTCTGTAAACCCGGAAGATCAGGTGTCCGCCCGCGAGGCCCCGAATCGGCCGGACGGTGTATATGATCAACAGACAGTTCGAATACGACCCGAGGACCCCATGCGACCCGATCGACTGACCGTCAAGGCACAGGAGGCGCTCGAACGCGCCCGCGCCCTTGCCGCCACCCACAGCCAGCAGGCCATCGACCCGCTGCACCTCTTCCTTGCCCTGGTGCAGGAGGAACAGGGAGCCACGGGTCCGGTGCTCGACAAGCTGGGCGCCGACTCCGAGCGACTGACGTCGGAGCTGGAAGCGGCCATCTATCGACTGGCCCGCGTCACCGGGGCCGTGGCGGGGCAGTTCGCGTCGCCTGACCTAGCGAAGGTCCTCGACAAGGCCGGGCAGGAGGCCACGGAACTCAAGGACGAGTATGTCTCCACCGACCATCTTCTGCTGGCGCTCACCGACAAGGTGGCCGGCAACACGGTGCAGAAGACCCTGTCCACCGCGGGGATCACTCGCGAGGGACTCCTCAAGGCCCTGGTCGATGTGCGGGGCGGCCAGCGAGTCACCGACCCGGGTGCCGAAGACAAGTACCAGGCGCTCGAAAAGTATGGCCGCGACCTGACGGCGCTGGCGAGGCGCGAAAAGCTCGATCCGGTCATCGGCCGCGACGAGGAGATCCGCCGCGTCATCCAGGTGCTCGCGCGGCGGACCAAGAACAACCCGGTCCTGATCGGCGAGCCGGGCGTCGGCAAGACGGCCATCGTGGAGGGGCTCGCCCGTCGGATCGTGGCGGGCGACGTCCCGAACACGCTGCGTGACAAGCGGGTGATCGTCCTCGATCTCGGGGCGTTGATCGCAGGGGCCAAGTTTCGCGGCGAGTTCGAGGAGCGGTTGAAGGCGGTCCTCAAGGAAGTGGTCCGCGCCGAGGGGAAGGTGATCCTGTTCATCGACGAGCTCCACACGCTGGTCGGGGCCGGAGCCGCCGAGGGGGCCATGGACGCCAGCAACATGCTGAAGCCGGCGCTGGCCCGCGGCGAGCTGCATTGCATCGGTGCCACGACGCTGGACGAGTACCGCAAGCACATCGAAAAGGATGCCGCCCTCGAGCGCCGCTTCCAGCCGGTGATGGTCGGCGAGCCGTCGGTGGAAGACACCATCGCCATCTTGCGGGGCTTGAAGGCCCGCTACGAGACCCACCATGGCGTCAAGATCAAGGACTCGGCGCTGGTGGCGGCGGCCACTCTTTCCAGCCGTTACATCGCCGACCGTTTCCTGCCGGACAAGGCCATCGACCTGATCGACGAAGCCTGCTCACGCCTGCGGATGGAAATCGATTCGATGCCGGTCGAGATCGACCAGGTCCGGCGCACCGTCCAGCGGCTCGAGGTCGAGCGTGAGGCGCTTCGCAAGGAGAAGGATGCCGGCAGCATCGCCCGCCTGAAGACCCTCGAATCGGAACTGGAGAACCTGCGCGGCGAGCTGATCCGGCTGGAATCGCACTGGAACCGGGAGAAGGATGGGATCGACGTCATCCGCTCCGCCCAGGAGGCGCTCGAGGTGGCGCGGGGCGAGGAGGCGAAGGCCGAGCGGGAGGGAAACCTGGCGCGGGTGGCCGAAATCCGCTACGGCACGATTCCCGCCATCGAGAAGCAGCAGGCCCGTGCGACGGCGGCCCTGACGGAACTCCAGAGCGGCGCCAAGATGCTGAAGGAAGAGGTCGATGACGATGACATCGCCGACGTCGTCTCCCGCTGGACCGGCATCCCGGTCAGCCGCATGCTCGAAGGGGAGGTCCAGAAGCTGCTGCGGATGGAGGATCGTCTGAAAGAGCGTGTCATCGGACAGGACCAGGCCGTGGAAGCCGTGTCCGATGTCGTCCGCCGCGCGCGCGCCGGATTACAGGATCCCAGGCGACCGCTCGGCTCGTTTTTGTTTCTCGGCCCCACCGGCGTCGGCAAGACCGAACTGGCCAAGGCGCTGGCCGAGTTCCTCTTCGACGACGAGCAGGCGCTCGTGCGGATCGACATGTCCGAGTACATGGAACGCCACTCGACCAGCCGACTGATCGGCGCCCCGCCCGGCTACGTGGGATACGACGAGGGGGGGCAGCTCACCGAGGCCGTGCGGCGCCGTCCGTACGCGGTGATCCTGCTCGACGAGATCGAGAAGGCTCACCCCGACGTCTTCAACGTCCTCCTGCAACTCCTGGACGACGGCCGGCTGACCGACAACCAGGGGCGCACGGTCAGCTTCCGAAACACCGTCGTCATCATGACCAGCAATCTCGGCAGCCAGGCCATCCAGGAACAGGCCGGAAACCGGGAGGAGATGACCCGCCAGGTGCAGGCACTGGTCAAGCAGACGTTTCGGCCCGAGTTCATCAACCGTATCGACGAAATGGTGATCTTCAACAACCTTGACCTGGTGCAGCTGACCCGGATCGTCGACATCCAGATCAGTGACCTCCTGAAACGACTGGCCGAACGGCGGATCACGCTGGTACTTGACAGCGATGTCAAGGAGCTGATGGCACGCGAAGGCTTCGACCCGGTGTATGGCGCAAGGCCGCTGAAGCGGGTGGTGCAGAAGCGACTGGCCAATCCACTGGCGCAGAAAATCCTGGCCGGCGCCATCCCGGATGGCGCGACCGTGACCGTGGTGCTGCGGGACGGCGAACTGAATTTCGAGGTCGGCGCGCCGGCCTCCTCGAGCCCGGGCTAGCGCCGCGTCGAGCGGATCAACTCGCCGCTGGCCACCTCGAAGACGTACTGGCGATTCACGTTTGGGTAGAACCAGGTCTCGGTCAGGCGATTGTCGTACTGGTCACGCCAACGGTGGTGTGGGAAGCCCTGCTCGTTGGCCACGACTTTCTGGTCGGGTGACCAGAAGGCCACCAATCGCGCGAAGCGGACGTTGCGCCGTTCCCGCTCACCTTTGACGGCCATCCAGACACCCGGCGCCACTTCGACGAAGTGCTTGCCGAGGGTGAGGCCGGCCGCCTTCGCGGTTTGAACGGCGGGTACGGGGTAGGCGGTGGCGTTGCCGGCCATCAAGGCCAGGGCCAGCGTCACGAGGGTCACGATGCGTTTCATGGATGATTCCCCCCAGGGAAGCGGACCTAGGGTCCGCGGTCGTGGTCGGTGGCGTTTCCACCGTCCGTTGAAGTTTGATCGGGAGATGGGTCGTTCGGGGGCAGTGGCGTACTGGATCCTCCCCCGAGATCGCCGAAGAACGTGACGCGATTCTTGCCGTGATCCTTGGACCAGACGAGCGCGGCATTGGCGGCGCGCCACAGGTCGGCGCCGTTGACCGCATCGTCCGGGTACAGGGCGCCTCCGCCCGATACGGTGATGTTGACGGCGTGCGCCGTCCCCTCGAGGCCGGTGATATTGAAAGCCTGCCGTTCGATACCACGGCGCAATCGGCCGCAAACGGTCCGGGCGTGTTCCATGCCGATCGGTGCGGTCAGAATCATGGCGAACTCCTCACCACCCCAGCGGGCCACCGAGTCGAAGGGGCGCAGGCCGGATTTCAGGTGCCGGGCCACGCGGGTCAGGACATCATTTCCCCCCTCGTAGCCGTACTGGCTGTTGAACCGTTTGAAGTCGTCGATGTCGACGATGATCAGGGCCAGCCCCTTGCTTTCGCGCCGCGCGCGGGCGATCTCGTTTTCGAGTTGCAGATTGAAATAGGAGCGGTTGTAGACCTTGGTCGCGGCATCCACGAAAACAAGATCGGCCAGGATGGCGGCGCGGCTCAGGATGTCGGTGCCGCTTTCCGACAGGAGCGCGAGCAGACCCAGCCGGTCCTCGGTGAAGAAGCGCGGACGCGCGCTCCAGGCCTGCAGGACTCCCTGCACCGGCGATTGCTTATCCCCCAGCGGCACCAGGGCCAGTGATGACATGCCGGGCGGGATGCGTCCCGAGGCGCGGGCGGCGGGGGAGATCTCCGGTACGTGGACGAGATGGTTTCGACCAACCACCCATTCCCGGATGAGGTACGGGTCATACGGCTCGGAGAGGCAGTCGGGGTCCAGGGTGCCCTCGACCCCCGGAGCCTCGCGCACGGAAACGAAGTGTGCCTGATCACAGCCAAGAACGCTGCGAGAGGCCTGCACGATCTGGCGCAGGATGTCCGGAACACCGGCCAGGAGGCTCGAGTCGCGAGCCAGGATCCGGTTGTACAACGTGAGGATGGAGCGAATCTCGTCCAGCGAGGTGGCACCCTTCCAATCACGCAGTGGCAGCGGCAATCGAAAGACGCCGTCGCTGGTTGGCGCGACCGGCAGTCGAAGCGAAATCGTATTGGCGGAGTGAAGATCGCGATATCGGAGAACGCGCTCGTCACCCTCCGTAGTCTCGTCGAGCGCACGGAGGTGGCCGAGCCGGGTCAACTTTTGAATGACGTCGAGCGCCACCTTCTCGATACGTGCCGGTTCGCCCTCGCCCAAAGCCGCGCGGATATCGGCCTGGTCGACAAGGGGCAGGCGATCGACCGGCAGGACGGTCGAGAGGAGCTGATCGAACGGGATCGGCTTCCGTTTCATGCCTTGACCGTGGTGTCCTCTTGGGGTGGCATTCGGGGTGCCGTGGACTTTGGGCCCGGCCGGGCCGGGGGGTGGGGGCGGGCGGCAATCCCCATTTGGCGGCCTGATGCGGGCTTTGAGCGTCAATTATAGCGGTAACACCGGTCCGGCCCCGGAACTTTCGTCAAAACAACAGGATGGATGCCACCGTCCCCACGGTACCCGGCGGGCCGACGACGGCGGTGACACACTGGAACAATTGCGGTCGCGGCACTGGATACTTCGTACCCAAAATTAACTATTTACAAGTCAACAACTTGCGATGAATTGAGTCATCGCTGTATACTGGGGTGGCAAGGGGTGGATCGACACTTGGCGGAAACGACGTCATCGCCATGACCTTCGATTTCACAAGACCAAGCTGCATAATAGCTTACAAGATTAGCGGATCCGAGGCTCTCCTTTAGCTCCGGATGGCACGGCGAATGCTACCTTCATAGACAGGTCTCCGCATCCACTACGATGCATGAAGGAGTAGCTCAATGAAGAATCGTTCGAAGAAGTGGGTGGTCGTTCTCGGGATGACCGCAGTGCTGACTGGCGGGCAGGCTGGCTTTGAAGGCCTGACGACCTGGGCAAACCAGGCTCCCTCCGGCGGCAGTGACGGTGAGGTCATTCTCGATTCCGCCCGCCAGCCCGGCCAGGACGGCAGTGGAAACAACCCCGGATCGGGAAGCGGCCAGACGGATGGTATCCGTCAGGGCGCGGATCCGAATGACTTCAGTGTGTCCAGCCCGCGCCGGCCTCAAGTTCCCACCACCGAGGCCCCCGTACGGCGCGACATCGTGAATTCATTCCGGACGTGGCTCCAGAGCCTGCTCAACCGATTCGCGGGGATGGTGCGCCGCAGCTGATCGGCGCCCTCCCCGTGGTGATTGGCCTTGGGGCCGGCACCACGGGGAATCGATCTCCCAGTTCGCCAGCTGCCAACGTGAACATTCCTTCGTGGAGAAGTGAATGGCTCCCTTCAAGGAAGATCGGCCGCCCGCCCGGCAGGACCGCGGGCGGCCTTCTGTGGAAAAGCTTTCCAGCCTCACTTCCACCACCGACGCCGATCAGCTGGTGGCGTCGGGTCAGTACGACGACGCGCTCGACGCGCTCCGGCTTCTCATCGACCGACCGGCTCTTTCGGCGGCCGAAACCGTCCTCCTCAAGCGAAAAATGGCCGGCGTCCTTGCCTCGCTCGCGCGGTGGGAAGAGGCGCGAGCCCTGCTGGGTGAAGCCCGTGACCTGGCGCGCCGCTCGGACCTGGCCGGCGAAGAAGCCCTGCTCCTCGTGGAGTTCGGGAAGGTTCACATGGTTCGTGGCGAGATCGATCGCGCGCTGGAATGCGCGCGGGGCGCCATCGAGCGCGCCGATGCCGCGGGCGAAACGCTGCCGCGGGCCTTCGCCGAGAACCTGACCGGTTATGCCCTGTTCACCCGCGGTCAACTCGACCAGAGTCAGCAGGCTTTCGAACGCGCCCTCCAGGCCTGCAAAGCCTCCGGAAATCTGCGCGCACTTTCACTGGTGTATAACAATCTCGGCCTTCTGTACAAGGAACGCTGCCAGTGGAAGAAAGCGCTGGAGCATTTCCAGGTTGCCGGTAACCTGAATGCCATCGACGGTGCCGAGTCCGAGCGCCGCAAAGGTCTTCAGAACCTCGGCCTCGTTCACCTTCGACTCGGCCAGTGGCCGGAAGCCCGGGGCTGTTTCGATGAAAGCCTAACCATCGGCCGGAAGCTGGGGGATCCCCTGTCGGTCATTCGGGCGCTGCTTGGCCTGGCCCAGCTGAATTTGTCGGCGGGGCAGCCGGACAGCGCGCGTGATCAGCTGGAGCAATCACTTGAGCTCTGTACCCAGGATGCCTATCCGCGCGAGACTGCGCTGACTCACCGCTCACTGGGCGTGCTGCACTTGAAGGCCGGCGACTTTGAACGAGCCCGGCGCTGCTTCGAAACCGCCTGGAAACGGGCCGTCGAAATCGCGCCCGAGGGTGACCTGGCCATCGAGATCCTGTTCCACCGTGCCGAGTTGTCGCTGGCCGTGGGCAAGGCAAAGGACGCAGAAAACCTGGCGCTGCGCAGTCAGGCGCTGGCGAAAAAAGCCGGCGATGCCTACTACGAGGCGGAGTCCTATCGTCTTCTGGGCAACGTGTCATGGGCCCTTGGCAACCTGGATGTGGCCGAAGCCAATTTTCGGGAAGGAGTCACCGCCTTTCGCAGCATCGACGCGCCGTACCCGCTGGCCGAAGTGCTGCTCGACATGGGCAAGCTGGGTGCCGAGCGGCTGACCGCACGGCAGGAACCGGAAAAGGTCCTGAATGTGCTGGAAGAGGCTCTGCGCCTCTTTACGCAACTCGGCGTGGCCGCGCTCCGCGGCGAGGCGCTGCTGGCGCTGGCACGTGCTCATGTCCGGGCGGCGGCGTTTGATCGCGCTTCAACCTGCCTGGCCGAAGCCACGGAAGCTTATCGAGGACTCAACCTGCCCACCGGGCTCAATCGCGTGGCCGAGGTTCAGACCGAACTCGAAGGGCGATTTGTCGACGAGTCGGTATCCCATCTGAACGAGTTCCGGGCCACCAACCGCATCGCGGAAATTCTCGAGGTGCGCGCCGAGGCGGAAATCAAGATCGGCCAGATCATTGATGTCATCGCAAGCGCGGTCGAGGCCGATGGCATCCTCTTGATCCGGGGAATCAGCGCGACGGAGGCCGAACCGATTGCCTTCCGCGGCATGAGTCCACCGGTGGCCCGATCCATCGGCGAGCAACTCGCCGCGTTGCACGGAACCGCGCTCGGTGCCCGCCCCCAGATTGTGCTCAACACAGAGTCGTGCACGGTGCCGGAACTGGCCGACCTGGCCGTCCGTCACCAGGCGCAGAGCCTGATACTGATTCCAATTCGCTGGGACGACGGTCGCGAAGCGCTGCTCTATCTTGACCGGACGAAGAACGGTCGGCGTGGCCCCTTCCGTCTCAGCAATCTCAACCTGACCGTGGTCCTGGCCTCCTATCTCACCGATCTCTTCTCCCAGATGGACCGCGACCGGACCATCACGGAAAACATTCGCCTGAAGAGTCAGCTCGAGGAACGCATCGCGCTGGCCGATGTGGTGACACAGAATCGCGAGATGCTCCAGATCCTCAGGCTGGTCGAGAAGATCAATCGCTCCGACCTGACAGTGCTTCTCCAGGGGGAAACCGGCACCGGCAAGACACTGCTGGCCAAGTCCATCCACCTGTCGAGTCCGCGGGGCAAGGGACCGTTCGTGACGGTCGACTGCGCCGCCCTGCCCGACAACCTGCTCGAGAGTGAACTCTTCGGTTACGTGAAGGGATCGTTCACCGGGGCCATGAACGACAAGAAGGGGCTCTTCGAAGAGGCCGACGGCGGCACCATCTTCCTGGACGAGGTTGGCCGCGCGGGCCTGACCGTCCAACGGCGCCTGCTTCACCTTCTCGACAAGGGCGAGGTCCGACCCGTCGGCAGCAACAGCTACAAGAAGCTCGACGTGCGGGTCATCTGCGCCACATCCAGCAAGGACCTGCGTCATGACGTGGCCCAGGGGGCCTTCATCAAGGATCTTTACTACCGGCTGAATGACATCAGCGTGGTGGTCCCCTCACTGCGCGATCGTGTCGAGGACATTCCATTGCTGGCCGAATATTTCCTGGCCACGTTTACCGCGGACACCCAGCGCAACGTGCCCGGCTTCGCGCGGGCCACGCTGAACCGCCTGGTCCGGTACAACTGGCCGGGCAATGTGCGCGAACTGGAGAAAGTCGTCCGCCGCGCGGCCATTCTGTGCGACGAAGGGGCGCCGATCGGCGTTGAGCACCTGCCGGATGAGCTTGTCGGCGCGCTGCTCGAGGAGCCGACCATGATCTCCGATGGAAGCAGCATTCACGATAACGTGGAGGAGATGGAGCGCCGGATGGTCCTGAAGGCACTCGAAGAGAACAACTGGAACAAGAGCCGCGCGGCCATCGCCCTCGGGCTATCGCGGAAGGGACTGAAAAACAAGATCACCCGTTACGACCTCGATCGTCGGATCATCACCCGCCGCTAGAAGTCCACCTTGATTCGTGGCGGTCGGCAACTCCCGGCGCCTGCTCCCTCGCGGGGTGGGCGCCGTGCTGCAGCAAGGGGGCATGGTGAAGCGTTCCTACCGGCCGCGGTCCGGATCATGACCGCCACCCCGTTCCGGGCTGTCCTCATCACGCTGTGCCTGCTTCTCGGGCCGGCCACGGCGTTGCTCGCCGCCCAGCCAAACCAGCCCGACGACGATCCGCATGTTCAAGCCGCCCGCGATTCGCTTCGGGCGGAGCCGCGTCGGCCGGAGCGGTGGCTGGCCGTGGCCCACGCCTGCTGGGACCTTGGAACCATCGAGGGGCGGCGCGAGGCCGATCAAGTATTCGAAGACTCTCTTCAAAAATGGCCCGGCGACAGCCGCATTCTGCTGGAATGGGCGCGACTCAACATGGAGCGCCGGTTTTTCGGAAGGGCCAGGGGACTCTATCGCCGCGCCCTGAAATCCACGCCGGATTCCGAGCCGGCGCAGATGGGGCTGGTTCGACTCGCCCTGTACGACTATCGGCGCTACTTGCGGGTGAAGTCGCTGCGCGAAGCCAACACGCGCCTTGACCAGCTGCTGACCAGCCACCCCGATCATGCCGACGCCCTGTCGTCCAGTGTCTTCGCCCGGATGATGCGGGCCGACACGAGCGGGGCCGAGTCACGCGCCGCCGAACTGGTTCGTCGCCACCCCCGGGATCCCAGGGGGCATTTCTTCAAGCTTCACTTTGCCATGGAAGCCGGGCGGTGGGATGAGGCCTCCGATGATGCCGCAGAGGCGCTTCGGTGTCTTGAGGAGCCCGCATCGATCGAGGCCTATCGAACGCTCGAACATATAAACTGGGGATGGGAAGACCTGCGCGAGGCCATGCCCGACTCGGCCAGGGTCATTCTGGAAACCAATTTCTGGAAGCACCGTGACCCTACGCCCGCGACCCTGCTGAACGAGCGCCGCCTCGAGCACCTGCGACGGGTCTTTCTCGCCGATCTGGCTTATGGGCTGCCGGAACGCAACCTGCGCGGCTGGGATACCGAGCCCGGCGAATCGATCATCCGATTCGGCATGCCGGAATCTCGTCACATCACCACCGGCAGCCAGATCCTGACCTCCTTCCGCGCGGAACGGATGGTCCACCGTCACCGGATCGAGGGAGAGCCGTACGAGTTCCACTTCGAGGATCAGTTTCTCTCCGGTGACTGGGTCGAGCCCTACCACTGGGGGCGGCCATCCCTGATGGACAAGCTGGCGAGCGTGCTGGAGGGATCGATGATCCACCCGGTCGGTGGCCCGAACATCGACATCGTGATCGATGCGGTTCAGTTCATGGGAATCGGGGGGGACACGCGACTTGAACTGATCGTGGCCGTGCCGATGGCCCCCGATTCAGCCGCAGCCTGGCGTCGACCCCTGGCGCTGTACGATCGGAGCTGGCAACTGGTGGCCCAGCGCGGCGGCACGTTTGCCCTTGCCGCGCGTGTCGGCGACCGGGAGCGTGCGGGGGCGGAATGGCTGGTCGATCTCCTGCCGTTTCGTGTCGATCCGGAATTGGATTCGCTCTTCGTCGGAAGCCAGGTGGAGGTTGGTCGACTGGCGGGATTTGGCGGCGGGTTCGATCGACTGCTGCTGCGGCGATTCCATGAGGACTCGTTGGAAATCTCGGATGTGATGCTCCTCGATCGGATCGATCCGGACCTCGCGTCCGGGCCGTTTGCCCGGGCGGACGGGGGCACGATTCCGAGCCCGGACGCCACCTATCAACAGGGCGAGTCGGTGCCAATCTATTTCGAAGCCTACGGACTGACACCCGCCGCCGACGGACGACATGCGTACACGCTCGAGGTCGAGATCAACGATTTGAAAACCTTCGGGGATTGGGCAAGCAAGCGTCGGGCCTCGCTCACCGCCAACCGTCGGCCACGTCGGCCACGTTCCACCTCGCGGTTTGAGGAGTGGAGCCCGACGCCGTCGATCGAACGAATGCTGGACCTCTCGGTCGGCCGGTTGCCGAGGGGGGATTACTGGGTCCGGGTGGTCATCCAGGATCTGACTTCCGGTCGGAAAACACATGGCGAGGGGGCGTTTCGTATCGTCACCTCGAAGCTGGAGAAGGGCTGGGCGACGCCATGATCGGGCGTCCCTCCGGCTCGATGCCGTGGCTGGTGTTTGGCGCGGCGGGGGCCGCCATGCTCGGAATCGTCCTTCTGCTTCCGGAAGGTCGTGAGCCACGACGGGAGCCGCTCGCCGAGCGGACGCCGGCCATGGCGGCGCGTGAGGCGGCGCATGAGGCGGCGCGTGAGGCGCCGGCATCGCAGGTCGGGATCGCCGCCCTGCCGATCGGGGGCCCGGAGCTGGTCGATTCGAGCAACACGCCGCCGGCCCTGCTGGCCTCTCTGGTTTTAACCGGCGCCGGCGACCCCATGGCCGATCAGGTGGACATCGACATCCCGGTTCCTTCGCCCCGGCCCGAGACGCCGGCCGTGGCGGAATCAAGAGTGAGCGAACCCGGGCCGCCGGCGCCACCGGACACAACAACGCCACCGCCGTCGGCTGGCCTCGGCAAATCGGATGTCGCGTCGGTTGATTCACCGGCAAAAGGGGAGAAATTGGCAGAGGCCGCGATGGCCCCGGAGCCGGATGCCGGCGGTGGCAATCGTCTGCTCATTCCGCCGGTCGTGCTGAAGGCGGCCTGGCTCGACTATCCACGCGAGGCGCGCAAGCGGAAGAGCGAGGGAGATGTCGAGGTGCGGATACTGGTTGACGATGCGGGTGGCGTCTCGGCG
>JAWXBZ010000012.1:0-2625 GCA_034440375.1 Candidatus Eiseniibacteriota bacterium
ATCACGACGCCGGCCCGTGAGGCTGACACGAGGGCGCGGATGACGCGAGGATCGGTCAGTGCGTTCATCTTGGCCACGATGCGGGCCGGCCGGCCGGCCGCGGCATTCGCGGTTTCGCGCTCGATCATCGCCATCAACCATGGGCGCAGGCCGTTCGGCGCCACGATCAACTTCCGGTATTCGCGCTGGCGCGAAAGTCCCGTCAGTGAATTGAAGAGGTCGGTGGCATCGGCACCGATGTCGGGATTCGACGTCATGAGCCCGTAGTCGGTGTAGATCCGGGCGGTCGTCGGGTTGTAATTGCCGGTGCCCAGGTGAACGTAACGCTTGAGGCCCGACTCTTCCTGGCGAACGACCAGGGCCAGCTTGGCATGGGTCTTCAGGCCGACAAGACCATAAACGACGTGGACGCCGGCCTCCTCCATCTTGCGCGCCCAGACGATCTTGTTTTCCTCGTCGAAACGGGCCTTGAGCTCCACCAGCACCGCCACCTGCTTCCCGCGCTCGCTGGCGCGTATCAGCGCCCCGACCACGGTGGAATCGCCGCTGGTCCGGTAGAGTGTCTGCTTGATGGCAACCACCTTCGGGTCGTCGGCGGCCGCACTGATGAAATCGACGACCGGCCCGAACGATTCGTAGGGATGGTGTAACAGGATATCCTGCCGGGAGAGGACATCAAACACGCTCTCCTCCCCTTCCAACACGGCGGGCACCCCGGGACGGAATGCCGTGCTTTTCAATTCGGGACGATTGAGCCGGTAGAGGCACATCAGGTCGTGCACGGCCAGCGGCCCGTCAACCTGGTAGACATCGATTTCTTCCAGCTCCATGGCGTGCGTCAGGTAGAGGCGCATCGACTCCGGCATGGCCGCGTCGACTTCAAGTCGGACCGCAGAACCGAACCGGCGGCGGCGTAGCTGCTCCTCGATTTCCTTCAGGAGATCGCGAGCTTCATCCACCTCGATCTCGAGGTCGGCGTCGCGGGTCACCCGGAAGGGGTGGCAGGCCCGGATCGTCACTTCCGGAAAGAGCCGCGAGATATGGGCGGCCACCACCTCCTCGAGCAGGACGAATCGATCCTCGGGCCCGGCCAGCGCCAGCAGGCGCGGCACGATCGGCGGTAACTTGACACGCGCAAATCGTGGTTCCTCTACTTCCTCCTTTTCGTTCCAGACCACCATTTCCACCGCCAGGCTTAGCGAGAGGTTTGAAATGTATGGAAACGGGTGGACGGGGTCGACGGCCAGCGGCGTCAGGATCGGAAAGATCTGTTCGTCGAACTGACGCGTCATCGTTGACTGTTCGTCTTGCGTAAGCGAATCCCAGGGTGTGATCCTGATCCCGTTGACCGCCAGTTCCGGAAGGAGTCGCTGGCGGAAGCAGGTCATCTGCTCCTCGAGGAGTGGCCGCAGCGTGTCTGAAATCGCCTTGAGCTGGGCCTGCGGCGAGAGTCCGTCCGGCGAGAGGCGCGAAACGCCGGCATCCACCTGCTGGATGAGCCCGGACACACGGATCATGAAAAACTCGTCCAGATTGGTGGCGAAGATCGAGAGAAACTTCAGCCGCTCGAGGAGCGGATGGCTCAAATCAAGGGCCTCGCCGAGGACGCGGCGGTTGAACTCGATCCAGGAGAGCTCCCGGTTGATGAGAAACGGCCTCAGATCATCGATCTGAGGCAACCCGTCGCTCGAAACTCGTCGAGCCCGGGGGGATCCGATTTGACTGGCTTTCCGGGGCATGATCCTCTCAATGGACAGACCGGCGAACCGATCGAATTGGGTGGCATCTGTCACTTCATTGACACACAACGATTTAACTCTTGATCCTGTATCTATCCTAGCCCCGACGCCGGGATCAAGTCCAGTAACACCAAATGCTTTCGGGAACTGCCAGGCCGCGGATAACATTGACACGCCCGGCCTTCCACAGGCATCCTGACCATGATGACACGCCTCGTCCTCCACCTGACTCTGATTCTGGCCTTCATGGCCGGCGGACTCGTGCCCGCCGGGCTGAGTCGTTGCCAGGTGAAAATGTCGTGCTGCGGCTGCGGTCCGGCCATTGAAGCCGGCGGCTGCTGCTGCGGACCCGAGGTACCAATCAGTGAGGCGCCCGCCCGGTCCAAAGGAGCCGACATCCAGTTTGACTGGGCGGCACAGGTGGGGGAGCCGGTATCCGGAAACCTGTTCGCGCCGCTGGCGGCCGCTGCTCCGACCATGCCCGCATGCGAACGGGCCACTTCAGCCCCGCCGGTCCCGCTCTACCTTTCCTACCACGCCTTCCTGATCTAGCTCGCCTCGCCAAAGGCCTACGTGTGTCCGCGCCCCGAGCCCGGGGCGCTCCCGGTCTTTTTTGCGAGGAGGAGTCGTGCGATTTGCCGCCGCCCGTTCGGGCGTTCTATCCCTTTCAATTATCACTGTCCTGACCGGTCCGCCGGCCGTTCAGGCGGCGCCCACCCAATCAGTCCCGGCGGCCAGGCCCGGCATGAGCCATGGCCCGTTCGCCCGGGCGGCAGCCCTCCGCGACAGCCTCACGGCGCCGGCCGTCGACTCGCTCATTGCACTCGCGCTGGCTCAATCCCCCGATCTTGCGGCCCTTCGCGCGCGGGTGACGGGGGCCAGGGCC
>JAWXBZ010000013.1:0-22687 GCA_034440375.1 Candidatus Eiseniibacteriota bacterium
CGCCTCGCTGGAAATGTCAGACAGGACGGCGACGATTGCCACGTTGACGGGTGCACTCAAGGATCCCGATCGGAGCGTGGCGCTGGCGGCGGCCGCCGCGCTGACCCGGATCGATGGGCTGGATCACGCGAGTGAGGTCGCCTCCATCTCGACAGGAGATTTTCCACTCAACCTCGACACCATCCGGAAACCTTTGGCAAAAGGGGCGCGAATCGTGACGTCCCGGGGTGAGTTGGTGATCGAATTCCTGCCCGGCGCCGCCCCGAATACCGTTGCCAATTTCACCTCGCTGGCCACGCGCGGCTACTTTAACGAACTTAATTTCCATCGGGTGGTACCGGGGTTCGTCACGCAGGACGGCTGCCCCCGCGGCGACGGTTGGGGCGGGCCCGGATACGCCATCCGTTGCGAGTACAACGATCAGCATTATGAAGCCGGGATGGTGGGGATGGCCCTCTCCGGCAAGGACACCGGCGGCAGTCAGTACTTCATCACGCATACGCCGCAGCCTCACCTGGATGGACGCTTTACCATTTTTGGCCGGGTCGTTTCGGGCCTTGACGTTCTCGAGGACATTCTGATCGGGGAGCCGATCGACCGGATCGACCTGACTTCCTCGTAACCCCGCCGGACAACGGCGATGGAGACGATTTGACGCAGCAGCAACAAGAGATCATTTCACCCGGGGCTGGGTCGGCCGGCCCATCAGGACGCGGAGTTGTCCGTGCGGGTCGGCGACTCCTGTGGCTTCTGGCCGCCGGGCTGGTCGGTTTTTTCGACAGCCATGCCGCCTCCCCGGATTTACCGGCCACCCTGGACGCACGATTTCGGACCGCACACCGTTCCCCCTTTGCGGCCCGGGAGGCCCTGGCGCCCGGGTCCGACGGTCGGATCAGTTGCTTCGTCGAGGGCCCGGTGTCCAGGACACAACTGGAACGACTGGGGGCCCGCGTCGGCCCGGAATCAAACGGCCGCCGAACGGTGCGTGTTCCCCTCCCCAACCTGTTTGCGGCGGCACGGCTACCGGGTGTCCGCCGAATCTCACCGGCCCTTCGGATGCGGCCGAACCTCGACCTGTCCGGCCTCGACACCCGCGCGACGCTGCTTCATCAGGGATCGATCGATGCCGCCGTCGGTGTCCGGGGTGACGGGGCCATCGTCGGAATAATCGACAGTGGAATCGACTGGATGCACCTCGATTTCAAGCAATCGGGAGGCGCCACCCGCCTTCTCGGCATCTGGGACCAGACGGACCCGATCGGGCCAGCGCCGGTCAGTCAGTCCTACGGATCGTATTGGACGCCGGCCGAGATCAACCTGGCGGTCTGCCGCCAGCGCGACAGCACCTACTACGGACACGGCACACACGTGGCCGGCATCGCCGCCGGCAACGGGCGCGCCACCGGAAACGGCCAGCCAGCTTTCACCTATGTCGGAGTGGCCCCGAGGGCCGACCTCCTGGTCGTCAACACCACCTTTGACGATGTCGATATCGCCGACGCCATCGCCTGGATTTTCGAAGAGGCGACACGGCTTGGCCGGCCGGCCGTGGTGAACCTGAGTCTTGGCAGCGATTACGGCCCGCACGACGGAACCACCGACCTGGAGCAATTCATCAACGGCATCGTTGGGCCGGGACGTGTCGTTGTGGCCAGCTGCGGCAACTCGAATGGCCGCGGCCGACATGGCGAACGAATCGTGCCGATGGCCGGCGATGGCGTCCTTTCCTTCCGGATCTTTGGCTACACCCCGAGCCCGTCCTTATCGGATGGCCTTTCGATCGATCTCTGGTACCCGGGCGGTGATAATCACCTTGTCTCGGTTCGAACTCCAGGCGGATTCTCGGTCGGGCCGGTGGCCAAGGGACTCTTTCTCGCAGCCGGCACGCCCGACGGATGGGTGTCGATCGACGCTTCCGGTACGGAAGGGTTGAACTCGAATGGCGACGTCGAAGTGCTGATTGACATTTCCGACGCCGGCGGCATCGCGCCGGCAACCGGCGATTTCGAGGTACGGTTCACCCGGGTGTCGGGCGGTGTCATGAGCGAGGTCGACGGGTGGATCTACGATTGGTCCTTTCCATTTCCGCCAGCCTTTGTCAGCGGGAAGGAGGAGGCGGAACTGGTCATCACGCCGTCCACCGCCGACAGCTCGATCAGCGTGGCATCGCATACGACGCGGGCCTCCTGGCAGTCCATCAATACCAGCATCTACAACTACGGACAGACGTTGAACCAGATCTCGGCATTTTCAAGCCCAGGCCCCCGGCGGGACGGCCAGGCCAAGCCGGATCTATCGGCGCCCGGTAGTGCCATCGGGGCGACGCACTCGGCGACCAGCCAGCCGAATCCCATCCCCAATATCCTGCCGGACGGGGTCCACAAGATCCTCCAGGGAACGAGTATGTCAGCGCCCCAGGTCACCGGCGCTACCGCCCTGCTCCTTTCCCGCTGGCCAAACCTTTCCTCTTCCCAGATCCGGGCGGCCCTGACCCAGTCGGCCCGGGCGGACGGCCCAACCGGGGCCGTGCCGAACAACAGTTGGGGGTATGGCAAGCTGGACCTGGAACAACTCTTCCGGCAGCGACTGGCCTTCACGACGACGATCGATCCGATGCGCCTGGCACATCCCGGCAGCTCTGTCGGCCTGTTCGAATTGTGTGCGCTGCCGGCCACCGGCTCGTGGAGCACGCGGTATCGGGTGCGGGTCTCGGACAGCCAGGGGTGGCTGCACCATCGGAATGGTGGCCTGCCCATGGCGGTCGCCAGCTATGACACCGTCACCTCCCCCGCGGTCCCGGGCGGTTCGCGCTGCGCGCCGGTGGAGGGCGCGCTGTCCATCGAAATCCCGACGCCGACCCCGACCGGCACTTCGACCACCGTCACCTTTGTCGTCGAACCGGAGGGCCTGCCCTGGATGGCAGTGACCCGGGTCACCACCATCACCGCCTCCACGACATCCGGCACCGATGACCGGGCGATCCCCGATCGAACGGAATGGACCCTGGCCTCACCACCTGGCGAGCGTCCGTCGGAGTTCGTGGTGGCTTCACCCCGGGGTGGCCTCGTGCGGCTCACCGCATTCGATGTGGCCGGACGGCGGCGAGCCGTGCTTTTCGATGGGTTGGTTGAGGCGGGCTGGACCAGAGTCCGATGGGATGGATCGGATGATGCGGGTCGGCCGCTCGCCGGCGGTATCTACTTCGTGAAGCTCGTTTCGGTTGACGGATCGTCGACCGGCCGCATCATCCTCGCGTCACGTTGATCGACGCCCGCAGAAAGTAAATCGGGGTACGAACGGCTTGCTTCGCGGTCCCGATCACGCTTGCCGGTGGTCCCCGCCAACCGGAATCGCGACCCGGGCAGATGGTGTCGGCGTGGCCGATTCACACCGGCCACCCCATCCACGAAGGTCTGCCGCCCGCACCCCGCACCAGCCGCTATCCGGACGAATCCGGGGGATGCCCGGGCTGGCCTACATTCATGACTACTTGCCGCTGAGGACCTCGGCCTTGGCGTTGCCGTCATATCCGGACAGGCGGGCCTCGATGTTTCGGATCGGCATCGAGATCAGGGGCACCTGTCCATTGTCATCGACCAGAAGGTCAACGGCCATGTTCTCGAGATTGATTGTCAGCCTCTTCATGCGATAGGAGCCGCGGGCGTTCTCGAACGACCCCATGCCCCGAATCATGACGTGTGCCATGTGGACCTTGGCGGCGCCCGTATCGAAAACCGCGACATCCTGCTCGCCACCCTTGTCGAAATCGTAGTGCCGCACGACCAGCGTCAGGAGCGATACCACGTGATCGTCAATGACGAGCTCCGCCGGCTTGATTCTCAGGTTACGCTTGCTGCTGCTGCCGTTCTCCTTGAGCGAAAGCACGGCCTTGCCACCGTCGAAGACGGCTTCCACCTGGTCAACCCGTTCCCCCCGATCGATCACCCGCGTGTACCGGCGGGGTGCCAGGGTGGCCGCGTCAAAAATCAGGGTTGGCCGAAGCGTTGTAGAAACCCCGCCGACCTCCAGGACGCACTCTCCCTCGAGAGTGACCTGGCCATCCTCCGCCTCGCTCAACGTGAAGCGTTCCGACCCGACCCGACTTCCATTCTGGAAGATATCGTAAGTGCCATTGCCCGATGCGCTCGCCCGTGAATCCGGGGCAACGCCAATCAGCAGGAAACCAAAAGTCATTCCACCCATCACCCAATTCACCAAGCCCACGTCCAAGCCCTCCGTTTCGCCGCCATCGCACCCAAATCGTCCGGAAGCCCTCCGGATGCTGTTCGGGAGTCGACGAGTGCGGGAACCGAGCAAGTAGACGCGGGCCACACAGTGAAAGTTGCATGGCTGAATGTAAATATTGAAAATGGGCGAGGGGGAGCCGTCGGCGTGAAACTATCGTGTCAATCGGTGGATCCGGCATACCCACCGACAGAAGGCAGAGCCGTTACTTTTTCCCGACGGGGCGATACGTGCGGAAAACGAGGTCCCAGAGCGGTGTGGAGATGCCGTAGCGGGTGTCGTGGTCATCGAAGTGGTGAAGCAGGTGGTAGCTGCGGAGGAACTTGCCGACGCCCGACGTCGGTCGGGCATGATGCACGTAGAAGTGGACACTGTCGTAGAACAGGTATCCGCCCATCATGCCGGCATAGAGCGGGCCCCACCAGACTTTGCCGAAGGCGGCGAAGAAGATGAGGGCAAAAAAGGATGCCAGGCCCCAGTACATGAGCGGCGGCGCCACCAGCCGCATCGGGTCGTCCGGAAACTCGTGATGGTAGCCGTGTGTCAGAAAGAAGAACGCCTTCAGCGTCTCGGACTTCGGCGTGTAGTGGAAAAGCCAGCGGTGCAGGAGATACTCCAGCAGAGTCCAGAGAAGCATGCCGGCCGCAAAGCCCAGCCCGAGCTGCCAGGCCGGAAGGTCGTGGGAATGCCCCCACCAGATTCCCCCCGCCATGATCGGAATCGTGAACAGCCACGGCACATACCACGGCGATTTCGTGAGCCCAAGCTCCATCATCTTGCTGCGAAAAATCTGGATGCCATTCTTCTTCCGGCGATTTTCCGGGTCCGGCTTGGCATCAATTCCCTGCCAGCGCCGCATCGTATCCAGGCATTCCTCGGAATAAACAGATCGAATCGGAGGACTTGCGGGTGTTGCCGGTGATACAGGTGACATGAAGCGACGAACCCTCCTTGACGGGCCAAGCTGACGGGGGGAAGTCTACTTCAGCGGGTGGGGCGAGTCCAAGCAGCCCTTCCCCCCCCTGCCTTACCGCTTCGGGGGCCGGGCAAAGCCGAAATCCCCGTTGTCACGTTCGCGAAGGCGATTCCGGTGATGCCGGTCCTCGATCCCGAGAGCCCGGAGGCCCGACGCGTATTCGTAGCGGAGTATGAACCGATCGGTGGCTGCCGCCTCCGGCTCGAACCAGGTGCGCTGAACCACATCATGGCTGCGCTCACCCCATCCGGTGCCTGGGCTGGAATTGTCCCTGTTGTCGCGCTGCCGTTCCGCCGTCATGTCACGACCCGCCTCGGCCTTCGACTGTCCCATCTCGGGCGAGGCCGGCGGGCCCGCGGCGGGCGACGATGCCCGATTACCCGCCTCATCCCGGGACCTCTCCTGCGGTGAATCAAACTGCCCCCGGTCCCGCAGCCAGCGGCCACCCACTTCACGGAAGGCCATGACCCGAATCCAGCCCAGATCACCGTTGGCCTGCCCGCTCCGCTCGGCGTAAGACCGCTCCTCGTCGACGAACACGAACCGTCGAACCTCGTCCAGCGACGTCCGCCACCCGCGAATTTCCGTCTCTTCCCACGGACCGAGCACGTACATCGCCTCATGATTCTTGAGCTTCGACCGCTCGCCGTTCACGACGTTCAACCCGTCGACCGTGATCAGCACCCCCACCCGCTCCCCTGAGTTGTTCCGGATCGCCAGCGCGTAGTTCCGCCCCCGCACCGCTTCGAAATAGCGCCGATCCGGGCGACCCGGCGCCTCGAAGAGCGCCGTCGCCCGCTCATTCACCATCACCCGGACATCAACCAGGTCCCCCGTCAACTCCCGCCCCGGCTCGGGCGAATGGGCCGAGAGGACACCGGTTGAGAGCGGCAACAGGAGCATGACCATGTAGAGAGGAGCCGGGGCGCCGGACCAGCGGGATCGGGATGGGCCAAAAAATGACACGCCAAGCGGTTTCATGCAGGACCTCCAGGAAGTAGGTAAAGCGGCAGACCAGCGCCACTACCGCCTCCATGTGGATCCCTATTCCCCAACAAATGAGAAAAGGCCGCCCGACCGGAACCCGATCAGGCGACCACATGACCTCGTAACTGGAGGCGCCACCCGGATTTGAACCGGGGAATAACGGTTTTGCAGAGGTCGGCGCTGACCCCTATCTGTTGACCACACGCATACTTGTGTTCTCCGAACGGCCGTTGGGACCAGAGACGGGACCGGTTTCGACCCGGTCGAGGTCGGCGAAGAGCGCCGCGTCCGACAATCCAGCGTACCTCTCGGTCATTCGCGATGTCGAGTGACCGAGCATCCGCTGAAGAGCGGCGAGACTTCCTCCCCGTTCCAGGTACCGGCAGGCAAACGTGTGCCGAAGCTGGTGCCAGTGCCAATTCACCTTGTTGTCCTCCGGCATCCGGCCCGCGTTGCGATAGGCCAGCGTGCAGGGATTGACCATGCGGTAAGGCGACACGAAAACGCCCGAGGCGATCTTTCGGAGTTCCTCGATGACGCGTCCCGCCTCGGCCGTCAACGGCACCCGGCGCACCCGGCCCGACTTCGTTCCTTCGAGAACCAGGTGCAGTCGCGGCTCCTTGACGACGTGCCGCCACTGCAGCTCCCGAAGCTCTCCCCACCGGAGTCCGGTTTCGACGACCAGCCCGATACAGAGTGCTTCCTTCGGACGTGCGTAATTGAAAATCTGCTCCATCTGCTCGTCGGCCAGGCGCCGCGGCGCGTGCTCGGCGATGCGCGGCATGATATCCCGCCGCCAGGGCACCGAGACGAGTTCGCCGGCATCGACCGCGTGGCGCAGAAGGCAGCGGACGTCGGACAAGATGTGATGCACTGTCTGAGGCTCCATGTTCCCATCCAACCGGGCCCGGAGAGCCCGGAGGTCGGCGTACGTCAGCCGGGCCAGCTCCACCGCCCCGATCACCGGCAGGATGTGCTGTTCGAGCCTCCGTTCCGTGAGCTTCACCCCCTTTGGATTCCGGCGCTGGTGGACCCACTCTTTCATCCAGCGCGTGGAAAAAGTCGAGACCGTTTCTGTTCTGGGCTCGTTCGCCTTCCGGTGCTCGAGCTCGATCGCATCGAGCGAGGCGGCAAGGCAATCCCTGGCGGTCTCCGAATCTCGTGTTCCCAGCGCGCGGCGGTACAGCTTCCCCCCGACAAACATCCGGGCGTAGTACCACCCACCGCGTCTAACCAGATTTCGTGGTCGTCGCAAGGCGCGTCTCCTTTCTGTTTCGCCTTGCCAACCATTCATCCAACTCCGTACGCCTGAACCTTACCGTGGCCCCCGCCTTTAGGAAGGGAATTCGACGACGCCAGACCCACTGGTACACGGTGCGTGGCTTCACCCGGAGATAGTCGGCGGCCTCGGGAACAGTCAGGAGCGCTTCGGGCACTGCATTCACCTCCGCTGGTCGCCCACGAGCTGGCGGATCTGATCGATGATGGCCACCTCGAACAGGTCGGCCGTCTCGCGATCAATCGGGTGATGGAGGGGGTGCGGCTTGCCGGTGGACGCGAGCTTCCGTGGATAGGTGAGAAACAGGCGACCGGACAATTCGTCGCGGCGGATCGCGATGTCGTTCAAGAGGACGCTGCCGTACCGGCAGGAGGCGTAGGCCACCAGGCCATCCGTGCCGTTCGGGACCGGGCGGATCCGGACTTCGCTGATTTCGTGAATTTTGTGAATGGTTTTGGAAATGTCAGACATGATCGGTGACCTCCTGTGACGCCCCGACCGGGTCATTGAATGTGGGCGACTGGTTTTGTGGTTGCTCCGAACCGTGCACGAAATTCACAAAATCCCCATCCATGGCCGGCGCCTCCGAATTTCGTGAATTTTGTGAGTGGATGGCCGGGTTCACTTCGAACGAGGCGCTCGGCGGGCGCCCACGGCCGGATCGCTGACGCGCGGTTCGCGGGCGAATCAGCAGGTGCTCGACGAGGAGAACGAGTGGCGGGTCCATCTCAGCCGGCGCCCTGAACCGGGCTCGCGCCGCCTGGTAGAGCTCGTGCGTCGTGAAAGCTGCCGTGCCGGTTCGCCGGATCCAGGCCAGGATGTACCGCGCATCCCGTGCAATCGGATTGGCCGACATCATGTCGAAGGCGCTTCCGGCGTGGGCGCGGAGATAGTCCGCGAGTCGGAGGGCCCGCCGCATCTCCCCCTCACCGATCTGCTCGAACTGGCCCCCCTGGCGCAGGCCGGCCCGGTCCGCCAGGTGCAGCAGGCCGGCAAGCCGGACCAGGGTGCCCCCCAGCTTGTTCCCCCAGTCAGCAATACTCTCGAGCTCTCCGGACGGCCCGAGATGCTTCTCGATCGTGCCCTTGAATTCCACCAGGAGGGCGTAGGCTTTTCGATGAAGGTCGATCATGTCGGGTCTGATCTCCCCCGTCTCGTCCTTTTCCACCGGGATCCGGAGCAGTGCGGCAATCGCCTCTTCATAAGCCGCCCGGACTTGCTCCGGCACCGGAGGCGAATCAGCCAGCCGCTCGCCGACCAGACTCGTCGGAACGGACCAGAGGAACCTGGCCAAAAGGCCTCGACCCCGGAACCCCTTCTTCTCCTGGAGGCCCGTGATGACGTCGGGCTGGATGGCCAGGCCGATCGTGATCGCCGGATTCCGGACCGACCCACCGGAACGGCTGATCCGATCCGTCGAGATCGGGCTGCCGCTGTGCCCCTTCAGATAGATGTCGATGTTCGGAACGCCTTCCGAATAGCGGCCACCCATGAGCTCAAACGGCCCCCCCTCGTCCGACAGAATTCCGATCCGCCCGCCCTGCTGGCGCAGGACGACTTCCAGGGATTCGGCGGTCACGTCGTCGAGGATCATCCGAAGCTGGGCGGGCACATAGAGGGCTGCCTGTTCGAGGACAGCCTCCTCAATCTCCTTCAGCAGCCTGACGTGCCGCTCCGCATCACCGGCCTTGGCCGCCTGTATCTTCAGATGGTCAATCCGCTTCGTAGCCACGTCATATCGAGCCGCCGCCGCCCGGATCTGCGGCTCCATGCGCCGCTGTTCCTCCGCCACGTACTGAGCCACCGGCCGGATGGCCGCGGTGAACGCCGGACTCTTCGATTCCCCCGGCTTCAGCGCGACGGCCACATACAGGTTCAGCGGTTCATCCCAATCCGGGCGGACCTGCACCTTGAGCTTCTTCGCGCACGAGAGGGACAGGATGGCCAGGGCGAGCATCGCGGGCAGATCGACGGGACACTGCAGAGCCTCGGCGAGGGCGACCACCCAGTTCTTGAGCCAGGGGGGAAGGACCTCCGCCGGGAAGGCCGGCACGTTGGCTGTCTGTCCGAGCGGCAGCGGATTGCCCCAGGGTTCGCCCGATCCGTCTATCGGTTCAGCACCGGCGAAGGGGTCGGAAGGCAATGTGCCATCGCGGTGCCGGTCGTTGTCGTCCTTCACCGGACCACCTCCTCGCTCGGCCGGCTGCGAAAGACCTGGCAACGCCCGTGAAGGGTCGCGACGATCTGGTGTGCGTAACGCTCTCCCGGTTCGTCGTGGTGAGTTCGGATCACGACGCGGCATCCGTCCGGGATCCGGTCGGCGATCTCCTGCGACCAAGCCCCGGCTTCAACACCGAAGCAGGCGGGGCCTTGAGCCTCGGCCTCGCGCTGGCGAGCCGCCCAGGTGAGCCAGTCGGGCTCGCCTTCAGAGACGACAGCCTCCCGCGGATCCCACCAGTCCGGAACGATTCCGGAGAGGAGCTGCGCGCCAACTGGGTCGGCCAGGACAAGCCCCTTCACCGAGAAACCGGCCGGGGCCAGAGATTTTGGCGTCGTGGCGGGGTCGGTGCAGCGAGCACGTAGCGAAACCGCTTGGCCGCCGTCGTCCCACAGTCGAAAGATGACCCGGTGGCCGGTCTCCATCCAGGAACCGCCCCGGCTGCACGCCCAGCGAGGCAGGCTGTGGCCCGAGCGAGGCGCCCGGGCGAGGTCCCACAGCTCCGTCCGTTCGATTATCAGATCTGCCTCGTCACCGAAGCGGCGACGAAACCACCTGGCGACCTCCGGATCCGAGCCGACCGGAAGCGAGGAGGACCAGATGGCCTCGACCTCACCAGAAGGCGGCCGCTTGATGGCCTGATCGATCAGGGCTGAGAGATCGACCTTCGGTACATAGGTCTGGTCGCGGAAACGCCCGTTCGGTATGGCCCTCGGCGTCCGCTCGCCGCACCGAATCCCCCGCCGGATGTGCCCAAGGGCTTCGCGCTCCGGGAGTCCAGTCCCAGTGGCCGCGTCAAGCAGGAGACCTTCGGCCTCGGACTGTTCGATTTGACCCGCCCCGACGAATCCGCCAATCGACGCAGCGGCGCGAAAGACAGCGCAAGCACGACCGGATGAGCTTCCGCGCAGGGCCCCGATCTCTGCGGCAACCGCCGCTCGGACGTAGGCCGTCATCGGGTCGCGTCCTTCGCGGAGCGCGTGGTCCAGGAGGCTGTCACTGGATGGATGGGGCAATCGTTCGGGTGGGATCGCCGGCAGGCAGAGGTAAGCAGATTCCTCATGAAGTCTCACTCCCTTGATCCAGGCACAAGTCCGTAGGTCTGATCGCGCATGGGCGCGCGTCTCAATGGGGCGAGTGATGACGGATTCGGAAAAGCCCGACCAATCTAAATGTTGTTTAGGTTGGTCGACATCTCCGGTCCCCGATCGCGTCTGAACCCCACTTGCGAAAGGGGGGCATCAGGCTCCGGCGGGGACACGATCCCCTACCCCCGTTGCTTACTTACCCGGGGATGGGTTGGAACGTCGGAGCGGGAGCAGCGCTGCTTTCAACGTCTGGTGCACCGGCACTCCCCGGGAACGGAGGGTGTCTGGGGCAGGCTGGTTCCTTCCAGCGCGAGGCCCCTCGGGTGCCGGCAACCCCGCTATTTGTGTCGTCGGAGGCTTCCGAAACAAGTTAACACCCGTAACACCCGTTCCAGTGTTCCACTCGTTCCACGCGCGAAGGGCCGCGTCGGCAGCTCTTGATCGCCAGCGGCACAAAACCTTTCTGGTCGTCGAATGGGGCTTGTACAATGCAATTCAGCGACCCGATGTCGAGCGTGGCCTTCCAACAGGTCGCTTCCGATACGAAACAGCAGGAGGTTGTGAACTCATGACGCGTGATGGTCTGCAGTGGAAACGTGACTTTCCGATGACAGAAGAAGTTGAGGATTTTTCGGGAAAGATCAGGCGCTTTCTAATTTCGTGCCACGAAGGCGCACTTGGATTCACGGTTCGCGCGGAGGAGAATGGCACCGAGGGCAACGGTTACCAGTTCGGGGTGTATAGCGAGACCAGCCCGTATGCTGCATTCGGTCGCCTTCGTGACAAGATGCGCCGGGCACTCGCCACTCGTCATCTCAGCGGGTCCGCCGGCTCACCTCAGATGATGCATGACACTCTCCGGGGTCGGATTACCTCAGACGGTGATCGGGGAGTGCTCTTTGTGGTTGACGGCATCCCCCTCGAACTCGACAAATTCGCCGGCATGCTTGCCTCTCTCGAGGGATGGGAGTTCGAACTTCAGATCAAGAGCGCGCTCGAATGAGGAGTGTCGCGCGCACCGACCCGGCGACGTTCGTCGTTCGCCGTCGCAGGGTCATCCGACGGCCTCAAGGTACGGGCGGATCACCCGCGTCACGCGGTCAACCTCGGCGAATTGCCAGAGGGCATCGAGGTGCTTCGGATGGACCCGCCGGTACTCGCGCAGCGCCTCGACGGCCACGTCGGTACCGATCTTGTTGCGAAACTTGAAACAATCGGCGACGGTCTTTGCTGCGCTGAAGACACGTAGCCGCACGCCGCCAACGTCGTGCTCCGCCACCCCTTCGTTCAGAGCGGCGCCAGACAGGTAAACAAGACGAAGCGGCGGATGCTCAGTGCGCGGCCGCCACGCCTTCCGATCAATGGCCAGCCACACCTCGAAAGGGCTCTGCGTCGTCAGACCGTGGAACCGAAGCGCTGACAGCAGGCACACAATACCCCCCGGGACGAGACGGGCCGCCTCCGCCAGATCGTTCCGTTCAGTGATCGGCGCTCCGGACTTTCGGTAGAGGCCACGCCCAACTCGCTCGATGACGCCCTGTTCGCGCAGGCGCCGGATCTCAGTTCGCGAGATCCCCGCACGCTCCAGGTCACGAGAGCGGGCAATCCCCGCCTTCCTGAGCACGGTCACGGCATGATCCATGGAAGCTTTTGTCACAAATCCTCGGCTTTCGTTTATAAGTGCCGAGATATTGTAACAAGCAGTTATCAGTGCGCAATAGCCAGATTGCCTTGTGACAGAAGGATTTTTGAGCGCAGTCAATCATCTGGCCCCCGATGCGCCGTCGCATCCTCGTCGACCCAGTCCTCCTCCTCCCACGACATCCCCTTTCGGCCCGGCACCTTCCGCGTCGGCCCCGGCTTGTACCACGGACAACTTTTCGGCCCGTAGCAGAAAGTTTCACGCCGGTATCGCCGCACCGAGGGATTCCAGTGGTCGATGATCATCTCCACGGCCATCTCGCATCCCCAGATGCACGCGGAGCATTTCGTGGAGTAGGTCGCGGCGGCAAGTCGCCGATGCCGCCGTTCCCGATAAACATCGAGGGCCGGCGGCACGCCCAAGAAAGGCGGCGCATGCCCGAGGCTCTCGCCCGCTCGACCGAGGACCTTCAGCCCGCTTGCCTTGTAAATGTCGGCCGTCTCCACCCGCCTATCCTCGACACGCTCGCCGACGCCTGAAACACGGTCTCCGGAACGGAACTCGTGTTTCTCGTGCGCGGCCTTGCCGACCGCGACTGCAAACTCCCCCGCTTCTCCGGCGAGCTTCCCGCGGACCCGCAGAACGAAACCGAGGTACGTATGGGAGCTCTCGTCAAAGCTCCGGGTGAGCCGGATACGAGGCTGGACCGAAAGGATGTCACCATCCCAATTGAGCTTGCTGTTCATGTGGATCTGATCCCTGCACCCTCGCGTTAACGATTGCAGAAAGTACCCCCCAGCGGGCCTTTTTGAAATCAGTAGCGTCCGTGCATTCCCAACATGTGGAACCGCAGCTTCGACCCAGGAATACGCGTGGGGCGCCGCCAGGGCCCCAGGGCCCAAACTGGAGGCCATCCTGATAGACCTCTCCACCTCGGTGCCACCAATCCGCTAGCCCAGGGCCGTCCGCCAACCGGACAGAAACCGTCCGGCCAATTGACATCCTAACCTACTGTAAAAGATGCACTTGCCGTCTGAATTGCCTTCCATTCGCCCGCCCAAAGCTCGTCACTGTCCATGCGGCGAGCATGGTGCCCGGCGCGGATAGGAGGCCAGCATGCAAATGACTCGGACCAACCCGGAACCCCTCGACGAATTCGTTAAGAGCCTCACCGAAATCGGGACCGTCCTGGAAGCCCTCAAGGATGCCACCGACGAGCACTTCGATTTGGCGCCGGAAGAAATCACCTGGGCCAACGTAGGCGACGCCAAGCGCACCCTTCACGGTCTCCAAGAGATGCTCGACGTCATTCGTGGCGAGGTGAAATGACCATGGCCGCCACCGCACCATATTTCGGATTTCGGGAACACCAGGTCTTCTGGTCAGAGAGAGGCAGCATCGTCTGCGCCTGTTGCCACATCCCCTACCCCGGGTCGGATACCTGGGTGTGGGAACGCTGGGAAGAGATTACGCCCGCGACCATGGCGGAAATCGACCGTGAGGGCTGGCACGTGGCGTGCGAAGGGTGTGGCAAAGAGCCGCGCCGGATCGTGCGCTGAATCCAACCGAGAGGAACCAGTCAGGAGCAAGCCGAAGAGCACCACCAAGAAGGCCGCCCCTAAGGCGGCGGCCGACAGCCCCAAGGAATCGGTGGTCGTGACGTCGGCCAGCAAGCAGGCGACGAAGCACGCGGCCAAGGAGCCTCGTGAGAAGGCGCCGAAGGACGACATGATGGTCTTCGCGTTCCGCCTGTCCAAGGAGGAGAGCGCGGCGATCCACAAGGCCGCCGGCCCAGGCAAAGCGTCGAAGTTCGCCCGGACCCTCCTGGTCGCCGCCGCCCGGAACGACGAAGCGGAGGTGAAGGCGATCCTGAAGGCGGTCCAGACCAACGCGTAGCGCACACCGATTCACGATCCCGTCGACCTCTCGAAATCATCGAGGGGTCTTCGGCCTTCAGGCCACAAGCCCGCCCGAAGTGGTGATCATTCTCGTCATGGACCCGCCGCCTTGTGCTTCCGGGCATTCTGAACCTTCCAGAGCAGGGGCGGAAACTGAGCGACCCGATCGGCGAGCAGGGCGTCATCCGGGAACAGAAGTTCCGGCCGAAGTTCGCCGAGTTGCAGGCGATCAACAAACTCTCTCTCGGCATCATCAAGATCCATCAAGTGGCCGACAGCGGCCCAAGCCTGCTAGACAAGTTCCGATGCCGAAGCGGGCCCTCTTCCAGCCAACATCGACACCAGCTCCATGTCGACCTGAGCTTGATCGACTCGATTGAGGCGCTCCCGTTTGTACGCATGAAGAGGGTGGTCCAGCATGCCAGAGAATGCCACGAAGAGCCTCTTGAATTGGTGGGAATGCCAGAACTGGATTGCGATCTTCGGCAATCGTGTGGCGTCATAGAGGTCCCTCGGTCGGCACCGACTCATCAAAGCACAGAGTTTTCCGGCGCAGATGTCCTCCAGTCCCGCCAGAGTCAGCTCGGGCCGAGGGAATTCACCTGGCTGCCACATGGGCTCCTTGCGAGTCGATCCGAATCCGATGCGGTGGACGAAATTCAGATCGATCTCGATCCGGTCCCGGATCCCTGCCAGGTTGACGTAGCTGAAATAGATTTTGCGGCCGGCATGATCGTCCCCAGAGCGTTGGAGAAGATACCCTTGTGATCGACCGATATCCTCCACAACCTTTTCGATCCGCGGACGCTCCCGCAACATCCCATCCCGGTCCGGGGCGCCGACATAATTGAAATCGAGGTCGACGGACAGCCGCGGTGGCGGTCCGAAGAAGAGATTCAACGCGGTTCCACCCTTCAGTACCAGCGTCGACCCGAGCAGCGGATGTGGACCGATCTGCGAAGCGATCCCGCCCAGGCGAATTACCTTCTCGAGCGATTCCGCTCGAAAGCCAGTCTCCACGCTCAATGTGCGGATGGTCTCAGGGTCCAGGTTCTCCACTCTCCATTCCTCCGAGCAGATGTCGTGGAACAACGAGATTCCAGCGACTCACGTAAGCCCCTCCGACCCGCCCAGGCTCGAGGTAGGTCGGCGACTTCGGACGATGTCGGGCGATCTCCTCGAGGATTGAATCAGGCAGATAAAGCGTCGATTGGTTTCTTTCCAGGAACCAGCCGAGAGCGGCCCACAGGCGAGGGCTGTCGTAAAGTGCGAGAATCTCACGCAGATCGTTGAGGTTGAGTGTGACAAACCCCATGGCCGACTCCACAAGTTCATCCACCCCCCCCACCCACCTCAAGCTCCTGAATCCTTCCACCAGGGTCCTCTCGGGGCTGGTGACGGTCAAGGATCTGCCGGCGCGCGTGATCGTCCTGGTCCATCGTCGCAGCGGATCTTCAGTCTGGAACGCGGCGCGGCGGTCCTTCCTCATGACCGGAGGGTGAACGAGAAACACGATGCGATTGGACCCAAGCCGCACAGGCGTCCGTCGCCGGTCGGTGTACACAGTGAAGACGTGCCAGACCGAATGAGCCTGCCCCTGAAGCTCCAGCGCGGAGTGATGACAAAACACAGCATCCGATCGAGCAGCCGCCGCCACCAGGTAGGGATCCGGTTGATACCGTTTTGCCGCCGTGCCGAGCGGAACCGTTGCGAAAACCCCGCGCGCCACCGACTTCACACGCCCCTCCCGGACAAAGTACTTGAGCCGGGCTCTTGCCCTGGCCAGGGCGTCGGTCCCGCTCAGATAGTCTGCAAACTCGTGGGCCGAGAAGACAGAGTTCTTCTCGAGGAAATTCAGACTCCTTGATGTCGCCACTTGTTGTTCAGCGCTATTTGGCATAGTTTTTTTACCTTTTATCAATCACAACAAGAAGGCGTCTCGACAACTAAAAGCTGAGGCAGCAGTGAAGCTTAGAGATCAACGCTAGTCAGGTATTTTCGTCTACAACCTGTAAAGAATAAATAAATTCACTGTTACAAAGCAAGATCGCAAGTAAAATATACTGCACCCTTTACGGCTTCGCAAAGCTAAGCCATTACTAGACAATGCCTTACGGTTCCGGACCATTGGGTTCACTCTGCGCGTCCCAGCACCTCGATCAGCTCCGCAACTATCCGCAACTGCCCCTCGTCTGCGCCGCTCAGAACGATGGGCGCGAAGTCAGGGTTCACGGATTTTAGGGTGATCGCGCTGTGGCGCCAAGAATCGTCCTGCCCCTTCTTCTCACTCTCGTAGCGCTTGACGGTATAACGCTGGCCGGTCTCCGGGTCGACAGCATCCACCAATTGAACAAGCACCGTCTTGCCATGTCGCGTGCCCGTCACGGGCGCGGCAAAGAGGCAGTAGGAGCTATCCTGAATGATTGGTTCCATCGACTTTCCGACGACCTGGGCAACGAACATGAGTGGACGCAGCCGGTTGCGCGACTCGACTGTGACCCACTGGAAGCCGTCGTCCTCCACATTCTGAGGGTCGCTGAAGGCACCGGCGGCGGCCTTGAGCGGAATAAGGGGGACGCAGGAAATGTAGCGCTCCTCAGGTTTGGGATCGACAATGCGGAGCCGTGCCGGCAAAGCCAGGGGGCCCGCTCCCCCTTCAGCATCGCCAGTCCCCTGTCGTAGTCGCCGATACGCCTCCGACGCCATCCACGCCGTCACCACCTTTTGGAAGGGTGCGTCATTCATGAAGCGCACGAAGATCTCCTCGTTCTGATCCATGCGCTCAACGAAGAGCTTCTCGAGCAGGTTCCTGAAGACGAGCTCGAACTTGTCGCCCGGATTCACCACGGCTGCTTGTCGCAGATCGCCGTCGGCCATGGCCGCCTCGACAATCTGGTCGAAGAAGAGCTGGTCGGCCTGGTTGAAGTCGGTTCCGAAGCGCTCGTTCACAACGTCTATGAGCTGGGATAGTGGCACAGGCTGCGCGCGCACCAGGCCGCTGCCCACCTCGGTAGGTCCATCGAGGGGCCGTGCCTCACCGTCCTGGAGCGAGATGGACCCCTCGCTGATCTTCTGCAGGCGGTAGTACTCAAGCCGTACCTCGTCATCAAACTGGTATGCCGCTCCGCTCTTGCGGCGTGGCAGCTTCGCCGCAAGATGCCGGAGGAACACGTACAGCCGCTCCAGATCCGAGTCCTGATATGGGATTACCTGGCTCAGAAACCCATAGAGGTTCAGGAGCGCCTGCACCTTCCCCCGCCAGAGTTCCGCCTCCTCCTCGTTATCCTTCTGGCGAACGGTGAACCGTGACACCGCCGGATCGAGGGCGGCGTTCATCGCCTGGTGATCCATGGCGCTCTGGCGCTGCTTCGGCTTGAAGTAGACCGCACTGAATCGCTCTACCTCCTCGTCCAGGTAGATCCCAGAGGCGTCCAGCTCACCCTTTATCGCATACATGCGGGCAGGGTCGACTTCTTCGCCCATCTCGGCGCCTTCGTAGTAGGTCTTAAACGCCTCCCGAATCTCTTCCCGATCGTTCACGAAATCAAGGATAAACGTGTCTTCCTTGAGTGGATGAATGCGATTCAGTCGCGACAATGTCTGTACGGCTTGGATGCCGCCAAGCCGCTTATCCACGAACATCGTGTGCAGAAGAGGCTGATCGAACCCGGTCTGATACTTCTCTGCCACGAGCAGGACCTGATACTCCTGCGTTGCGAATTTCTCGGGCAGCTCCTTCTCGGAGATGCCGTTGTTCATGCCCGGTTCGGTATAGGTGACGCCGGCCAGCTTGTCGTCCACCACCGTTCCCGAAAAAGCAACAAGAGACTTGATGGCGTAGCCCTTCTCCTGGATGTAGCGATCAAAGCTCTGTTTGTACCGGACAGCTTCCAGACGCGAACCCGTCACCACCATCGCCTTGGCCCTCCCGCCGATCTTGTGGCGGGTGACGGCCTGGAAGTGCTCTACCATTACCTCAGTCTTTTGCGCGATGTTGTGCGGGTGCAGCTTCATAAAGCGCGCCAGCGCTTGAGCGGCCTTCTTGCGCTCAACGTTCGGATCGTCATCGCAAGCCTTGAGCAGTTTGAAGTAGGTCGCGTACGTGGTGTAGTACTTCAGTACGTCGAGGATGAACTCCTCTTCGATCGCCTGCCGCATGGTGTAGCGGTGCGTCGGCTGCCCATCGCGGCCAAATACGGCGAGCGTCTTGTGCTTGGGCGTCGCGGTGAAGGCGAAGAAACTCAGATTTGCCTGTTTACCGCGCTTGGCCATGCTACGGAAGAGTTCTTCCATGTCTTCCCGGCCTTCTTCGGTCGCACGCTTCCTGGCTTCGTCCCGCAGCCCCTCACCGCCAAGCACTTCCTTGAGGTCGGTCGCCGTCTCGCCGCCCTGCGAACTGTGGGCCTCGTCTATGATGACGGCGCACCGCCGAGTGGCCAGCGTGCCGGTGCCGCTCTCGCCGCGCTCCTCGGCGAGCTTGAGCAGCTGGCGCGAGACGAACGGGAACTTCTGCAGCGTCGTGATGATCACCGGCACAGCATTCTCGAGCGCCTCAGCGAGCTGTCGCGAACTCTCGTCTATCCGCTGCACGACGCCACGCTTGTGCTCGAACTGGTAGATCGTGTCCTGAAGCTGCTGGTCGAGCACCACGCGGTCGGTCACCACGATCACGCTGTCGAAGACGCGCTGGTTGGCTGCATCGTGCAGGGACGCCAGCCGATGCGTCAACCAGCCGATGGTGTTGCTCTTGCCACTTCCGGCCGAGTGCTCGACGAGGTAGTTGCGCCCCACGCCCTCGCTACGCGCGGCATCCACCAACTGACGCACCGCCTGAAGCTGGTGGTAGCGGGGAAAGATCATCGACTCGGTCTTGACCTTGCGGCCTTGGTCGTCGCGCTTTTCGTCAATCTGCAGGTGGATGAATCGAGCGAAAAGGTCGAGCAGGCTGTCCCTCTGCAAGACCTCTTCCCACAGGTAGGCCGTGCGGTAGGTCCGCCCGGCCGGATCAGGTGGATTCCCGGCGCCGCCCTCGCAGCCCTTGTTGAAGGGGAGGAAGTGAGTAGCCGTACCCGCGAGGCGAGTGGTCATCAGCACCGACTCGGTATCCACCGCGAAGTGCACCAGCGTGCGGCGCTTGAACTCGAAGATCGGCTCGCGCGGGTCGCGGTCCTGCTTGTATTGCCGGCGCGCATCCTCCACCCGCTGGCCCGTGAGCGGGTTCTTCAACTCCACCGTGGCGATGGGGATCCCGTTCAAGCTCAGCGTCACATCGAGCGACTTCTCGCAGCGCGGCGAGAAGTGAAGCTGCCGCGTCAGCCCCAGGCGGTTGGCGGCGTAGCGCGCTTCCAGCTCCGGATTCAGCTCGTGCGCCGCCTTGAAGAACGCCGCGTGAAGCGTGCGCCCGTAACACTTGAAGCCGTGGCGCAACGTCGCGAGCGAGCCGTTCTGGTCCATCCACTTGCACAGGTCGCCGAGGATCTGCTCGCCGGTCTTCTCCCCGTGCAGCGCCTCGAGCTTGGCCCACTCCTTCGGTTGCGTCTCGCGGATGAAGGCGAGCACCGTCTCGGGGAAGATCGCGCGCTCGCGGTCGAAGCCCTCGCGGGCGACCGGCACGTAGCCGTTCTGAAGGAGGTGCGCCTCGATGACCGTCTCGAAGGCGGCTTCGGAGTGGCGACCCTGGCTCATGCAGCCATCTCTCCGATCTTCTGCCCCAGCCACCACACGGCAACCGGACCATAGGGCGCCATCTCCCCGTAGCCGGCAATTTGCCTGTCGCGTTCCCGTACGTATCGGTCCCTGGGCACGGGGCCACCGATCCGTGCCTTCTCACCCTTCCACCACGCGAGAACAGCATCGAGAACGCTCTTCCGGTTGTTCTTGAGCAGCGGAAGATTGAGGTTCAGGACGTTATCCAGTTGGCCATCGAACACGGCGTCATGCGCGCGCATCGAGCCATCCAGCTCGTACCGCACGCGGGTCTCGATGTGGTGCGCCGCGTTCGCCGGGTTCCACTGCAGATCGCTGTCACCCTTCCGCGTGTCGCAGTGTTGCAAGTGAGTCGGCTGACCGTTCCCGCCAAGGCAGGTGCCGAGCAGGTTCCCGTAGCTGAGCTGGTCATTCGGGTGGCGAGACTGACACAGCCAATGCTCGATCTTCATGGTTGTCGGTCCGTTGCGAACCCGTCCCATGCAGTAGCAGCACAGTCCACGTTGCTCGGTCACGAGCGCATGCCGAAGCTCGTCCTTCCGGCCGTAGTTCTCATAGTCGCAGTGCGGCGTCTGGCGATGCGCCGTCAGGCTCGCCGGTTCAGTGCCCTTGGCGATCTGCCTCACTGCTCGCTCTCCATGAAGTCGAGGAGGGTTCTGATGCGGGTGACCTCCGGGTCATCCTCTCCGAGCTTGCCGACGAGCGTGGCCAGAAGGTCACGAGCGCTCTGGTACCGCTGCTTGCCCACCTCCTGCGAGATCTGCGAGAGCAGCGCGTTGACCTCCTCGGTGCGCGGGTCGGCGTCCATGATCTCTTCGAGCACGCGGCTCGAGTCCACGCCAAATGAGTGTGTCGGCGAGTAGACCTGGCCGTTCGCGATGATCTGAATCCGGTCGTGCTCGACCTCGCCAATGACCTGCGGCGAATGTGTCGTGGCGATGAACTGGCAGCGCGGGAAGGCCGCGCTCAGATTGCGAACGATCTGGCGCTGCCACTTCGGGTGCAGGTGCAAGTCGATCTCGTCGATCAGCACCACCGCTTCCGCCTCGGCGGCCGGGTCGGCCATTTCTGGGTTGGCCTGTGCCAGCCGACGCGTCAGGTCGAGCACGAGGGCCAGCGTGCCGCGCTCGCCGTCCGACAACTGCCGCACGGCGACAGTGGTGCTGCCGCGATCGATCAGCAGTTTCGGGCGCGCGTCGCCGTCCACACGGAGATGGGCGTAACCGGGGAGAAATCGCGCTACCGCGTCCTCGAAGGCGGCGAGCACTCGACCAGCCGAAACACGTTCCGCCTTCAGAGCTTCCTGGACCCGCATCCACGCCGCGAACTCGCCAAGCCTAAGTTCGCGATTTGCGAACGCATCCGCGAAAGCCGCGGCGATCCCGCCGGCGGCCACGTTCTTCCCAGGCGCCCGCTCCGACGGCACTGCCCGATTGGTCGAGAACAGCACCGCCAACGGCCGACCGCCGGGCTCGCTCCCCGTCACCCGCGCGGGCACGTTGCCCAGGAACGTGACCTTCTCGGGGGTGTCATGCACCTGCTCCCGCGGCATGCCCGCCTTCCTCTCCTGCGGAGCACTCGATTCCCGCGGCTTGTGGATCAGGTAGCGATACTCCGACCCGCCGATCTGCACGCCACACTCGATGCTCAGCGCGTCCGCGCCAACCCGGATGTCTTCAACAGTGAACGATTGAACCGGCGCGCGCAGCTTGTTCGCCTGCTTGGCGAAGGCCGAGAGACACACGCGAAGCGCATCGATCATGCTGGTCTTGCCGACGCCGTTGACACCGACAATCAGGTTGAAGCCCACCTGAAAGCGGAACTCGGCGGTCTCGATCGCACGGAGGTTGGCGAGCTTGAGCGCGGTGACTCTCATGCCGCGTGCTCCACGTCTATCTGACCCGTCACGGCCGCGGCGATCAGCGCGGCGCGGCGCTCCTTCAGAAGCCCAACAGTGCGTACGGTCTTGGACTTGATCTCGTCGAAGTTGGTCATCTGAACATCCAGTGCCGACAGAATCGCAGCTTGTTCCCCTATCGGTGGTACAGCCAACCAAAGTTCGTTGATTGCACCCATGGCAATGTTTGGCTGTGTGCCCGCAGACCACGTCTGTCGGACCTGGTCTTGAACGACATCGGCCCGAAGGCAGACCTCCAAATACGCCGGTAGCGCCACATGCGGGTCTGCGCGAATGACCGCCAACGGGGACCAGATGGAGAACTCGTGGTCCACCAAGACTCTCGCAAGTTTTCCCGTGGTAGCGCCTGACTTGCAGAACAAGATGTCATCTCGTTGAGGCCGCGTCTTTCTGCAATAGGCCGCGTGAAGCTGTGGCGTGATGAAGCCTCGTCGCCGCTCGAAGTCGATGGCATCCTCTTGAATGGCTTCGGCAGAGATGAACTCTATGCCGTCTGATACAAACTCGGGCGTTTCGTGGGGGCCATCTGTTATTGGAATCGCGACGAGCCGCTTAAGGCGCATTGCCTCCCAATGCGCCGGAATCTCGCCGAGCCAGGGGATGCCGGAGTCGCGGAGGGGGGCACGGGGGCCGAGGCCGCGGGTGACGGCGCGGGTGATGAGCGCCCGGCGCTTCTCGGCCAACAGCCCGAGCACCCGCTCCTTCGCCGCCACCAGCGCATCCAGCCGCG
>JAWXBZ010000014.1:0-21021 GCA_034440375.1 Candidatus Eiseniibacteriota bacterium
CTCGACGCTCGGCGCGCTTATCGCCCTGTTCGAGCGAGCGGTCGGCATCTACGCCCATCTGGTGGGGATCAATGCGTACCATCAGCCGGGCGTCGAGGCGGGAAAGAAAGCGGCGGGCGAGGTGATCGACCTGCAGCTTCGCCTGCTGGCCACACTTCGAAGCCGCTCGGCGCCGCAATCCGCCCCCGAGCTGGCCGCTGCCGTCGGCACGGAAGATGTCGAAACGGTCTGGCATCTGCTCGAGCACCTGGCGGCCAACCCGGGCCGTGGTGTGCGACGGCAGGGCGGTACCATGGCATTTGACGGGCGTTACGTCATCGGTCGCGGCGACCGAATCTGTTAAGCGGCGGCGCGGGCACGGTCACGAAGATGCCCTCACCGGGCAAGCTTTCGAGGGCCGAAAAATCGACCGACGTGATGTCGTATCGATAGGTTCGCCCCGACTGGACATCGTTGTCGATGGCCACCGGCATGGCCGGATCGCCCACGCGGATCAGCTCGATGTTGTTGCGGTAGACGACATAGCCGGCCAGATCAAACTCGACCCCGCGATTCCAGAAAAGCGATACCCGGTCGAACCGGGTCTGGGCGATGAGGCCGGTGGGCGGTTGCGGCGGCAGGTCATCCCAGAGAAATCGAACGGCGGTGCTCGGAAGACTTTCGACGCCGGCGCGACTGATCGCGGTAACCCAGAACAGGGTCTGTCCGACCTGCGGAATTTCCAGGTCCTGGTACTGGCGCATCTTGACCGGTTCCGTCGTCAACCGCCGCTCGTCGCCGTCGGGCCGCCGACGATAGACATGCCACCCCTCGACGACCACGAAATCGCTGTCAGGGGCTTCCCATGCCAGGAACGGACCAAACACCGCCGGCCTGACCGTGAGCTGGGAAGGCGCCGGGATCTCTCCGGGCGAGTCATAGCGCTCCGTTGGTGTCACTTCGTGGCCGCAACCGGTCAACAGCAGGAGGACAAGCACCACCGCCGCGTGCCGACCAATCCGAAACATCGCATCCCACGCGGCCGGTGCTTCGGGGCGCGTCATTGGTGCCACGCCAGAGCCAGGCCGGCCTCGGTACCGGCCAGCGTCTGCTGCCCGGAGAGGGTGTGATTCGCCGAGACTTCGATGTCGAACCGACGGCTCGCCTTGACGACCAGCGTGCCGGCCAATTTCAGGCTTTGACTGTTGACCTGTGTCGGGTCCAGGAGGTTGCCGCCCTCGTTGCCGGTCAGGGCCGAACGCGCGCGCAGGCCGGTTCGCAGGGCGATGCGCGTTGTGGCGCTCCAGCCGGCTTCAGCACTCCACATCAGCTCGTTCTCCAGCGGGCCGCCTCGCAGGTTGTAACCGACATCACCGGTCAGATAGACCGGGCCAAGGGAGCGGCCGAGCAGAAAGTTGAGACTCGCGTCCGGATCGCCCGAGCCGAGCGAGGGGAAGTCACGCTTCTCATACCCCGGGGGGATCTTTACCTCGAGTGCCAGCGCGCTGACGATGTCGCGAGTCGGCAGACCGAACCGTGCGCCGATCCGAATATCCGAGAGGCCCCACGTTTTCCAGTTGGCCCCTTCTTCACGGACCTCGAGCGACTGGTAAGCCGTCGCGCCCACCAGCGTGAGGCGTGGGGCCAGGCCGTACTCGGCATAAGCGCGAATCTGGCGTTCCTTGAATGTGCCGGGGCTGAGGGCGGAGATATAGTCGACCCTGTGGCCATCGGCGTTGAAAACCTGGTTCGTGCTGAGGCCGGCGGCCTCGATTTTCAGGTAGTAGTGGCCACGGGGCTGGGTCCAGGCGCCGGCCAAAGCCGGGCCGGGGGCCAGTATTCGGAACAAGGCCCACCCGGCCAGCGGGAGCCAGGCCAGTTCGGCCGGCCGAAAAAATTTGACAAAGTATTTATTCACAATGAGTTAAGATCGTGAGCTGTACTGTCCGCATCGCCGGCTTCCGATCCAGGAGAGAGTGTTTGAGTCGACGGTTGGTGAGGTGTACACTGAATTCGTATCAGTGTACGCACGCACGACTTCGAACAGTTCTTGCCGGGAAAGGACAGACTCGATGAGATCTTGGTTCCGCGGCATTCTTCTTACAACGGTCCTGCTTACGGCAACCGCTCCCCAGGCCCGGGCGCAGCATGAGGTTGTCTTCAACGAAATTCTGATCCGCCGGACCGGGCCAAGTCCGACAGTGGACCAGCTGGTTGAACTCAAGAATACAGGTGGCTTCAGCATGAACGTGGGTGGCTGGGTATTCTGCCACGAGTTTGACTACAACGGCGCCACGATTCCCACCGGCACGACGATCGCGGGAGGCGGGCTGCTGACACTCCATTTCAATCAGAGCGGCACCAATACGAGCAGCGATGTCTACTTCCCGGGTGAGGATCTGAGCACGACGTCGGATCTGGCGCTTTACATCAACGGGAACAATTTCAGCAGTGCCGCCAACATGCATGCCTTCATCCAGTTCGGCGGCATACCGGCCGGCGGCCGGCAGAGTGTGGCGGCCCAGGCCGGTCTTTGGACCACCAACGCCTTCGTCCCCAACCCGGCGATCGGCTCCTCGGTGGAACTCTGCTCCGGCGATGCCACACAGGTGACCTCGTGGATCGGCACCAGTTCACCGACGATTGGTGCCACCAACGGCTGCGGTGTTGCGATCAAGGAAGCTTCCTGGGGCAGCGTCAAGTCGATATTCAATCGCCAGAACGGGTCCGGGCGCTTCCGCTAGGCTCGACGTATCAGCCGATCCGGCCGACCCCGCTGCGAGCTTCCTGATACAAGGCCAGCGCTAGCCCACGCCGTTCGGCGTGATCGCAGATCGGCTGCGGATAATTCTCCCCGAGCGTCACGCCATGAACGGCCAGTTGAATCGACGTGGCCGTCCAGGGATCGTGAATCAATGCTGCGGGCAGCTCGGCCAGCTCCGGCACCCAGCGTCGGACATAGGCGCCATCCGGGTCGAATTTCTTCCCCTGCAGCACCGGATTGAAAATCCGAAAATAGGGCTGCGCATCGGTGCCGGTGCCGGCGGCCCACTGCCAGCCGCCGTTGTTCGAGGCCGGGTCGCCATCGACGAGGTGGTTCATGAACCATCGCTCGCCCCGCCGCCAGTCGATCAGCAGGTCCTTGGTCAGGAACGAGGCCACGATCATGCGGGCCCGATTGTGCATCCACCCGCTGGCTCGTAGCTGACGCATCGCGGCATCCACCACCGGATAGCCGGTTCGTCCTTCGCACCAGGCCTGCCACGACGGCTCGTCGGAAACCCAGCGGATGGCATCGAACGGACGGCGGAACGAACCGCCCACCACATGCGGAAAGTGGTACATCACCTGTCCGTAAAAATCGCGCCACCGAAGCTCGGAGATGTAGTGTTCGACGCTTTTTCGTGCGTCGGCTCCGGCCGCGCTCCGGTTGATGTCGGCGTGCCTTCCCCCCGCGGCACCCGGGGATTCGAGTGCCGCCGACACGGCGTGATACACCTGTCGCGGCGAGATCGTGCCGAAGCGAAGGTGGTGAGACAGACGTGAGGTACCCGGTTTGTCGAGCCGGTCGCGATCGGGAATGTAGTCGAACAATGCCGATTCCGCGAAGTCACGCAGGGCCTGCCTGGCGGCACCGGCGCCCGGCGGCCAGCGATCCTGATCTGTCTTTTCTCCGAGATCCTCCAACGTGGCCAGTCGCCGCGAGGCAATCGGCTGCCCGGCGCCATCGCGCGGAATCGTGAGCCTATCGACCGTCGGAGCGGTGGGCCCGACGCCGCGCGGCTCCGACGCCTTTCGAAAGGGGGAGTAGACGACGAATGGCTCGCCGGCCGCGTTCCGCACCGCGCCAGGCGCCACCAGAAAGCGATCGTGGTGCCGGCAGAGCCGGATGCCGGCCGCCGCCAGTCGTTCTTCCACGACTCGGTCACGCTCCATGAGATCGGGCTCGTACTCCGCGTTGGCGTGGACGACGTGAGCGCCGCATTCACGGGCCAGTTTCAGGAGTTCGTCGGCCGCGTCCCCGTGCCGCAGGATCAGGCGCCCGCCGAGCCGATCGATGGAAAGAGACAGGTCGGCCAGGCAATCAAGGACGAAGCGAAGCCGCACGGCTGCCATGTCGGGTCGCGCGAGAATGGTCGGTTCACTGACGTAGGCCGTGACGACGTCACCACCGGAATCAGCCACGGCCGCCGCGAGGGCCGTATTGTCGTCGAGGCGGAGATCTTTTCGAAACCAGTGAATGGCGGGCATGCGGGAATCTCCGGTTGGTTGGCGCCTGGACGGCGGTGGCGCGGGTCCTTCGCCCGACGGATGAAGGTGCCGTGACGTCTATCCCGCCGCCGGCGGATTAGAGTCCCGAGCCGCCGGTGGGGATTCGATTGGAGGGAGGCGGATTCACCGGCGCCGCACCCGGGGTCGATCGTCCGGGCGTTGCTCCTCGTTGCGAATCAGGGGCGGAGGAGTCCGGGGGTGTCGCGGTCAGCGGGGCGGTCGGCTGGAAGAATTCGTACTCGATCCGCCCCCTGGTCAGGATCAGGTCGATTTCCTGGCTCACGCCGCCGCGTTCAACGACAAAGGGCAGCGTGCTGCCAATCCGATGCGACTGGACGATCTCCGCCAGTCGGTCCTCGGAGAGGACGGGTCGGCCGTCCACTTCCGTGATGACATCGCCAACGCGCAGGGCCGAGCCGTCTGCCGAGTGCCCTTTCAGGATGTCATCGACGCGAAGGCCCGAGCCGGTCGACACGACCTTGATGCCCAGCCGTGGGCGCTCGACCCGGACCCGCGCCTCAAGGCCGGCCATCTCCTCGAGCATGGTCGGGTAGTAGTCGGTGAAGCGCCGGTAGAAGTCGCGGCCACGATCGTACCCGAGCATCGACGCGTCGAGCGCCCGGATCATTCCGAGGCCGGCCTGGAGAGCTGAGGCGATCCGCAGTTCACGCTCGACACCGTCTGCCTGCAGTCGGACACGCAAGTCGATGGCCCGGTAGAGGTGGGCATTAAAGCAGTCCTCCCAGGTTCCGACGGTGGTGGCGGCCACGCCTTGCTTGAGGTAACTCCAATAGCCGGCCAGGCTGGATACGCGCTCAGCGTTGGCTCTGGTAAGGCGTTCCACGGTCGGCCTTGAAAATTCCCGAACGCAGATCCAGGAGAGGCTGGTTTCCGGCGTCAGCTTGCCGGCACTCTCCGCCCGTTCGATGACGAGGATTCGACGCCCGTCCTCGACCGGTACGGCGAATGGCGCGCGCCAGGGACCGTAATGCGTCGGGATGACGATCGGTTCATAGTGCGACGGCTCGCCGAAGAAATCGGCCAGCCGGGCGGTGAGGTGGCTCAGGGTCGGGTCTTTCTCGATCGATTCCGACCGGGCGCGGAGCGGTGGTTCCGCCGCGGCGAAGATCGAGTCAAATCCGGAAACAAGGGCGAAGTCGCGCGATTCATCGATCAGAGAATCGAGGAATCCCGATGTGAAAATCCCTTTTTGCCCCAGGAACGTCGGTCCACCCGGAAGTCGCGCCAGGGCCACTTCGTCCATCGGCGATTTCAAACGCTCCAGCTCCGGCCACCCGCTCCGGTTCAGCAGGATGGTGGTGAGGACTTCGGACGTGAGACCCTTGCTCCGGTTGGCCGAGATGCGCCGGGCAGCGGGATGACCGCTCAGTCGGCCAATGTGGGTTTCGGCGCGGCCGGCACCAATACCGGTGGCTGGAAGCGGGAGGCCGTTGGCATCCACCCGTTTTGGCTCCGCGGACGGCCATGCCGCATTGAGGTCGCCACCGGCACGCGCGAGCAGGGCGGCCAATTCCACACGGGCATCCGGTCTTACGACCATGCCGCGACCCCTGGCCGCCCGCCCCTCGGGGGAGCTGACCAGCAGGCCGTAGGCCAGTAGCGCCAGTAGTGGCAGGGCCGACAGCAAGGCCCGAATGGGATGGAAGCGGGTTGGACTGTTCATCGGGGAAGGGCGAAGACTAACACAAAGGTCGGTCGGGCTATACTCGTCGCCAGCCGCCATCGAATGGCTGATGTCACACTCTTCGAGGTATCCCATGACCAGCGAAAAGACCCCCGATCCGGCCCCCGGGCCGGCCCTTGACCAGGCACCCGACTCGTCACCCGGCCTCGTCGGCCGCATCCTGATTTTCGTCGAGCAGTCTTACGAGGACCTCGAGCTCTGGTACCCGAAGATACGACTCGAGGAAGAAGGGTACGAGGTGGTGGTGGCCGGACCGGAGAAGAAAACCTACACGGGGAAGAACGGTTACCCGTGTGCCGCTGACTTCGCGATCACCGACATCAACTCGACCGACTTCGATGGACTGGTCATCCCCGGCGGCTGGGCACCGGATCGCCTCCGTCGATATCCGCGCGTGCTCGAACTGGTGCGGGAGTTTGAGGCGGCCGGCAAGACCATCGGCATGATCTGTCACGCCGGCTGGGTGCCGATAAGCGCCGGAATACTGAAAGGGCGCACCGTCACCGGCGTCTCGGCCATCAAGGATGACCTCGAGAATGCCGGCGCCACATTTGTCGACCGGAGCGTGGTGAGTGATCGACACCTGGTGTCAAGCCGGACGCCGGCCGATTTACCCGATTTTCTGAAGGGGATGATCAAGGACCTGAAGCGTTAATCCAGCAATATGGTCCCGGTGCCCGATTTTCCTAGGCCAGGACCCCGCCCGTCGCGTGCGGCACACGCCAGCGCGCGAAGTCGGCCAATGCCAGTTCGTGGCCGGTGCGGGGGAGGCGGATGGTGAGGCGATCGTGGGGTTTGTCGGGGTCGTGGCCGCGGCTGATCCATTGGATGAGTTCGGCCATGATCCAGCCGATGACGGGACCCGACTTGAACCATTTGCCGCTGGTGCCGATGGCCACAAACCAGCCGTCGAGGTCGGTCTTGTCGAGAATTGGGCACCAGTCGGCCACGGTGACGTCGTAGAGTGCCGAGGTACCTTTCAGGCCGAGAAGGCGGGCACCGGGCTGACGCCCCCTCAGGCGCTCCAATTTATCGGCCATGAATTCGGGAGTCGGCTCCGGCAGTAGCTGGTCGGCACTGGCCAGGAAATGGCGATCATCGGCCGGCAACACGGTGCCGATTCGGAAGGCCCTCGGATCCGGCCGGAAGTAAATGCCATTGACCGGGTCGGCACAAACGGGGAACGGCGGTTTGCCGGAACCGTTCCAGTTGAGCGCCGTCTCGCGCCCCTCGATGAACTGCTGCAGGTTCGGGGCGGTCGTCAGCGGCAGCGGGCAACCGGCCATCAGGTTCAACGCGGCGGAATGCGGTCCGCCGGCGTTGACGACGACATCGGCCTCGATCCGCGCACCGCGATCGGTGACAAGTGCCCGGACCCGACGGCGTCCGGTCTGCGACAGTGCGCTGTCGTCATGCTCGATGGCCGCCACCCCCTCGGAAAGTCGAAACGTGACGCCGGCCCGTCGTGCGGCTTCGGCCAGATTGCGAACCGCGCGGGCGGGATCTTCCACGTAGCCGCCACGCTTCTCGAATAGCCCGGCCACCGGCGCACCGGCGAGGGGGCCCGTGAATCGGAAGCTGGGGAACCGCTGCGTCAGGGATGGCTCATCCAGGACCTCGATGTCGGCCCCGAGTTCCTTGAGCGTGCGAACCGGCATGGAGGCCATCAACACCGGTTTCAACACCCAGAGAATTCCGGGTTGATGAAATTGAACCAGGTCCTCATCGTGCCCGAGGTATTTCGCCCATTCTTCCCAGAGCTTCAGCCCCTCGATGGCCAGTTTGATGGAATGGCGCTCGTGATAAAGTTGGCGGATGATGGCCGTGGATCGGGCGGTCGAGCCCTGGCCGACCTGGTCAAGTTTTTCGAGGACGGTCACTTTCCGGCCACGCCGAGCGCATTCCAGGGCGATGGAACAGCCGATAAGGCCGCCACCGATCACAACGATTTCGGCGCGCTCGGACATGATGGCCTCCTGGCATTGTCAAAAAATCCGACAGTAACCACTCTGGTAAATCCTTGCAGCAAATTATCTTATGTCGATTCTACGCTTGGTTGGTGAGTGAATGCCAGCGATAATTCGGCATCACTTCTGTGCCTGAGCTGGCCCTCCGCCGCTCCGCAGCGCAGGCAGCACCTGGAGCGGGATCAGGTCGCTGGTTTGGAGGTAGCCGACCCGACCTCCTGCTATCTTCGGGAGATGGAGCCGCCTCCCGTCGCCACATTGAGTGACATCGCCGTCATCGGGGCCGGGGCCGCCGGCTTCATGGCAGCGATTTCCGCCCGGGAGGCCGGGGCCAGCGTCACGCTCTACAACAGCCACGCGAAGTCGGGTCTGAAGATCCTCATGTCCGGCGGGACGCGCTGCAATGTGACGCACGTCACCGTCGAAAACGAATCGTTCCATGGCGGATCACGGAATGCCATCGGCCTCGTCCTGAAGTCATTTCCGGCTGGCGAGGTCCGCCGCTGGTTCGAGACGCGCGGAGTGGCGCTCAAGGAAGAGCCCGGCGGCAAACTTTTCCCGGTCAGTGACTCCGCGCGGACGGTGGTGGCGATGTTTGAGGCCGAACTTGACCGCCTCGGCGTGAGGCGGCTTTCCGGTCATCCCGTCACGCGGGTTGACCGCGAGGGCTATGCCTTCCGTATCGAAACGGCCGCCGGCACCGATGCGGCGCGGGCCGTCATCCTGACGACCGGCGGCCATTCCTATCCCAGGACCGGCAGCGATGGCTCGGGTTATCGCCTGGCGGCCTCGCTGGGGCACACCATCGAACCGACAACGCCGGCGCTCACGCCGCTTGTCCTGTCGGGCGGCGCCTTACTGGAGCTTCAGGGACTGACGCTCCCGGCAGCCCTGACGCTGCGTATCGACGGACGTCGAGTCGTCACCCGGGCCGGATCGCTCCTCGTCACGCACTTCGGTCTTTCGGGGCCGGCGGCCCTCGACATGAGCCGGCACTGGCTCCGGGCGCCGGCCGGAGCGGACCGGCGGGTTTCCGTTCACTGGCGCCCGGGCCCGGCAGATCCACTGGCCGACGGCGGAGGGCTCCGCAACCCGGCCGCTGCCGAGCGGGCGGGCGGCCTGCCGGACATCGGCGCCATTGAGTTGGAATGGTTGTCGCTGGCGGCGGCCGAACCGCGACTCACCGTAGCCGGTTGGCTGGGCCGTTCGATTCCCGCGCGCCTGGCTCGCGAACTGATCGAGGCCTCGGGACTCGCGACGGGGACGATCCTGACGCAGGTGCCGAAAATTGCCCGCCGACAGCTGATTGGACTGGTCACCGATTTCCCGCTCGACGTTGTCGATACGAAGGGGTACGCACGGGCGGAGGTGACCGCCGGCGGCGTGCCACTTGCGGAAATCGATCCCCGGCGCATGATGTCGCGCCGAACTCCCGGGTTCTTCCTGGCGGGGGAGGTGATTGGTGTCGACGGGCGGCTGGGGGGGTACAACTTTCAGTGGGCCTGGAGCAGCGGGCGCCTGGCCGGAATCGAGGCCGCGCGGTGGGTCAGGGGCGAATCGCCAGCCCCACGCTGAAATCGAACTGACTGACCAGCGAATTGCCCGCCTGGACGTAGCAGAACTCCGGCGTCTGGCACACGATCGTTGAACCATCATCTGGTGGCGTGGAAAAGGTGCCCCGCACCGTGAACTTGAGGCCAACCTGCCGGCTGATATCCGTGCGAAGCCCGCCTGAAAGATTGAAGGAGAAGCGGGTCTGGCTGTCGACTGCCGCAACCTCCGGGTCGAGACGGTTGGCACCCAGGCCAATCCCCACGAACGGGCGCGAGCCATCCAATCCGTGCTCGTACAGGCCGCCCAGGTAGAACCCCTGAATCAGGATGTTCGAAACGGGCAGGGCCTGCCCGCTGGCGGATGGTCGGAACTCCAGATCGGTGCTCTGCCGGGTATAGGTGAAATCGACGATCATGTCCGGCGACGCGTGATAGCCAAGGCTCGCTCCAAACGAAACGCCTTCGGCCAAAACCAGTCGACCGCCCTCCACCTCGAACCGGCCACCGGCCCGGTAACCGCCGAATGCGGTCAGCTCGAAGGGATGGGGTTCGCCGGCGGCCGCGAGAGCGGACGTCAGACCGAGCGCCGCGACAAAGGCGCCAAGAAAGCACGACCGGCGGAACAACGGCCGGCGTGACGAATCGACGGGGAATCTCACCATGTTATTCCGAGAGGACCCAGATCTCGACGCGCCGATCCTGCTCCATCTGCGCTGGCTGCTGCTTGTCACCCCTGGCCATGCTCGAACCATAGCTGGCCAGTTCCACCTGCCCCGCTGTCATCCCATGGGCGACCAGACAGCTTCGAATCGATTCGGCCCGCTTCATGGGCAGGCCACCGTCCGTCTCACTCATGTCAGTGAAGCCGATCAGGAGAACCTTCTTGACGTTCCTGCCGAGCAGATTCGTGGCCACCTCGCGGCACACACCTTGCCCCTCGGGCCCGCTCTGCGTTGTGCCCGGGGCGAAAGTGATTTCGTTGACACGGTAGAGCGGCCTGACAGATGGCTGCGGCGTCGGCATCACGGAGCGGTCCCAGGAGGTCGGGCTGGGCGAGATGATCTGGGATCCGGTCGGGCTGGGCGTGCTACCCGTCGTTTCAGCCATCGGGCCGTCGGATTTCCTGGAGCAACCGTTCAGGACGGTTGCGACAATCAGGGCCATGGCGGCCAGCGACAGGTGCCGATTCACATCGTCCTCCTTGCATGGGAAAGCGGAGCGGTCCGATCCTTTGTCCACCGGACGGTCGGTACTATCGACGGAAATGGCCCGGACGTCAATTCCCGCGTGCCGGAAGAAGGGCCTCATCGGCTCGAACCACGCATCGGCGTCCGTCCGTCGTAGCCGGTCAGTTCGGCGTAGCCGACTCCCCTCAGGGTCCGCCCCGCGCGTTGGCCGGCGATTTCAATGCTCCCCTCCCAGTAGAGGACGCCGGTCGATCCGGTGGTATCGAGTTCCTGTGCCGCCACGGTTGGTCGTGCCGTCAATGACAGGTCGATCGGCGGCACCTGGATCGTCCACTGCGCCGGATAGGTGGTGCCGGTACTGGGGCTGGTCCACGAGCCGGTTGCTTCGATCACGATCTCCTCACGTCGGAGCGGCCGCGTGTCGCCGTCGGCATCGATCCAGGTGCCCGAGATCCAGTCACTGGCGGGGCCCGATCGGCTTCGGAGGCGATAGAGCATCAATTCGGAACGATCGTCCAGCTGAAGGCTGAACCAATCCCACCCGGCCAGCGTGGTGTCGAGATCGCTGGAGAAGAATTCATGGTCCATCCAAGACTGGCCGGTGACCGGCGTCGTGCGTTCCCCACGGGTCAACGATCCCTGGGTCGTGAGTCGAGGCAATGAGTAATAGTACGACGCTTGGCCGTCCAGGGGCCCCTTCCGTGACAGACCATCCTCGCCGTGTCGCACCGGCGGCTTGTCGGGCGTCATTTCCAGATCGAGCCGCCAGTCGTCGCTGCCGGCGGTAAGGATGAAAGCCTCGCCGCGCCGCTCGGCGCGCCAGTCACCGCACCATACGCGGAGATCCGTCGAATCAGAGCCGGCCATGCCGCCGATATCACGCCGGATTCGCTGTTCGTGATGGAAGGATCCGGCATCGATGTCGGTCAGCGCCACGTGAGCCGGGAAGAATTCGGCCGGCTTCCACCCGGCGAAACCGTGGCCCAGATCGGTTGGCTGGTCGGGAGCCCGACGGAAAAAGACAATCTCGTATCCGTAGCGGTGGCCGGCCGCTTCGAGATGTCCGGTCCAGTACCACCATTCCGTCTGGAATCCAGGGTGGGCCCCATGGTCACGCGGAAACGACCAGGTCCGGGGCCCCGCGACCGGGGTGAACCCCGCGACGGGGGTGGCCCCCGCGACCGATACCAGTACACAGCAATGAAGGAGAGTCCTCGCAAGTCGGGTCATTCGTAGTGCAGCGCCTCGGCGCCCCAGGTGGTGGCACCGATCCGGGCCGGGTACCAGCCGGCCAGTGCGGCGGCGACGAGCGTGACGAGGCACGTGGCGCTGATCATGAGCCCCGGAAACTGATACAGGAAGCGCCAGCCGGTCGACTGGAACTGGATGACATGGACCAGCAGCAGCGAGAGGAGAGTCCCGGCTCCAAGGCCGAGCAGGACTCCGACCACCCCCATCGACGCCGCTTCCAGGATGAAGAGCCGGCCAATTTGCCGTCGCGTGGCGCCAATGGCACGCAGGAGCCCCAATTCGCGACGGCGGTCGAGAATCGATGCCACCAGCGTGTTCACGATGCCCAGCACGGCGATGGCCAGGGCGATGACCTCCAGGGCATAGACGACGGCAAACGTGTTGTCCACGCTGGTCAGGATGCGCCGCCGCATCTCGCCATTCCCCGACACGAAAAGGCGCTGCGTGGCGCCGAAGCGGTCATCGATCGCGGTCCGGGCGCCTCCGATCGAGGCGCCAGGCTCCAGGTAAAGATCGAAGGTATCAACCAGGTCATCGCCCCAGGCACCCCGGTAAGCCTCGCGATCCATGAAGACGGTGCCACTGTCGCTGGTGTAGTCGAGGATCACTGCGCCGACCCTGAGCCCGAGTGGTCCGGACGGTGTCGACAGCGTCAAGGAATCGCCGGCCGCGACGCCGAATTGATCGGCGAAGTTCTCCGACACGACGGCCCAGTCCGGGCCGGGCGGGCCTTCCATGCGGCTCCGAATGACCAGCGGATTGGAGGCTAGCCAGTCGACCAGTCCGAGACTGCCGATGGCGATCCCCTCGCCACGAAAGCGGGACTGGATCATCCGAAAGCTGTTCACGCTCGCCACGCCCGGAATCGTTCGCAGCGAATCGGCAAAGTCCATTGGCATCGAGACGTTGGTGGTGGCCGACTCGCCCGATCCTCCGGCAATGAGGATATCCGCCCGCACGGTGTTGGTGATCCAGACGACGATCGAATGCTTGAACGAGTGGATCATCGTGGCCACACAGACGACCAGAGAGAGGCCGGTCATCAAGGCGGAAATCGAAAGGCTCGTCCGACCGATCGAGCGCCGCAGGTTGTCGGCGGCCAGCGTCCCCTCGATGCCGAACGTGGCGCCAAGGAAGGGCCGGATCAGCCGGCTGAACGTGAGGCAGACGAGTGGCGAGAGCGCCGCCGTGCCGAAGACGATGCCGAATCCCGCCAGGTAGCCGAAGATGGCCACGCCGTTCACCGGCCCGAGCCTTGACAGGAAGGCGGCTCCGGTGAAGAGCGCTACGGACAGGGCAACCAGCCACCCCAGCCGGGTCCGGTCGATGTCCCGGAAGGGGAGAGCCCGGACGGTGATGGCCGGCGGCATCGCCGCCCCCTCCCGACCCGGGAGCCAGGCCGCCACGGTCGAAACGACCACTCCGAGAAGGGCGCAGGCCAGCAGCACCGGAAAGGGCAGCGGTACCTCGGTGGCTGATACCGGCAGGTAGGCCCGTCCCAGCGTGCTGGCAATGCCCAGCAGCGCGCCCCGGGCCAGGATGACACCGAGGACAAGGCCGAGCGCCGACCCGACCAGACCGTAGGCGAATCCTTCCAGCGTGAAGAGCCATGTCACCCGCCCGCGTGGCACGCCGAGCGCGCGCAGGATGCCGGTTTCGCGCCGGCGCTGCACCACCGCAATCGACATCGTGTTGTAGACGAGGAACAGCCCCACGAAGAGCGCCACCAGGCTCACCATCCGCAGATTCACCTGGAACGAAGCCAGGAGATCGATGGCCTGGGCGGCACGGGTGGCCGGCGGTTCCACGCCGATACCTTCCGGGAGGAGAGCGGCCAGCGCTTCGCTCAAGGCGGCGAGGCCGCGCGGATCGGTGGTGGACTTCCCATTCCATTCCGGCGCCGGCACCAGGTCGATCCGGTCGAGCCGTCCCGGGCGGGCCATCAGAAACTGCGCGGCCCGGACATCCATGAGCAGGACCCGTCCGCCGAACGCATCGGCCAGGGATCCGCCCGACAGGATTCCTCCCACGCGAACGACTCGCGGGCCGCGGGCCGTCACCAGTGTCATCGGGCTTCCGACCGCGAGCTCCTGCTCGTCGGCGTAGAGCCGGGTGATCAGGACACGATCCGGCCGGGAAACCAGTTCGATCGGCTGCTCGATTTCGACGGTGTAGCCGCGGGGCGCGGCATCGCCCAGCAGGTCGACACCGAGGAGCAGGAGATTTCGTCCACTCTCCTCGTGCTCGAGGCTGGCCTCCAGGACCGGCAACGCGGCCGTGAGCCCCGGATGGTCGGCTACGAGAGCCAGCAGCGAATCGGGCAGCCCGCCTTCGTCGCCGCGGATGGCGAGCCGCGCCTTCCCCGCGATCTCCTCGACCATGACGGTCACGGATCGTGTCGTGGCCCGATTGGCCAGTTCGATGGCCAGGACCACCGCCACACCCAGCGCGATTCCGAGCAGTGTGATGAGGGTCCTCAATCGATCCGAGGTGATGCGTCGCCAGGCGGTGTAGTAAAGCAGTCGAAGCATCAGCCGGGACGCGACGTCATGTCGTGGCGGCCAGGCTGGTAACCCGGCGGTCGTCCGAGACGAGGCGTCCATCCCGGATCGTCACATGCCGGTCCGCCAGCGCGGCCACGTTCGGATCATGCGTGACCAGGACAAGTGTGAGCCCCTCCGCGCGTGCCGTGCTGGTGAGGAGTTCCATGACGGCCAGGGCGGTGACCGTGTCAAGATTGCCGGTCGGTTCGTCGGCCAGGAGCAGCGGCGCCTCCGACATCAGGGCCCGGGCGATGGCCACCCGCTGCATTTCACCGCCGGACAGCTCCTCCGGTCGATGCGTGAGCCGGTGGGAGAGCCCAACCCGTTCGAGCAGGTCGGTGGCACGGCGTCGGACGTCCCGGTCACGGGCGCCGTCGAGCAGGCGGGGGAGGGCGACATTTTCCACGGCGGACAGTGTCGGCAGGAGGTTGTAGAACTGGAAAATGATGGCCACCCGCCGCCGTCGTACTTCGGTCAGTGCATTGTCATCGAGGCCGGTCGTGTCGAGTCCATCGATGAGGATCCGCCCGGACGTGGGCCGATCGAGGCAGCCGATCAGGTTGAGCAGCGTGCTCTTCCCCGAGCCCGACGGCCCCATGATGCTCAGGAATTCCCCGCGCGCCACTTCCAGGGAGAGCTGGTGAAGGGCCATAACTCCCTCGGCGCCCCGGGCATAAATCTTCCCGATCTGGTCGAGCTGGAGCATGGGGGCTCGGGACGGCGGCATGGTCATTGGAGTGTCGACGTGGGCGATCGATCCGTCAAATGATCATCGCGGCCTGACGCGAACGACTCCCCCGTGTCGTCCACCCAGGTCTGCCTCCACCGGCCTGTTCCCGGCTCGAACCGGCCGGTTGTCCCTGCACCGTCTTCACGTCCCAGTCGCCGATCCAGAAATCGAGCTGGCGGTGACGTTCGTCATGGGCGCAGGGTCGCGCCTGCCGATCGCTTCGGCCCGGGTCAGGGCCAGGGCCGCCTCATCAACGAGACCCAGGCCGTGCAGGCATCCGCCGTAGCGGGCCCAGTGCCGGCCAACCTCCGGCGCGGCCACGGTCAATTCGCGGTAGATGGGCGCGGCATCGGCCCAACGACCGGCGGCGAACAGGCTGTCGGCCAGGAGGAGTCGATCGGCGTCCGGGGCAAGAGCCGCGTGACTGTCGGGTGTGCCCGGGCCGGTTGTCATCAAAACTCCGAGTGCCAAAAGCAGGAAAAGGCGATGGATCAGCGTCGTCATGGATTCTCCAGTTGAGGCAGCTGGTTGGTCCCGCGCTGGAATATAGTGGAGCCCCATCCTGTTCGCGAGAGCATGGGTGCGGTTCAGGGCCGGACGGTAACGTATTTACATCGATTTACATGGTTTACAGTATCGGGATGTCCATGGTGCCGAGGCTGCGACCACTTCTGTTTTTCCTGACATGGACATCAACCACGGAGACCGGTCATGCCGTGGCCGCGGATATCCGGGGGCGCGTCGAAATCGTCCGACCGGCCTCGCATTCGCTCCATCCGAGTCCCGGTGAGCCCGGGGGGCTGGCCGCGGAACTCGATACCCTGGCGGCCCGCATCTTCCTGCGTGGCCCTGAGATGGTGACGACTCGTCGGAGCGGACCAATCACCATTCAACGAACCATTCGAGATGGCGCGATCGTGCCCGCGTTCGAGATCATCCGCCTGGGCGACCGCGTGGTGATTACCAATCACGATTCCGTGCCGCGAAGAGTTTTTGTCTTCGCGCATGACCGCACGCACCTCTTTGGCCCCATGGTGCCGGAGGCCACGGCCTCGATCGATGTCAGCCACTTTGGCACCGTGGAACTGTCGACCGATGCCCCGGGTGCGGTGCGTTCCCTTCTGTTCGTAGCAGAAAATCCATTCGTCGCCCGCGCCGGTCCGGATGGCCGATTCCTGATGGGAGGCGTGCCGCCGGGGGATTACCGTTTGATTGCCTGGCGGCCGGGCGCATTCCTCGGCGAGCGTCTGGTTCAGCTCGCGTACAACGACTCGGCACTGGACGCGGGAACGATAGCCAGGCGGTAGGCGAAGTTCCGGTTCAGCGAATCAGCAGCACCTTTCGCGATTCCGTCATGCCCGTTTCATCCTGGACGGCCAGGAAGTAGACACCGGCACCGACCGGTCGCCCCTGTGAATCTGAACCGTCCCATTCGAAGGTCCAGTTGCCCGGCTCGAACCGCCGCTCCGACAGGATCTTGAGGCGGCGGCCGCTGGGCGCAAGGACGGTGACGCGTAGCTGGCGCGGCTGGTCCAGGGCGACGCGCAGCGTCGTGCGGGCCTGAAATGGGTTGGGCGCCGGGTCCTGGATCAGGTAGCGTGCGGGCGCGTCGGGGCTGCCATCCGCGGAAGCCGGCGTGGCCAGGAACCAGAGCCGGGCGGTGGCGTCACCGATCAGGAAATCGAGCAGCTGGTTGGCCACCTTGACGCGACCGGTTTCGGCGGGGTGCGTGCCATCGGCCGCGAAGTCGGTACAGACCCAGGTCAGGCCGTCGCTTCGGGGGACGAGCCCATCGGCCCACAAGTATGGCCCCCAGGCCAGCCAGGGAGATTCGACGCTTCCGAGATTTGGATCCCAGTTCAGCGCCGGGCTGCCATCGAGCTGTTCTTCGATCAGCCATTTGATCGCGAAGCCCGATTCGTAGGCGTATGGTTCCGGATTCAACAGCGTGGAGGCATATCCGGCATAAATACGGCTCGACAGGTAGCAAACGCGCGCATTCGGAAAGCGGTTTCGAATTATCCCCATCACGTTCCGCAATTGGTCCCGCATCAGCTGGGCGGCGCCGGGGAAGCCTTGAGTCGGCCCGGCGTTCGCTTCCTTCAGCCAGACGGCCTGTACCTGGAGCGGAGTCAGGCTCTGCTGGGAGAGGCGTTGATCGATGACGTCCCAGAATGCGGCGGCGGAATTGGAAATGACAGCCGCGGTGGCGCCTCCCTGTGCGCCGTTGACGAAATCGACCCGGGGGTTGCGACCGGCATATCCGCCGGCCAGCGATATGAAGGAGGCAAATTCCTGCGATGTGTTGCACATGCCGATGCTGACGAATGCGATTCGACCGGTGGCCGCGTCGGGCTGTCCCAATCCGTCGAGCGGCATGATGGCCAGCGCCTCCAGCAGTCCCGACTCCAGGTGGGCCTGGGGGAGCTGGTTGTTGCCGCCCGGGTATAACCCGCCGGGCACGCCCTTGTAGAGTCCCGATCCGAGATCGATCAGGGGTGGGTATCCCTTGGACGTGCTGTCGCAGACAGCCGCCTTTGCCGGCGTGACGGCCAGAATCGGAGACACGAGGATGAGAAGGGCGAGGAGGTGGGGCGCTGTTTTTCGGGCCGGGAATCGCATGGCAACCTCACGCTGGTTGAAGCCCGAAGGTGCGGGCCTGAATGCCTGGCGAACGGGAGCTCGGGCGCTACTGTTCATTATAAGCCTCTGCTCAATTTTCGACCTGGCGTCACGGTCGGTATCCGCTGAGGTGCGGCGCGCGCCACGGTTCTGGATCGGTGGCGACGTCCATCTGGGTTCTGAACGCCGTGGGGCGAATGACCCAATTGGCGGAGTCCTCCCGCCGCTGATTCCGATCCTGGCCGACAGCGGGTCGGGACCTACCCCATCCATTCCGCCGGGCATCATCAATCTGGAAGGTCCGATTGCGGAGATGGGTGACGATCGGCCGGCCCCTGGCCTTCCAGCCAACGCGGCGGCGGCCCTGGTCGTACTGACGCGGGCCGGGGTGGCGTTGGTCGGGGTGGCGAACAACCACGCCTACGATCGGGGGGATGCCGGCCTCCTTGCCACCTGTCAGGCCCTGCGGGCCGCGGGGCTTCAGCCGATCGGTGGGCCGGCCGGTTGGGGACGACTCCTGGTGGGCCAGTGGACAATCGGCGTCGCCGCCATTGATTTGTCGATGTCGCCGTCGCCGTCGATCGCGCACCCGGTCCTGGTCGAGTATGTGAGGCGCGCCCACCTAGGGTGCGATTTTCTGGTGGTCACCTTTCACGAAACGGCATCCGCCGGCTACAGGCCGACACCGGCGCTGCGGGCCGCGGTCGACGCGGCACTGGTCGCGGGGGCCGATGTGGTGGCCGCCCACGGCCGGCACACCCCCGGGCCGGTTGAGCGACGCGGGGATGCCGTGATCGCCTGGGGACTCGGCAACCTGGCCTTTCAGTGTGACTGTACGCAGGAGTCGGACGGCCTGATCCTCGAAATCACCATCATCGCGGCTGATTCCCTGGCCGCGGCAGTCATTCCGGTGGATGCGGGACTTGAGGGTCGTCCGGCACGTCCCGCCCGCGATCCCGAGGGGCACTTCCGGCTTCTCGAAGCGATTGGCTCGCCCACGCTCGGCCGATGTTCCCATCGCGGCACATTCTGACTGGATTCGATGAGGGGCTCCGCCGGAGCCCCGATGACCTCATCAGGCAAAGCCGATCGTGTCCGCCGCCTCGTCATCGGAAATCGGCCCGCCGAGCTCGTCCTCCAGCGATCGGATCAGGAGAACATTGCGACGGTCGATGGTCGAGAGGCGCGAGTCGGCATAGGTGGAATCCGGCGCGTACCAGATAAAGCCATGAAAATGCATGACCAGGAATTCCTTCTGAAACGGACGTCCTCGCCGGGCGTAAATCGTGTTGCGCAACAGGTAGAGATCGCGCCGTGACAGGTCATACAGGTCCGGGATCGTGATCTGACGATCGAGGCGAGAGAGGTCCGCCAGCGGCGAAGTATGAAGGACGCCGTCGGTCGCGCCGGGCTCGCCAGCTTGCGTTGAATCGACAAGGCCGAGCCGTTCGCCGAGCAGCATCCGCTCGATCTGTTCGTCCCGGCTCAAAGAATCGCCCCGCGCCGCCATCGAATCGCCACGAACCAGCAGTCTTTCGCGCCGGGCGGACAGGACGTCATGGGTCAATGACAGGTCGAATCGGGCGATGGTGGTCGCATTCCGACGATCGACGTCGCTCAGCCGATCCGGATCGAATTGCGCCAGCGGCCGATACCAGGATTGCCGCCCGAAGAAGTCGCGCAGCCAGGCCCGCCGGAACGGATTACCCGCCCGTGCATAGATCCAGTTTCGCATCAGGCTCAGTTCGCGAAGCGTCCGCCCTTCGAGATCCGATAAAACGATGTCGCGATCGGCATACAGAGGGCGTGACCGGGGTTTCAGATCGCCTGCGGTCGACGGCTGTGATGTTGGCGCGGCGAACGGCGCGTCGGGGGCAACCAGAACCAGGAGCGCCACAACCAGCCAGTTTCTCCCCGGGTGGCCGACGCCGCCGGTCAATGGATGTAACCCTCACCGCGAAGCTGCGCCTCGACTTCTTTGGACAGCGACTTGCGCTCGACAACCGCCGGGGGGGGCGGGAGGCGTTTCAGGAATTCCGCGAGCCGAACTCCCTGGGCTGTGGCTTCCTCCGTGTTCGAGCGGGCCACATTCGCGGACTCGGCCGGATCGGCCAGGAGGTCGTACAGCTCCATTCGGCCGGTCAGGCGGTTGATGACGAATTTCCACCGCGGTCCAATGATTGATTCCTCGAGGCCGAGATCGCGATTGCGCTCGAGCTGGGTCAGGAGCGACCGGCCGGTGGCGGCCGTCTCGAGAGCGGCGCGATCCAGCAACGACAGGCCCGCCAACACCGGTGTGGCGGGAGCGCCCGCCGCCGCCCGGATGGTGACCGGCACATCGATCAGGCTCACCAGCGCCGTCGATTTGCCGGCGCCGCCGCCATCCGGATGCCGGACAAACAGCGGCACGCGCACCGACTCGCCATTGAGCGTCCGGCAATGCCCGACATCGCCATGCTCAAGGAACTCCTCGCCGTGGTCGCCCGCCATGACGATGAGGGCGTCCGCCAGGAACGGCATCTCGCGGAAGAGCTCACGGATCGACTCATCGGTGTAGCGAACTTCGGCGTCGTACAGACCCCGCGCAAGTTCGACGAACCGGGCCGCCTCGGCCGACTTGCGGCGGGGCGGTTTCGGGGGCGAGCCCTTGGCGCCGATCAACAGCGGTCCGTCGACCTTCGTCACCTTACCGACAAACTGGCGAAACCAGGGGCGGCGTTCCCGGTAGGGGTGGTGCGGGTCGTAGTAGTGAATCCAGAGGAACCATGGCCCACGGCCGCCGGCCACGATGTCCTTCCAGCGCAGTACCGATCGGGTCACGCTGTCGGCCGTGGTGAATCCGAGGCACCGGTAGCGGTCGAAGCCGCGCCCGTAGCCCATTTCCGGCGCCAGGTGGGTGTTCGACGCCACGGCGTAGGTTCGATAGCCGAGCTGTTTCAGCTGCTCCGCCAGGATCGGCAGTTCCGCCGGGATGACTTCCTGGTCATAAATCTCACCCCGGCCCACGGCGCCATGAACGACCGCATGGGAGACGGGATAGAGCCCGGTCAGCATCGACACCACCGCGGGCACCGTCCAGGACGAGGTGCTGTGGGCATTGGTGTAGACAATGGCGGTCGACGCCAGCGAATCGAGAAACGGCGTCGTCGGCCGTCTGGACCCCCCGAAGCCGGTGGCATCGGCGCGAATCGTGTCGATGGTCAGGAGGAGAA
>JAWXBZ010000015.1:0-15149 GCA_034440375.1 Candidatus Eiseniibacteriota bacterium
CGGGCGTGGCGCGATTCGCCTGGTTCGCAATCCTGTTCGGGATATGGGATCTCGTCTACTACCTGGCGCTGAAACTGGTGCTTGGCTGGCCGGCCAGCCTGCTGACCTGGGATGTTCTCTTCCTGATACCGTTCGTCTGGACCGGACCGGTCCTGGCGCCGGTCCTGATCTCGATCGGTCTGATCGGGGCGGGAACCACGCTCCTCCGGTTCGAGGCGATGGGGCGTCCGATACCACTGACATCCCTCGATTGGACTGGCCTTGGGCTATCGTTCGCCCTGCTTCTGGCCAGTTTCGGAACGAACCATCAACGCGTGGTCGGAGGCGGAATTCCGGATCGGTTCTCCTGGGAGATGTTTGCCGGCGGGTGCGCAGTTGCGACCCTGGTGGCTTTTCGAACCTGGCAGACCGGCCGTCGTGTCGCCGCGGCCTGATTCGAACAGCGTGGCGGATTCCGAACTGATTCGCCGGCCCACGACTTCCACGGTGCCGAGCTTGATACCGGGGTTGCCTTCGGTGGGGTATCCGCCGGGCGCCACGTAGAGCGCGTAGCGCCCCGTCGTCACGTCGCGCGGGATCATGAGATTGAATTGATCCGCCATGACGGATCCTGTCGGCAACTGGCGGGATCGAAAAGCGGCGTAGGCCAGCGGGCGGGGAAAGAGGATGGCGTCGCCGCGGCCCAGGACGGTGGTGCGCCACTGCCGCCCGAACCAGCGGCTTCTTGACCCGTAGGCTTCCTCGCGCAGCAGTTTGACGTGCCAGTTGGGGCCGGCGGGGGTCGGTCGCCACTCGTAGTAAAGCGTCACGAAGAGCGTGTCGCCGCGGCCAATCTGGTCCGGGCCGACCACCGCGCCAATTCCGGTCGCCCGATCAAACCGGACCCCGGTGCCGGGTTCGAGAAGCGAACCGAACATCTCGTGGGGGATGAGTAACTGCGTCAAGACCGACGCGGCGGTCGGGGCCACGCCTGGTACCGAGGGATCCCACGACCAGGCTTTGATGCCATCCACCTCAAAGGTTTGGGTGAGCCCGGGCATGGTTTGCCGAATCAGCTCCATCTTGTCGAAGGCCAGCGGATTCACGAATCGTCTGTTCATGAGGATCCAATCGGCGCCCGAGCGGCGTAGGGCCAGAATCGTGCTGTCCGGCGGGGACAACGGATCCATCACGAGCTCCTGCCAGTGTCGGCGTTCCGCGTAGTTCCGTGCCTGGAAGGCGAAGTCGGCCCGCTGGTGCGCCACGATCGACAGGGGCGCGAATGTCGCAATCGAGTACGAGGTGACCGGGTCGGCCAGGACGGTCTGGCCCGGTGTCGATTCGGCGCGCAGCCGTGCCAGGGCACCGAGCCACGACACCGGTGATTCACCATCCTCGCGGGCGCGGGCCGCCGGGAAATAATCACCCTGGATACGGATCAGGGTTTGCGGCGCGATGAAGAGGATCGACACGAGGGCGAGGAGCCCGGCCCGGCGCGCCAGGGTTTTCTCGGCCGACCAATCGGCCAGGGCCCAGGCCAGCAGAACAAGGCTCGGAAAGAGGGTGAGGTTCAGCAGTCGTGTGGCCACCTGCAGGCCGGCCGCCTTCGCCACCAGCGGGAAAACGAGCGGGTTCATCACGATCAGGATCGGAAGGACGAGAAGGGTGATCAGCGCCAGCACGCGCGGGTCGCGTCGAGCGCGCGGCCAGAACCAGAAGAGGAGCAGCAAGGCAGGCAATGGGTGCCAGATTCGTTGGAAATACCAGACAAAGGGGTCTGGAATGTAGAGGGGACCAAAGTGTCGAAGCGGGGCGTAAACGTCCCGGAAGAACTGATCCATGGCCTTTGGGTCGACGGCGTCCAGGTGTGTGGTGGCCACCACCAGCACGATCGGCAGGAGGCCCACGGCCACGGAGAGAGTTTCCAGGATCGCCGATCGTGATGAATCTCCCGCCTTTCGATCGTATAGCAGGAAGCAGAGGCCGGTCAGCCCGACGACAAAGGCACACTGCACCACGAGGAAGTGATGCAGTGTGGCGGACGCCGCAGCCATGAATGCGGCCAGCACGAGTAGTCGATTCCCGCCGGCTCGCCGGTGAAGGAAGATAGCTCCCCACGCAACCAGGAAAAGGGCGTCGGCCAGCATCTGGTGGTGAAGGCTGTTGCGAAAGAGGAAAAACGGTCCGTAAACCAGCAAGTAGACCAGGCCGGCCCAAAGGCCGGCTGACGCCGATCCGACGATCCAGGTGACGGCCAGAATGACCGCGCCCAGTTCGAGCGGGGTCGCGACAATGGTCAGAACGGAACCAGTCGTTGCGACGTCGGTGCCGGAGAGCTCGGCAACCGCCGCCAGGATGGCGTAAAACGTCGGATCGTACGGAGCGTGCAGGTCCGGGCCATACGGGCTTCCCGCGACGAGCCTCCCCTCCCGTTGGATATGGGCGGCCCGGTTGAAGTACTCCCAGGTGTCGGCCCCACCGCTCGTGTACGTGCCGAAGGGAAGGGCAATCAGCGCGGACAGGAGGACGAGACGCACGACCCAGGCGGGCTGCGAGCCCTGGAAGAAGGCGAAGGCGTCGGTCCTCTGACCTTCCGGGCGCCGTCGGAATCGCCAGGCGATGACGGCGGCGGCACCGACCGCCGCCCAGGTCGCCATCGCACCCGTCAACGAGCCGTTGAGACGCGCGGTCACCCATAACGTCAACGCCAACCCGCCAAGTCCGATCAGGCCGGATGCCAGGAGATAGGGGCCCTTTGGCGGCCGCCGGTCATGGAGGAAAAGTGGAGCCAGTGCCAGACCGGGAAGCAGGAGAACAAGGGAGGCCAGGAGAACGCGGCCGATGTCTGGAAGGCTTAAGGGCATCCGGTATTGAAACCCGCCGCCCCTCGGTGAATCAAGCCGGCGAGGCGCCCCTTCGATCGATTCGACCCGCTCCAGTCAGATCGTGCTGGCACCAGGGGCAGACGCGGAAGGCCGGATCGGCCCGTCGCCCGCATCCAGGGCAAGCGCGGGCCACGGGCGCTTCGCAGTTCGGACAGACGACATAGTCATCCTTCACCGGGGTGGCGCAATTCGGACAGTGACGTTGCTTCGGCGTGCGCATGAGGAGGTAGACCAGGAAGCCCGGGAGGCTGGCGAAGAAAAAAATGAGCAGGGCCCAGAGCGCGCCGCGCATGCCACGCGATTCCGCATCGTAGTAAACGTAGCCGGCCAGCAGCATCATCATGAGAAATCCGGCCCCAAGGCAGGTCCAGAGGAGAATCGTCGGCACCATCTCGCCGAGCGATCCCTGCCACAACGACACGCTGATGGCAAAAAGGGCTCCGCTGACCCAGGAAACCAGGCCGGCGGCAGCCGAGGCCAATGCCAGGGTGCGGGTACTCATTCATTCCCTCCGCGGTTCCGTTCCCGGGGATGAGGTTCCGATTCGGTGGAGCGGGCAGCCCGAATCGCCAGGAGGACCACCGACACGATGGTGCCGCCGGCAAATTGAAGGAGGGTCAGCCGGGCCCCGATGCGGAGCAGCCCTTCCGCGGCAATCGACTGGCCCATCGGGTATCCATGATCAAAGACAAGGAGGAGGAGCACGGCGGTCGCGCCGGCCATGCCGAGAGCTCCGGTCCAGATCAGGCGGATCTCCTCACGATTGACCGGCTTCTCGGTCCGTTTCCAGTGAGGCTCGAGAAAATCGATGGTTCGCAGGGCCAGCCCCTGGGGTGGCATGGCACTTTTCCAGTGAGGTTGCACGCGGGAGGTCATCGCCAACCCTTCGGCCAGTTCGCGGCAGGCAACGCACCCATCGAGGTGGCGGCGAAGGTCGGGTGGCCACGTCGTCTCCAGACTTGGGCCGGGTGATCCCGTGGTCGACAGAAGTCGATCCTGGAAAGGGTTGCACGACTGCCGGCGCGGCGCGAACGGATTCCAGCGAATGGTCATGAGGATGTCGCCATTGGCGCGAGGCCGAGGCGATCCAGCGAACGCCGAAGCGAGACGACCGCATGATGGATGTTTGATTTCACGGCGGCCAGCGAACAGCGTTGGGCCCGCGCGATCTCTTCGTAGGTAAGGCCCTGGTAATGTCGGAGCACAAAGGCCTCGCGTTGCCGATCCGGCAGTGCTTGAACAAATCGGGCCACCTGTTCACCCACATCGCTCCCTTCGGCCACCGCGTCCGGCAGCAAGTCCGGGGAGGGGAACATCTCGCCCAACGTCGTATCCGTGTCCCCGGTCAGCGGCTGGTCCAGCGATCGGTGGTTTCGGAGCTTCCCCCGGCGGGCGGCATCGCGGCAGAGGTTGGTGGCGATGCGATAGAGCCAGGGCGCAAAGCGGAATTCCGGATTGAATCGATCCACGGCCCTGAGGATCCGGTACCAGGTTTCCTGGAAAGCGTCCTCGGCGGCTTCGTCGTGTCGGAGTAGCCGACGCAGGTATCCGTAAAGCGGTTGCTCGTAGCGGTATACCAATTCGGCGAAAGCGGCCCGATCGCCGGTTTGTGCCCGGGCCATGAGCTCCTCATCTCTGAAATCGTCGTAACGCGGGGCCTCCACAGGTAGGATCCTACGCTGATACGGGGGAAGAGTCGCGCCTTGCGTTTCAATCTCCGGGCCGTCCGGTGACTTGATGTAAAAGTTGTCAAATGTAGATGTCGAGTACATATTAACTGGTGAGCCAAGGCCTCCTCTCCGGGTCGCCGGAAGGCTGTGATGCGGAAGCTTCGGCGCCTCGCTTCACAATCAGGCAGGAGGCAATCCATTGCATTGGAAAGATTTGGGGTCTTTTCGTTTCCGCCACCTCGGGCTTATTGTTGCGTTGTTGTTGGCCCATGTGTTGCGCCTCCCGGGCGGCCATGATGATCGAATTCTCTGGATCGTCGGCCTGCTCGCACTCGCCAATCTTGTCCTCGACCAGATGTCGAGGCGCAACCGGGCTGGAGGGTGGCCAACTCTTGTCGCGGCCCTGATCTCCCTCTGCGGCTGGTCGTTGCTGATCCGTTTCACCGGTGGGATTGCCTCCCCATTCCTGGCCGGGCTTATGGCCGAGGTCGTCCTGACCGGCTTCGAGATCTCGCCGACTCGGACAATGCTGGTCACAGGGGCGTCGATACTGGGATTCTGGGTTGCATCCTCGATCATTCAGACTCCGCACGAAATCAGAAGCCAGCTCATCATGAGCGGGGTGTTGGCGGCTGTTGGAGCCGTGACGGCCATCCAGGCCCGGCGCGGACGCATTGCCCGGATGTTGCTGGAACAAAGTCTGTGCGACGTTCGCCGCCGACTCGAGTCACTGGATGAGTCCGCCGATCGCCTTCCCTCACCGGCCGAGGATCGCCGAATCCGGATTGCTCACGGGCTGAAGAACAGTGTTCATTCGTTAAGGGGCCTGGTTGCGCTCCTCGATTCGGAAGTGACTGACTCCGGCCGGGGACGAAGAATCCTCGGCGCCCTGGTGAGCCTGGCTGATCAAATCGAGGACTTCGCTCGCCTCGCAATTCGGGAGCCGAAGGCCTCGCTCCGCATTGCGGAGGACTCTGTGGACGCCGCACGTGCGTTGGAACCGATACTGAGCGAAGCCCGACTGATCTGGCCTCATCTTCAGTTCGAGGGAGTTCACGCGGCGGCGCCGTTGCCCATCGCCCTGTCCCCGGGTGAGTTTCACGAAGTTCTGCTGAACCTCCTGTCAAACGCGGCAGAGAGCGCAGGCCAGGGGATGGTTCGCGTGTCGATTCGTCGCTCCAGCCTCGGAATTGACATCATCGTGGAAGATGACGGCCCGGGGCCGCCAGCCAATATGCTCCATCAAACGGGAAAAACCGGTTTTTCCACCCGGGGGGAGGGACGGGGCTACGGGCTGGTTATCGTTCAGCAACTGGTCGAGCGGGTCGGGGGACGCCTCGATGTCGGCAGCGGGATCCGGGGCGGCGGCTGCATCCAGATGGCCCTGCCGGCGGGCGGAGATGGGTCGGCATGCCGCCAACTTCAATCCTGATCATCGATGACGACCCGATCGCGGCGGAATTCGCCCGGCTGACGCTGGAAACCGATGGCCATGAGATTCGCCTGGCCAGTGATGGTCGGGCGGCCATTCTGGCGATCGAAGACGAGATGCCCGCGCTCGTCCTGTGCGATGTCCAGATGCCCGGCCTCAACGGTATCGGATTTCTTTGCCACGCCCGGCCTCGTTGGCCGAAACTACCGATCGTCATGCTCACCGTTCAGGATGACGTGGCCGATGTCGTTCGCTTCATCCGGGCGGGGGCATCCAATTACCTGGTCAAGCCGATTCACCCGGAACCCCTTCGGGCCGCGGTGAGGCAGGCGCTCGCCGAGCGGTCGGCCTGTTTCGAGGAGGGTGAACACGCGAATTCTCCCGGAATCATCGGGACCTCCCTGGGGATGATTGAAGCCCGCCGCCTCATCGCACTGGCTGCCCGAACCGAACTCAACGTCCTCGTCTTCGGAGAGACCGGAACGGGCAAGGAACTCGTAGCCCGGGCCATCCACGCATCGAGCAGCCGACGATCCGGACCATTCCTCCCCGAAAACTGCTCCGCCGTCCCGACCGATCTGTTCGAGAGCGAATTCTTTGGCCATTTGCGCGGAGCCTATACGGGAGCGGCGGGCGATCATCGGGGCCGGATTGAGGCCGCGAACGGCGGCACTCTCTTCCTGGACGAGCTGGAGATGTTGTCGCTTGCGCATCAGGCCAAGCTCCTCCGCGTCATTGAAGACGGGGAGGTCCGCCCCGTGGGTGCCATGGCCACTCGGTCGGTCTCCGTCCGCTATGTTGCGGCCACCAATCGAGAACCCGCCGGGATGCTGGAACGGGGTGAGCTTCGGGCGGATCTCTACTATCGGCTGAGGGGGTTTGAGCTTCGACTCCCCCCGCTACGAGAGCGTCCGGAAGACATCGCGCCGTTGGTTCGGCACTTTGTCGGGCAGGAGAGGTCGATTGCGGCTTCCGCGATCGAGTACCTGATGGCCCGTCCCTGGCCCGGAAATGTCCGTGAGCTGCAGAATGTAATCCGATGGGCGCTGAGCCTGGCGGGGGGCGGACCGCTTCGGGCCGACCATTTCGCGGCGGCGGGCCCGGTAACTGCGGCAATCCGATCAGCTCCTCCAGAAGGCACGATTCGTATGCTCACCGTCGATGCGATTCGGGAGGCACTCCGGCGACATGGCGGCAACCGAACCCGGGCGGCCCATGAACTCGGAATTGATCGTTCCACACTTCGCCGCCGCATGACCGAAGCGGCGCCCGCCCCTGCTCCGGCGAACGCCGCTTCCAGTTCATTCATTCGACCAAACCGTCGGAGCTGAGGCTCAGCCGGCGGTCGTCCATGTGTCGTGTCAAGCGAGCCCGGGCGTATTCCGATTGCGCAGCATCCAGACGCCGGATCCAAGCATCAGGGCAATCAGCAGGAGGAAGCCCCACTCGGACAGCGTGGGGATGCCGGTCGAGACGCCCATGACCTGGGCGTAGGTGAGGCCATCAATCGTTAAACCAGTGAGGGTGAGCTCCGAATAGGCTCCCGCGGCCGGGCGAACGTATATCCGGAAACTCCGATCGAGGTCGTCAAGCACGTCGATCTTGGTCTGGTCCCCGTTCCGCACGAAGTAGATGCTCCCCGTGGCGTCCACCCAGACGGTTTCCAGCTTGTCACGCACCAACCCCGCCGGATCAAAGGCATCCAGCGTTGTGAGTGGGCCGGTAGCCAGGACGGTGGTGCCGTTCGAGGCGCGGATTTCGAATTGAACATCTGTTCCGGCTGCTGCTGTTCCCGAGATCATGATCCACGACGCCGAATAGGGTGCCGTCTGAGCATTGCTGCTACCGACCATGAAGCAACCGGCAAGTGCCGCGAACAGTGTGACCAATCGATTACGACGAAGCATCTGATTCCCCCTTCAATTCTGAGCATGACTGTCCGCCGGCAGGCGCCGGCACGACCACGCTGCTTTGCACGATTCATGCCGCGGTTTTCACCACTGGTAAGTCAGGGCTCCGTCACAATCTGGTGGGTTGTTGGCGAACGTCGGGCCGGACGAGGAGTGGTGCGCGATGCGCCGGTAGAAGGAGTCAAACCTCCTAACTGGTTGCGTAATTAGCAATTGAGGCCGGTGGAGCAGAATGCGCCGGAATGGGACGCCCTACCGAAGAACCGGCGCTCGTCGTCAGGCTCGCGTGTATCGCGGAATCCTAAAGTGGGATGTTCCCGTGCTTCTTGTGCGGCCGGCTCTGGCGCTTGTTGTCCAGCATATCCAGAGCTTTGATCAGCCTCGGGCGGGTTTCCTGGGGCTCGATGACATCGTCCAGGTAGCCGAGGCTGGCCGCCACGTACGGGTTGGCGAACTTGGTGTTGTACTCGGCCACAAGGCGTTTCCGCTCGGCATCCGGGTCTTTCGCCTTTTCGATCTCGCGCCGAAAGATGATGTTGACCGCTCCTTCGGGGCCCATCACGGCCAGCTCGGCCGACGGCCAGGCCACGTTGTAGTCACCCCGGATGTGCTTGGAGCTCATGACGTCGTAGGCGCCGCCGTAGGCCTTGCGGGTGATGACCGTCAGCTTTGGCACCGTGGCTTCGCAGTAGGCGTAGAGGAGCTTGGCGCCGTTGGTGATGATGGCGTTCCATTCCTGGGCCGTCCCCGGCAGAAAGCCTGGCACATCCTCGAAGGTGATCAGCGGGATGTTGAACGCATCGCAGAACCGGACGAAACGGGCGGCCTTGACCGAGGACTTGATGTCGAGCACGCCGGCCAGGTGCTTCGGCTGATTGCCGACGATCCCCACCGAACGCCCGTTGAGCCGGGCGAAGCCAACCACGATGTTCGGCGCAAAGTGCTCGTGGACCTCCATGAATTCGCCGCTGTCCACGACAAGTCCGATCAGCTCCTTCATGTCGTAGGGCTTGCCTGGATCTGGCGGCACAACGGTCTTGAGCTTCTCGTCCATCCGGTTTGGATCGTCGCCAGTGTCCTTGCGCGGCGGATCGTCGGTGTTGTTCGACGGGAGATACGACAGAAGCTGACGGATCATGACCAGGCAGTGCCGATCGTCCTCGGCCGCGAAGTGGGCCACGCCGCTTTTCGAGTTATGGGTCATGGCGCCGCCCAGGTCCTCGTGCGTCACCTCCTCGCGCGTGACCATCTTGATGACGTCCGGTCCGGTCACGAACATCTGGCTCGTTCCCTTGGTCATGATCGTGAAGTCGGTGATGGCGGGGCTGTAAACTGCCCCACCCGCGCAAGGGCCCATGATGGCCGAAATTTGCGGCACGACGCCGGAGGCCAGCGTGTTCCGGAGAAAGATCTCGGCGTAGCCGCCGAGGCTCTGCACCCCTTCCTGGATGCGGGCGCCGCCGGAGTCGTTGAGCCCGATGACCGGCGCACCGTTTTCAAGCGCCATGTCCATGATCTGGCAAATCTTCCGTGCATTCGATTCGGACAGCGTTCCGCCGAAAACCGTGAAGTCCTGGGCAAAAACATACACCGGCCGTCCGTCGATCCGGCCGAAGCCAGCCACCACACCATCCCCGGTGATCTTCCGGTCGGCCATGTTGAAATCGGTGCAACGGTGCGTGACGAAAACGCCCAGTTCCGTAAAGCTGCCTCGATCAAGAAGCAAATCGACCCGCTCATGGGCCGTCAGTCGTCCCGAGGCGTGCATCTTCGCAATCCGCTCCGGCCCCCCGCCCTGGCGGGCAGCTTCCTTGCGGTGGCGCAGATCCTCGATGGGGTCGCTGGCGTCGGGCGGTTTGGGTGGCGTCATGGGAGCCGGAGGGTAAAGAGAGGGGGGCTCCCGGTCAACGGCCGTCAACTATGGGCAAACGGACGTCGCCTTGCGTCGGTTGCAGCCCCGGGGTTAGGCTTCCCGGCCTCATGGAACGTCACATCGCCCGACTTCAGTGGAAAGAATTCCAGCGCCTCGTGCCCGACAAGATCATGACGGCCATCCTGCCGATCGGCATCCTCGAAGCGCACGGGGCGGCAGCCCTCGGCACCGACATCCTGATTCCCGAGCGCATGGCCTCGCTCCTGGCCGATCCGGTCGGGGGGCTGATCGCGCCGACGATCCCCTACGGCGTCCCCGGCAGCCTTTCGGGCTACCCGGGCACCGTGGGCGTTCGCACCGAGGTGTTCACCGACTACGTGGCCGACGTTCTCCACTCCCTGGCTGCGGCGGGATTTCGCCAGGTTTTCATTCTGAACGGCCACGGCGGCAACAACGAGGCGCTCAAGGAAGTGGCTCAGGAAGCCTGGCAGGGCGCCGGCCTGGCCGTGGCGGTCCTTCACTGGTGGATGGAATGTGGCGACATCGTGAAGGAAATCTACGGCGGTGCCGGCGGCCACGGAGGCGCCGACGAAACAGGTCTCATGCTGGCCATCTCGGCCGACCTGGTCGAAAAGCGCCCCCGCCAGATCGATGCCCCTTACCGGATGCGCCCCTCCATCGTCACCTACCCGGCCCCGTCGAGCCACCTGGTTTTTGAAGATGGGGCGGCCGCCCTTTCCTTTGACGAAAAGAAGGCAAAGCTGTTCGAGACGAAGGTGGCCCGGCGCCTGGAGGAAATCATCGAGGAGATCGAGGCGCGCTGGTCCGAGGCGGGGCTCACGTCGTGAACCGGAGTCGTGTCGCCATACTTTCGGCCGTCCGGACGCCCATCGGCAAGTTTCTCGGAAGCCTTTCGGAGATCAGCGCCGTCGACCTTGGCGCCGCGGCGGCCCGGGAAGCCATCGCCCGGTCGGGCCTCCTGCCTTCTGAGATCGGCGAAACCGTCTTCGGCCAGGCCCGGCAGGCGGGCAACGCGCCGAACCCGGGCCGACAGATTTCAGTCAAGGCCGGCCTGTCGTTCGGGGTGCCGGCATCGACCATCAACCAGGCCTGCGCCTCCGGCCTCCGTGCCATTCAGCTGGCCGTTCAGTCGATCCGCGCCGGTGATGCCGAAGCCGTGCTGGCCGGCGGCGTCGAATCGATGAGCCGGGTGCCTTTCCTGCTCGAAGGCCTGCGGAAAGGGTGGAAGATGGGCCACCAGCCACTCGTCGACGACATGTACCGGGACGGATTCACCTGCGGCCTCTGCGGCAGGATCATGGGGGAGACGGCCGAAACGCTGGCCGCTCAGTACGGCATCCCTCGCGAGGAGCAGGACGCCTACGCCCTCCGCAGCCAGAACCGGGCTGAAGCCGCTCAGAAGGCCGGCCTCTTCGAGGAGGAAATCATCCCGATCGAAGTTCCGGGGCGGGGCGGGCCCACCGTTTTTGATTCGGACGAGCATGTTCGGCACGGCGCCACGTCGGCCGAACTGGCCCGGCTTCCGGCCGTTTTTTCGAAGACCGGCACCGTAACGGCCGGTAACGCCTCGGGAATCACGGACGGTGCCGCCGCCCTCGTGCTGGCCTCCGAGGATCTCGTCCGCCGCCGGAAGCTGGACGTACTCGCCTGGTATGAGGATGGCGTTGTCGTCGGCGTCGACCCGGAAATCATGGGGATCGGTCCGGTGCCGGCCGTCCGGGCGTTGCTCGACCGCACCGGAACAGCCCTTGGCGGTTACGACCTTCTCGAACTCAACGAAGCCTTTGCCGCCCAGGTGCTGGCCGTCGACCGCGATCTCAAGTTTGACCCCGACCGACTGAACGTGAACGGCGGCTCGATCGCGCTCGGCCATCCGATCGGCGCCTCGGGCGCCCGTATCGTGGTGACGCTGCTTCACGAGATGCGCCGCCGCGGCGCGCGGCGCGGCCTGGCCACTCTCTGTGTCAGCGGTGGGCTCGGCATTGCCTCGAGCTTTCAGCGGGATTAGGCCGCCCGGCACCCCCGATCATCCTGTCACAAATTCTCCTAATTCCGCCCCCACCCGGCAATTACCGAAATACCCTGCCGCATTTTTTTTGGCTTCCCCCCTTGACAGTGCCCGGCACCTGTATAGAGTGACCCCCGAACAAAGCGCTAGAACGCTTGGCTGGGCCACGATCAACATGATGGGACGATGAGGGAGTGCAGGGCGGGTGGCTTGAGAGCTGTGCGCATCTGCCGACGTGGACCGGCTCGTCAGTCGAAAGGAGGTGCAAGAGACGCTACGCACTGATTCACCGTAACGCCCGGCTCAGGGGGGAAGTTCCGGAGCCGGCACCGCCAAGCGAATCGGAACGTTGAGATTCTCTTCACCGCAGTACGACGTTGGTCACCGTATGGAGGTAGAAATGCGTAAGTTTTTCACGATCGCGGTATTCGCCGCGATACTCTCGACCGCCGGCTCGAGTATTGTCCGTGCCGACGACATGGACATGTCCCAGGCCAAGGGCGACGTTTTCATCGGCTTCTGGGACCCCAATGCCCCGATCGGTCTGCGCTACCTGATCACCGATGATTGGGAGCTCGGCGGCGCCATCGGCTTCACCAAGCCCGACGAGGGTGACACCGGGTTCGCCATCGCCATCCAGGCCACGCGGCGCCTCATCCATGCCAGCCGTGCCCACCTGGGTATCCGCCCCACGTTCTTCAAGGAGTTCAACTACGAGCCGGAGCTCCTGGCCATCGGCCTTGACCTGGTGGCCGAAGTGGAAATCGCCTCCGCGGTCAGCGTTCTCGCGTCGCATGGAATCGAGTACCAGTCCATCGATTTCTCGAACGGCACGAGTGCCACCGTCATCCAGACCCGCTACGACACCCAGAGCCGGGTCGGCTTCTGGGTCAAACTTCCCTAGTCGGCAATGTGGCGGTGCGCCGGCGCACTGGCCGCCGGCACCGGATCGACTGACGATTTTTGGCCTGTCTGATTCCTCAGAGGCCACTTAACAGGATTCTCATCACCGCAAGGTGATTCCAAGTTGGAGGACGAATGCGCAAGCTCCTGATGACCGTCGCGGCGGTTGCTACTGTCGTGACTCTGGCCGCTGGCTCAGCGGAAGCCGTGAACATGAAGGGCAAGTGGGGACCAGGACTATCTTTCGAGGAGACCCCGCTTGACGTGAAATTCGGCCTTTCCCCGAAGAGCTCCGTCTTTTTTGGTCTCGGCTTTCGCGATGCCGAAAATGACGACAGCACCGATTTTGGACTCGGCGCCGGCTTTGAATACGCCCTGTTCGGCAACGACGACTACAATTTCAACTTTCAGCCCAGCATCCAGTATCTCACCGGCAACGGCGGCGACGACATCCGTGTCCCGCTGGCCCTTGCTGCGGAAGTGTGGATGAACGACCGCTTCTCCGTTGCCATGTCCCACGGGATCGTCTTCACCAGCAACGGCGACGACGACAATACCCCGGGCATTGACGAAGGTGGCTCGAGCATCAGCACGTTCGGCTCGTCGGTCACGGCGTTTCGTTTCCGTTTCTGGGTGAAGTAGCCCCGAAGCCAAAGGTCCAAAGAATCAGGGGGTTCCCGTCCGCGGGAACCCCCTTTTTTCGTGGTACGTGTGTGTGGACTTCGGTGGAATCTGGCCTAATTGACCACGATCACCTTGGAGGTGCTCGTGATGGAACCGGCCCGGAACAGGTAGTAGTAGACACCCGCCGGCAGGCGGCGGCCCGAGTTGTCCCGGCCGTCCCATGTCATCTCGTAGTCGCCGGCCGGCTTCGTTTCCGAAGCCAGGTTCCGAACCAGGCGACCCTGGATGTCGTGGAGCGTGAGCGACACGGGAACCGCCGATGACGCGCCGGACTCCGTGCCGATCAGGTAGCGGAACGTGGCCGAGTGCGCCACGGGGTTGGGGTAGACCGGCATGGCCATCGTTGGCCGGGTCCGGGTGCTCAGGCGGGTCGTTACCGGCCCGGCCATGAACGAGGCGCCCTCGCGGTCGACCACCTCGATCCAGTAGGAGTAGTCCACCTCCTCCGCGGCGCCGACATCGACATATTCAAGACGTCGACCGTCGATCGGCAGTACCCCCGTCGTCAGTTCCTGCCGCTCCTTGAAATCGGTCGACGTGCCACGCCAGATACGCGCACCCGCCGGATTGCTGTCGTCGGTCATCTCGAGAACAAGGCGAATGCCGTCGCTGGCCGTCAATGCCTCGAACCGCGCGAAGGCCACCGGCACCGGTGACTCTTCGGGGATCCAGAGCGTGACCGGAGCCGCGCCCCCCTCGATGGTCGGCTGCGGCATCGGCTGGTGATTGGTAACGTAGATCGTCCCGCCGGCCGAGCCGGGGGAATCGTTGACGAACATCGAGAAGGCGCTGACCCGGCCGGTCCGGTTGACGAACCCGCCGTCGGTCACTTGCAGGAACCACGGATGGGCCACCGTGGGGGGCAGGAAACCGCCGATATTGTCTGAGACCGTGAAGCCGATCGACCAGTAGTGATCGATTGTGCCGATGGTGGAGGTGCCGGTGTTGGCCGGGGTCGGGAAGACGACCACGGCGCTGTCTTGCAGACCCTCCGACAGGCCCTGCACCTCGAAATCGGCGCTGCCGAGACTGCCCGGCATGTACATGGCATCGGTGCCGATGCGGACGAACAGGTCGTTGTCGGGAGCGTTGTGCACGATTCGATAGAAGACAGTGGCCACCCGCGGCGCAAAGCCGTAAATGGCCGGCGCCGGCAGTTCGAGGTGCGCCATCGCTGTCAGATCGATCCATTCGATCCGGTACCAGTAGGTGTTGCCAAGCGCCAGCGAGGGATCGTTGTCCTGATACGTGTAGGGCGTCCGGTTGTCGTCGTTCTGGATGATCGGATCGCCGGCCGGGCTCGGGGTCACGAGCAGTGGATTGATCCGAACGAAGGCTCCGGGCGCTCCGGCGACGTCCGGAGCGCGATAGACGTTGAAGCCCAGGAAGGGATATTCCCGCTGCGTCACCCAGGTGACATCGATGCGGCTACTGGCCGGTTGGGCGATGGGGCGGAACTGCACCACCTGGACGCCGCTGGAGGCATCCAACGCCTCCTTGCAGGCGGCGTAGACGTCGATCAGCCCCCAGCCCGAACCCGGGTCATAGTTTGGGTCGGTGCTGCCGGCGTACGTCCGGAACGGCCCCTTCACGCTGGGCAAGAAGTGCTCGGCCGTGTTCTGTAAGATTGTCCTCACCTGGGGCGGCGTCAACGACGGATTGGCCTGCCGCACCAGCGCCGCGCAGCCGGCCGCGTGGGGGCAGGCCATGCTGGTGCCCGACAGCTGGCTGTAATTGCTGCCATCGCTGGTGAAATCACCGTTGGCGGACAGAACGCCCGCCCC
>JAWXBZ010000016.1:0-36900 GCA_034440375.1 Candidatus Eiseniibacteriota bacterium
ATCAGGTGCCGTTCAACCAGAAACGTCCGGTCCATCTCCGCGATATCGTTCATCGGAAAGAATCCGGCCTCGGTGAGCGGGCTCGCGCCGCGCGCGGCGGCGATGACGCTTTGAATGACACCGTTCAACTGTTCCTTGCGGGCGCGGGCCGGAAACGGAATCGGCGCCAGATTTCGGGCCAGCCGAAGGCGGGAGGAAAGGACAATTCCGGCATGCGGACCCTTCCCGTCAAGCCAGGCCGACGGTGTCTGGATCATGGTCGATAGGGTGACCATCACGACTCCTCGCCGGCACTTTCGGCCGGCTCACGGCCGGCGTCAAGTTCCACGCGAAGCCGACGAATCCGATCGCGCAGTTCGGCCGCCCGTTCGAAGTTTTCACGATGGATGGCCGCTTCCAGCTCGTTCTGGAGGGCTCGCACCTGTTCCCGCCGCTGATCGGCATCGACCGATCGCTCCGGCGCACGGCCAACGTGACTCAGGTTGCCATGAATACGGCGCAAGAGCGGCTGAAGCGGCTCGGCGAAGCTGTCGTAGCAGCCGGAACAGCCAAGCCGGCCGGTTTCACGAAAAGTGGAATAGAGCAGACCACAGGAGGTGCACTCGATGCGGCCGATCTTCGACCCGAGGGCGGTATCGCCGATCAGGGCGATCACCGGCTCCTGAATCGAGAATTTGGTCGAATCGTTCGAGACGGCCACGATCCCCTTCTCGACGGCGCATTCCTGGCAGACGTGCAACTCCCGCGGCTGGTTGTTCTCCCAGGCCGTGTAATGGACCCTTGCCTCGTTCTTGCCGCAGTTTTCGCAGATCATGTCAGGGCTTTCGTTGCCTCACTCAAATGACCATCGTCGAGCACCATCACCCGATCGGAACGGGCGGCCAACCGCTCATCGTGCGTGACGATGACAAAAGTCTCTCCCTGGTCGCGAGCCAGTGCAAAAATCAGGTCCTGAAGCGAACCGCTGGCGATCTTGTCGAGATTTCCGGACGGCTCGTCAGCCAGGACCAGCACGGGGCGGTTGATCAGGGCCCGTGCCACCGCCACCCGCTGCTGCTCGCCACCGGAGAGCTGACCTGGCCGGTGTTCGAGCCTCTCCAGCAGGCCCACCCGCCCGAGCAGAGCCCTGGCTTCCCGGCTCACGTCCTCCTTCGGCCGGCGGGCAATCAATCCCGGCATCATGACGTTCTCCAGTGCCGAAAATTCCGGCATCAGATGATGGAACTGAAATATGAATCCGATCGATCGATTTCGGAATCGAGCCAGACGGTTGTCATCCCACCGGAAAATGTCCTCGCCGCTGAAGAGCACGCGGCCCCGCGTCGGACGGTCGAGCGTCCCCATGACATGCAGGAGGGTGCTCTTGCCAGCGCCCGAAGCGCCCATGACGGCGGTCACACAGCCCGGCTCCGGGGCGAATCGAATTCCCTTCAGAACCTCGAGTTCGCCGCCCGGGGAGTCAAAGGACTTCCACAGATCCTCGGCCTCCAGGGTGGCATGATCCATCCGCATGCCTCAGCCTATTGAATTATCGGCAGGAAGTCAAAACAGTCAAGGAGTGGAAGTCTTTGATTCAGTTGGAGTTGAGCACCCGGGGCCATCAATCGTTCCGAATGGCTTCGACTGGATCCAGACGGGCCGCCTTCCATGACGGATAGATCGTGGCAAGGAAACAGAGAGCGAGGGTCAGGAGGGTGATCGCCACACCGTCGGGCCAGTGGATTTTCATCGGCAGTGTCTCGAGAAAGTAGATGTCGCCGGGCAGCGAAATGAGGTGATAGCGATCGAGAAAAAAAGCCAGCGCGTACCCGAGCACGCTACCGGCCAGTGTTCCCGCCCCGCCAATGACCAGCCCCTCGGCCATGAAGATGAGCATGATCTCCGCCCTGGTCGCACCCATCGACTTCAGGATGCCAATCTCCCGGCGCTTCTCCAGAACGAGCATGATCTGCGCGCTGACGATGTTGAACGCCGCCACGATGACGATCGTGAAGAGAAGAATGGCCATGCCGAGCTTTTCCCACTTCATCCAGGCAAAGAGATTCTGGTTGAGCTCGATCCAGGTGTTGATCCGATATGGATAGCCCCCGAGCCGTTCCAGCACCTTTTCTTCGTAGCTGGCCGCCGCGTACATATCCTCGATCTTGAGCTCGATGCCGGTGACCGCCTTGCCCAGGTCGTAGAAACGCTGGGCTTCCTCGAGTGACACATAAGCCAGTGACGAGTCGTATTCGTACAGCCCCGAGTTGAAGACCCCGAGCAGGCGAAACTTGCGCACCCTGGGAATGACGCCAAGCGGCGTGGCCCGCCCCTCGAACGGCGAGGCCACCAGGATGATGTCGCCAACGCCGACCCGCATGGTTTCGGCGATGTGGCGACCGAGGACGAGACCGGGTAACCAGTTGCGGGCCGAGTCGGGATCGGTGGGCCGGATCGGAAAGTCCGCCAGGGGGGGCTCGATATGATCGGCCACCGTGGTCACGTTTCGCTCGGCGGCCAGGCTGACCCCCTTGACGATGACGCCATCGGACTGGCCCCCGGCCGACAGCAACGCCTTTCCATAGACAAACGGGGCCGAGCCGATCACACCTGGAATGGACACGACGTCGTCCCGGACCCGCTGGTGATCCGTCATGCCCGATTCACCGTAGCTGAGCAGGATGAGATGGGCGTTGGTACCGACAATCCGGCTGCGCACCTCCTCCTCGAAGCCGTTGACCATTGACAGGACAACAACCAGGGCCACGACACCGAGTGCCACGCCGCCAATCGAAATCCAGGTGATCAGGCTGACGAAGCCCGTCCGTTTCTTGCTGCGGAGGTACCGTCCGGCGATCCAGAATTCGTAGCGCACGTCAGGAGTCAGCCGGCGTCCCGGTCTCGCTCTCGGTCTCGGCTGTCACCGCCTCCTCCGGCGTCTCTGGCCGGAGATGCGGGAAGAGCAGGACATCGCGGATATTGTGGCTGTCGGTGAGGAGCATGATCAGCCGATCAACGCCGAAGCCGATGCCGCCGGTGGGTGGCATGCCGTACTGGAGGGCCCGTAGGTAGTCCATGTCCTTGACCTGGGCTTCGAGATCTCCCTTGTCGCGGAACTCAGCCTGCAGGTCGAACTGGGCTTCCTGCTCCAGCGGGTCGTTCTGTTCGCTGAAGCAGTTGGCCACCTCCATGCCGGCTATGAAGAGCTCGAATCTTTCAACAAGGCGCGGCTCGCCGCGCTTCCGCTTGGCCAGGGGGGATATCTCAAAGGGGTAGTCGAGGACAAACGTCGGCTGGATGAGCTTTGGCTGGACCAGGTCGGAAAAGAGCGTGTCAACGACCTTGCCGTACCCCTTTGCCCCGCCCATGTCGACATGGTGGGCCCGGGCCACCTCCCGCAGTTTCGCCTCGTCGGCGCCGAGCAAATCCAGGCCGGTGGCCACTTCGAGCAGGCCGAAGTAGGTGCCGGTTTTCCAGGGGCGATCAAGCTTGATCTTGTGGTCGCCGTAAGTGAAGTCGTTCTTCCCGAGGGCCTTTTCAAAGGCGTAGCCAAGCAGTTCCTCGGCCTCCTCGCGGATCACCTGGTAGTCGGCGTAGGCCTGGTAGAACTCCAAGAGGCTGAACTCGGGATTGTGCGTCCGGTCGATCCCCTCGTTGCGGAAGTCGCGGGCGATTTCGTAGACCCGCTCCAGCCCGCCGACGATCAGGCGCTTCAGGTACAACTCATTCGAGATGCGCAGGTAGAGGGTCACGTCCAGCGCTTCGTGGTGCGTCGTGAACGGCGTGGCGAAGGCACCGCCGTAGACCGGCTGGAGCGTCGGCGTGTCGACCTCGAGAAAGCCGTGTTCGTCCAGCCACCGGCGCATGGCGCTGATGAAGCGGGCGCGCAACCGGAAGATCTCCCGGACCTCCTCGTGAACGATCAGGTCGACGTAGCGCTGGCGAAAACGCGTTTCGATGTCTTTCAATCCATGCCACTTCTCCGGAAGCGGCCGCAGGCTCTTGGCCAGGAGATCGACCGAGCGGACATGCACCGTCGTCTCACCGGTTTTCGTCCGGAAGAGATACCCCTCCACGCCGATCATGTCCCCCACGTCCAGCAGTTCAACGCGTTGGAAGATGTCGCCGAGATCGTCCTTCCGGAAGTAGAGCTGGATCTTCCCGGTCGCGTCGAGCAGGTGTCCAAAGCAGGTCTTGCCATGTCCTCGCTTGGCCACCAGTCGTCCGGCCACGGCCACGCCGACCGGCACCGTGGCATTCACCATCGCCTCGGCATCGGCAAGGATGTCGGCAGCCCGGTGGGTGACCGAATAGTGGTAGGCCCATGGCTCGACGCCGAGCGCCCGCCATTCGTCCACCTTTTGCCGGCGAATCCGAATCAGTTCGTTGGACACGGCGAAGTCAGCCCGCCACCGGTTCCATGGCGCGATCCGTGGGCAGGCCGCTGAGTGGGACCGGGTAGTTCTCATCGAAGCAGGCGGTGCAGTGTCCGGCCGCGTTTCGTACCGCGGCCAGCATGCCGGCCTGCGAGAGGTAGCCGATCGAATCGACGCGAAGGTAGGTGCCGATTTCTTCGATGGTGTGGTTGGCGCCGATCAACTCCGAACGTCGCGGGGTATCAATTCCGAAAAAGCAGGGGGAAATGATCGGCGGCGAGGAGATCCGGAAGTGAATTTCCGCAGCTCCAGCCCGGCGGATCATCTTGACCAGTTTCCGGCTGGTCGTGCCGCGGACAATTGAGTCGTCGACCACCACCACCCGCTTTCCATCAAGAACTGCCCGGACCGGATTGAACTTGACGCGCACGCCGTGATCACGCGTGAACTGGCGGGGGCTGATGAACGTGCGCCCGATGTAGTGATTGCGGATGAGGCCGAATTCGAACGGGAGCCGGGAATACTCCGCATATCCCAGGGCCGCAGCGTTGCTCGAGTCCGGTACCGCTATCACCAGGTCCGCGTCGGCCGGATGTTCCTCGGCCAGCTGTCGCCCCAGCAGGCGCCGCACACGATCGACGTTCTCGCCGAACACGATCGAATCGGGGCGCGCGAAGTAGACCAGTTCGAAGATGCAGGCTGCCGTCCGCGGCGAGGCCAGTTTCAGGATGGTGGTCGGACCGGATTCGTCGAGGCGAACCACCTCACCCGGTTCGACATCCCGCAGGTACTCGGCCTCGTTGATATCCAACGCGCACGTTTCAGAGGCGACGACCCAGCCATCCTTCAATCGGCCGATGGAGAGGGGGCGAAATCCGAGCGGGTCGCGCACCGCATAAATGGCCGAATCGGTCATCAAAAGCAGGCTGAAAGCCCCGGACAACCGCGACAGGGCCGATCCCAGTGCCCCTTCAAACGTGCGCGATTCCGAGCGGGCGATCAGGTGCAACACGATCTCCGAGTCGGAGGTCGTCTGAAAGATGTGGCCGGCGGCCTCCATCTCCTTCTTGAGTTCGAGGGCATTGACGATGTTTCCATTGTGCGCCACGGCCAGGTGGCCGCCGTGATAGGTGACCAGGACGGGCTGGGCATTTCGAAGGGTCGACTCGCCTGCGGTGGAGTACCGGTTGTGGCCGATGGCCATTCGCCCCTTCAGGGAATCGAGCCGGGCGTTGTCAAAGACGTCGGCCACCAGGCCCATCGCCTTGTGCAGGTGAATCTCGCCGTTGTCCGAGGAGACGATGCCGCTCGATTCCTGCCCCCGATGCTGCAGCGAATAGAGTCCGAGATAGGCGGCGTGAGCCGCAGCATCGACACCAACGGCACCGAATACGCCGCAGGCATCGTGAAAGCGATCGTTGTCCCGGGCTTCGAGGGTCAATGACACGTGGCAAAAGTCCTTTCGTCCTGCGATGACGGCAACGGGCTCATTCGCGGCGGCCGGCCGCGAGGCCGGCGCCGAGAAACGCCTCGCGCACATCGTAAACGCTTGGACGTTCGGCGTACAGTCGCCCCTCCTGCCAGGCGGAGTGAACGAGGAAACCACGGTGCGTGCCATCGCCGATCGCGGCATCGCGGGCCGCCTTCAGCAGCGCTGGCGGATCGATGCCCGGGGCCGGGGTGAACTTCCAGAGCCACCCCCTGCGGATGGAATCTACGGCGGGCAGCCCGACATGGCGGTGCACCGAAGCCTCGAGCGTTTCCCCATCCCCGCTCGACCAGACGAGCAGCCAGGCCAGAGACTCGGATGGCACGGCCGCCTGCGCCGCCTCCCCCGTCGTGATGCGGTGGGCGTGCTTGTTCGGATTCATAAAGAGATTGGTCTGCCGGGCCAGCTGCTCGACCAGATCACGGGCATTCGGCGTGGAGGGTTCCATCGAGAAAAGGAAGACTTCCTCGCGGGAGAGGCCCCGGATCCGATCGCCGAAACCCATTCGGTCCCTGAGCGTGGACAACGCCGTGAGCGCCGTCGGGTCCGATACCGTGAGACGGGTCGTCAGGAGCACGTCGATCATCGGGTCGTCCCGGAGGGGGCCGGGCTGGATTCCCGTTCACGGCGCCACCGGATGTAGTCGTGCATCGACAGGAAGAGACGTCGACCCGGTCCGGCGCCATCGAGCTCGACCCGGTTGCGTGAGGCGGCCTGACGGCGTTCGCCCCACTCCCCCGCCAGGTTCAGTGGTACCTGGCGAAGCCAGGCCGCCCGCTCGGGGTGCGGCATGATGGCCATGACGTTTCCGGCCTCGTTGGTCAGGGCCGCGGCGTCGGCGGCGGCACCGTTCGGATTGTCGGGAAATTCCGCGGCCGGTCCCCCGTCGGCGGCGCAATACGTCAGGGGCACCTGCCCGGTGTCAACGAAGCCTTCGAAAATCGCCTCATCACGCGCGGTGAATCGCCCCTCGCCATGGGCCACTGGCATCGGAACAACCGCACCTTCTTCAAACCGCGAGGTGAAGGCCGTCTCGCGCTTCGCCTTGTTGACCTTGAGATAAACCCACCGACAGTAGTAACCGCCGCGCCCGGGCATCCGGTTCGGGGCCAGTGCCACGATCGGTCCATCATCGTCCGGCCCGGGTACGAGTCCGGCCTCAACCAGCACCTGGGCGCCGTTGCAGATACCGAGGATCGGCTTGCCCTGGCTGGCTTCGAGCTTCAGCGCCTCAACAATTGGATCCCGGGCCGCCACGGCGCCCGCCCGCACCCGGTCCTGGTAGGAAAACCCACCCGGCAGGACGAACCCCTCGAAATTGGGCAGCCGACGCGGGTCTTCGTTCCAGCGAACCAGCGTGGCGAGGAACCCGCACTCGACGAGCAGGCGGAGCGTCTCGTACTCGCAGTTGACGCCAGGAAACTGGATGACGGCGATGCGCGGCGTATCCATCAGCCCATCAACTCCGGAATCGTGCGCCGGAAGGCGGCGGTCAGTTCCTCCATGGCGATCATCGCCCGCCGCTCACCCCCGGCGACGATGTCGATCGTGCGGTCATCATGAAGAACTCCGACCACCATCGGCGCGACGTCCTGGCGTTCGAACAGGCTTTGCACCAACGTGAACTGGTCCTCCACAACTTCCATCAGGAATCCACCTGATTCCGACAGGAGAGCCTCCATCCATGGGAGGCCGAACATCGTCGTCGGCAGATCGAGTCGGACCCCGAGTTCGCTGTCGACCAGCATCTCGAACAGGGTGATGATGAGTCCGCCGTCCGAGATGTCGTGACATGACAATACGAGTCCGCGATCGATCGCGTCGATGACGCCGTACAGGACACTGCATTCATGATCGAAGTCGACGGTGGGGGGTTGTCCTCCGGACACGCCGAGCAGATCGGCCGCGATCGAGCCGCCATGTTCCGCCCGTCGCGCACCAACCAGAACGAGGAGCGAACGGGCCCGGCGGGCGGTCTGCCCGACGGCCCGGCTGTAGTCTTCGAGAATGCCGAAGCAGGCCACGATGGGTGACGGTGGGATGGCCCGGCCGGTCGCGGAAAAGTTATAGAGCGAGACGTTGCCCGACACGAACGGAACCGGGGCGCCCGGCTCCCCCTTCAATCCCAGGCGGCGCGCGGCATCGCCGAGCCCGCGGACCGACTCACGAAACTCATGGAAAACCTCGGGATCCTCGGGATTGCCGAAGTTCAGGCAGTCGGTGAGGCACGCAGGCGTGGCCCCGATGGCCGCCACGTTTCTCATCGCCTCGGCCACGGCGGTCAGCCCACCGCGGTACGGATCGAGCCGACCGTAGCGCGGGTTGCCATCGACCGACACGGCCACCCCGATCGGTGAACCGGGGATGGGGAGGAAAAGTGCCGCATCGGCCTCGCCGGGTCGGAATATGGCGCGAGCCTGCACCTCGGTGTCGTAGTGGCGGTAGATATACTCGCGAGAGGCCACGTTGGGGTGAGCCACCATCCGCAGGACCAGTTCGGCGAAATCGGCTATTGGCGGGAGACTGGCCGGCTGTCCTGCGGGTGGCACCGGTCGGGACGGACGGTCATAGCGAATCCCCTCCGTGATGACCGTGACCGGCGCGTCGACGACGACGACGCCGCGATAGGTGACCCGGTATCGACCATCGTTTCGAACGTTTCCGATGACCCGGGCGCCGGCGCCCGGGTAGACCCGGGGCAATTCAAAATCCTCGTTGTAAATCCGGAGAACGGCTGCCGACAAGCGGGAGGGGACGACAAGGCAGAAGCGCTCCTGTGTTTCGCTGCAGGCTACAACCTCTGCCGGGAACGGACCGCCGTCCTGAACCTCCCGATCAAGGTCGATATCCATTCCGAATCCGCCATGGGCTGCCAGTTCACTGGTCACGCAGGCGATGCCGCCGGCACCCAGGTCCTTGAATCCGATGGCCGCCTTCTCACTCCGGCAAAAGGCCAGTGCCTGGCGGGTGGCCTCGACGATGACTCGCTTCAGAAATGGATCGGGGAGTTGCACGGCTCCCTTGTTAAGCTCCAGGTCCGCCTCCGACAGCACCGCCGAGGAAAACGAGGCACCCCCGAAGCCGGACGCATCGGTCGGCTTGCCCAGCAGGATGACATCATACGGTTCGTCGGCGGCCACCTTCGGGACTCGGCTGCGCACGATGTCCTTTTCGCGCACCACCCCGACGGCTACGACATTGACCAGGCAGTTGTCGTCGTAACCGGAATCAAACCAGACATCGCCGCCGAGATTGGGGACGCCAAGGGCATTGGCGTATTGCCAGATGCCGGTAACCACCCCCTCGGCCACCTCGCGGCAGCGCTCCGCCGATTCGCCGGTCAGATCGCCGAAACGGAGCGCGTCCAGAACGCCCACGACGTCGGCCCCCATGCAGTAAACGTCGCGGACGATGCCGCCGACGCCCGTGGCCGCACCCTCCGCCGGGACCACCTGGCTCGGGTGGTTGTGGCTCTCGTGGGCCACGACCAGCCCCCAGCGCTCCCCCTTGTGACTGGTCAGGTAGATGATGCCGGCATCCTCGCCGGGCCCCAGCAGCACATTGGGAGCTTCGGTTGGCAGGAATTCCTTCAAAACCGACCGGCTCGATTTGTACGAGCAGTGCTCGCTCCACATCGTGTCAAAGAGAACGAGTTCGACCAGGGTGGGCGGACGGCCGAGGAGCGCGGCCACCCGCCGGGCTTCGTCCAGGTTAAGTCGAACCCGGGCTTCCGTCAGTCGATCGGCCAGGTCCCGATCGACCGGCAGGACGGACACCGTCTTGTCCGATTCAGGCATCATCCTCAAATCGCTCCCCCAGGGAGTCATCGCCCAGCACGCGTCGGAAAATGTCATCGATGTGCCGCAGGCCGTGATCGAGATCGAAGCAATCATTCAGACGTCCGGGTTCCAGACGGCTGGCGATTTCCGGATCAGCCTCGGTCAGCGCCCGGAAGGAGCCGCCGTTCTCCCAGGCCGTGTGAGCGGCCCGTTGTACCAGGAGATACGCGTCCTCCCGAGGAAGGCCCGCCTCCGTCAGTGCAAGCAATACCCGCTGCGAGTAGACGATCCCGCCGGCCCGGTTCAGGTTTTCGACCATCCGACGCGGGTAAACGATCAGCCCCTGCACAATCCGCGTCATCAGGTGAAGCTGGTAATCGACAACAAGAAAGCTATCGGCCAGGATGACCCTTTCAACCGAGGAGTGCGTGATGTCACGCTCGTGCCAGAGGGCCACGTTTTCGAGAGCGCTGACGGCGTAGCCGCGGAGCAATCGTGCCAGGCCAGCCACGCGCTCGGCGGTGATTGGATTGCGCTTGTGCGGCATGGCGCTCGACCCCTTCTGGCCGACCGCGAAATGCTCCTCCGCTTCGAGAATCTCGCTGCGCTGAAGATTGCGCACCTCGGTGGCCATTCGCTCGAGGGAAGCCGACAGGCCAGCCAGGGTCATGACAAGTGTCGCGTGGCGGTCCCGGGCCGCCACCTGCGTGGACACGGGCTCCGGCGACAGGCCGAGACGATGGCAAACCTCTTCCTCCACGTCGGGCGGCAGATGACTGAAAGTGCCGACGGCGCCCGATATCTTTCCCACGGCCACGCCCAGCACCGCCTCGTCGAGCCGGACCAGTTGACGATTCAGTTCGGCGTACCAGCCAAGGAGTTTCAGACCGAAGGTCGTCGGCTCGGCGATGACGCCATGCGTCCGGCCAACACACGGGAGGCGGCGGAATTCCATGGCCCGCGCCCGGACGACATCGGAGAGATCACATAGGCCGGTCCGGAGAACCATAGAGGCCCGCCGGAGCGTGAGCCCAAGCGCCGTGTCGATCAGATCACTCGAAGTCATGCCATGGTGCAGAAAGCGCCCGGGCGGCCCCATCCGTTCGGAGACAGCGCTCAGGAAGGCGATAACATCGTGGTGTGTCGTCTGTTCAATTTCCTCGACGCGGGCCGGGTCGATCGGGCCGGCCCGCTCGATCGCATCCGCGATTCCAGCCGGCACCAAACCACGCCGTTCAAGGGCCCGGCTGACCGCCGCCTCGACATCAAGCCAGGTCTGGAACCTTGCCGTTGTCGCGAAGATGCGGCTCATCTCCGGCCTGGAATAGCGCTCGATCATCGACTTCCGGACCGATCCGGCATGTTTTCCAGGCGAATCTGGAAATCCTTCGTTCGCCCGCTCCGCTCCACTCGCATGACCAGGGTGTCCCCGGCCTTGGCGCCGAAAATCTGTCGCCGCGCGGATGGCGCGTCGACGACCACGGTGTTACCGATCGCCCGAACGATATCGCCGACTTCCAGGCCGGCCCGGTCGGCCGGGCTCCCTCGCTCCAGCTGCGAAAGGACACAGCCGCGGGTATCCTGGGTGCCAAGGCGTGCCGCCAGGTACGGGGAGAGCGAGACGACGCTGACCCCGATCCAGACTTCACGCACCCGGCCATGATCGATGATCTCGCGGGCCACCTGTGCCGCCGTATTGATCGGAATGGCGAAGCCAATTCCGAGGGAACCGCCGCTTTCGGTGAAGATGAACGTGTTGACACCGATCACCTCGCCGCGGGAATTGACCAGTGCCCCTCCGGAATTGCCCCGGTTGATCGCCGCGTCCGTCTGGATCATGTTCTTGTAGATGCCACCATCGGCCACGTTCACGTTGATGTCGCGGTTGGTGGCGCTGATGACACCGACCGTGACCGTCGGTCGACTGTCCCCCAGAAGATGCCCGAAGGGGTTGCCGATGGCGATGGCCCATTCACCGACCAGAAGGTCATCCGAATTGCCGATGGTGACGGCGGGCAAATTCTTTCCTTCCACCTTGATGACGGCCAGATCGTAGGCCAGATCGAAGCCGAGAACCTTGCCGGTCAACTGACGCCCGTCGGCCAGGGTCACCTGAATTTCCTCGGTGCCGGCCACGACATGTGCGTTGGTCAGGACGTGCCCGTTCCGATCCAGGATGAAACCGCTGCCGAACTTGGGCACATCCTCACGGTAGGTCTGCCCGGGCACACCGCCGAAGAACTGCGAATAGGCATCCTCGAATCCGCGTGGGATCGGTGAGACGCTGAAGGTGCGGCTCTCGACCGCGGTGATGGACACCACACCCTGGCCGGCCAGTTCGGCGGCCGTGACGATGGCGTTGCGCCGGCTGTCGCCAATCGGATCGATGGTTCCGGCCGGGCGTCCGGAGCCGGGCGATGGGATGCGCGGGGCGCCGAGGCGATCGGCCACCAGCAGCGTGACGGCCGCTCCGACAAGCGCCATGACGATGCCTCGAAGCCAGAATACGGCGCTCCGACTCATCAATCGTTCCATCGGGCGACGGGTGGCGCTCACCGCCCCGATTTCTTCCAATCGGCCAGGAATTTTTCAAGGCCGCTGTCCGTCAACGGGTGCCGGATCATCTGCATCAGAATCTTGTGCGGCACGGTGCAGACATCGGCACCGATCATGGCCGCTTGCAGGATATGCACGGGATGGCGGACGCTGGCCACCAGCACCTCAGTCGGAAAATTGTAATTGTCGAAGATCTGGACCGTCTGTTCGATGACGCCCATTCCCTCCTGCGAGATGTCATCCAGCCGCCCGATGAATGGAGAGACAAACGTGGCGCCCGCCCGGGCACACAGGAGTGCCTGAAGCGGTGAAAAAATCAGGGTCATGTTGACGCGAATGTCATCGGCCACCAGGCGGCGGCAGGCCTTGAGCCCGTCCGGGGTGGTGGGGAGCTTGACGACGATATTGTCGTGCAGCGAGGCGTAGTGATCCCCTTCGGTGAGCATCCCCTCCACGTCGAGCGCCGTCACCTCGGCCGAAATCGGGCCGTCGACGAGCGCGCAGATCTCCCGGAGCAGATCGTCGTAACTTCCCTTTTCCTTCGCGACAAGCGACGGGTTGGTCGTGACGCCGTCGATGATGCCGAGTTCGGCCAGTTCGCGAATTTCCTCGATGTTGGCCGTGTCGACGAAAAATTTCATGGAATGACCCTCCTCGTCCTCATTCTAACCCGGTCGTCTCGGCGTAGTCGACCCCGGCAAGGAAGAGGCCGCACGCTGGTGCGGGTGCCACCGGCGGACGAGTGGCGTCCTCGGTCACGAGCCGCGCCATGATCCCGGGCTCAAGGCATCCCCGCCGGTGGGCATCCACGAGAACAGCCACCAGGAGGCGCACCATCCGGTACAGGAAACGATCGGCCGTGAGAACCAGGATCAACCGTCCCTCCTGCTCGCGCCAGAGCGCACGGTCGATCCGGCAGCGAGTGTTGCCGAGGGCTCCCTCCCCCTGCGTGAACGCATGAAAGGAGTGAAGGCCCAGCCAGGGCGCCATGGCGGCGTTCAGGGAGGCCGGATCGGGTGCCTCGGGCAGGACCCAGGCGTATCGGCGACGAAACGGGCCCGGCCGCGTGACAATTCGATAGCGATACGTGCGACGTATCGCGGAAAATCGGGCATGGAAATCGGTTGGCACATCGATGACGCGCGCGACATGGACATCCGCCGGGAGGAGTGCATTCAGGGCCCGGGCCAGTCCGGCCGCCGGAATGACCCGATCGGTACTCACGCTGGCCACCTGCCTGGTCGCATGAACGCCGGTGTCGGTTCGCCCCGCACCGATCACTTGAACCGGCTCGTCGAAAACGCGCGTCAGTGCGCGGACCAACTCCCCCTGCACGGTTCGGACATTGGGCTGGATCTGCCATCCGAAGAAATCGGTGCCGTCGTAGGACAGGTCAATCCGAAAATTTCGCCCGTTCGCGGCGACGCTCATCGATCCATCGTTCCGTTACTCACCTCGCCCACGTCGCGCCAGGATCGCACCGACAACGGCCAGTCCGAGGCCAGCCACGAGGATCCAGTCGCCGTATCGGACGTAGAACGTCGGGACCTTCGGTGCCAGCACGACCTCGCCGACAACAAGCGCGGGCTCGAACAGTGGCGAGGCATTCCGGATGCGTCCCACCGGATCAATGATGCAGGAGACTCCGGTATTGGCGGCCCGGGCCATGCCGGCACGCGTCTCGATCGAGCGGAAGACCGCCAGCGACAAATGTTGCCAGGGGGCACCGCTGTCTCCGAACCACTGGTCATTGGTCACGTTGACCAGAAACCGGGCGCCGGACGCCACCAGCTTCCGGCTCTGGGCCGGAAAGATCGATTCGATGCAGATCAGTGCGCCGAACGGTTCCTTCCAGCCGCGGAAGACGTGGAGCGATTCAGCCGGCGTGAAGTTCGACTGACCGAAGTTGACCCGGTTGAGGCCGGGAAGTGGCATCCACTCGGCGAAGGGAACGAGGCGCGCCTTGGGCGCGTACTCAACCAGTCCCTCGTCGGGCAGGAAGAGGCCCGCGGAATTGTAGTAGCGCAACCGAGAGGCACCACCTTCCCGGGATGGTCCATCGCGCTCCTGGTCTGGAAAACCGGTGAACAGTGCCCGCCCGGTCGTCTGGCCGACGCTCCGGACCAGGGCCAGATTCGGCGGATCGAAACGGAGGAGCGTCGGGGTGGCGGTTTCCGGCCAGACCAGGAGCGTCGACTCGTTCGTGACACGGGCGGCCGCGAGGGAGGCCTGAACCAGACCGGTGATGATCTCGGTTCGCCTGGCCCCATCCCACTTGTCATAACCGGTGTTCGGCTGGATCAGTGCGACGGAGACCGTCGGAAGAGTCGACAACGCAGCGTCGATGCGCGCCCGTTCGCCACGCCCGTGGAGCCAGGGCACGACGATCAGGAGAAGGCCGGCCGCCAGCCAGAACATACGGCGCGGACCCCGGTCCAGGAGTGCCGCCACCAGGGTGCCATTGATCGCCACGATGACGAAGGAGAGGAGATGCACGCCGCCCAGGCTGGCCATCTGGATCCAGTCGAGCGCGGCCCACTGACTCCCGCCGACGACGCCCCAGGGGAAGCCGAGGACAAAGGAACAGCGCAGGATCTCGAGCAGGACCCACAGGCCCGGTGCTGAGAGGACCAGGGATACGGGACGGCCACGTGCCAGGAACGCCACTCCGCCGGCCCACACGCCGACATAGAGCGCCGAATAGGCCGCCGCCAGGACCAGCGCCGGATAGAGGAGCATCGGCACCGTGACATTTTCGGGTGGCAGGCGGGGAATCCACTGGAGCAGGATTAGAAAGAAAACGAAGCCGAAGAGCCAGCCAAGTCGAAAGGCGCTGCCCGTCGAACGGCGTGTTTCGGCCAGGGCAAGGAGAATCGGCACGAATGAGGCGAACGCCAGCGGGGCCATATTGAACGTGGGATACGTCGTGGCCAGGAGCACCCCGGAAAGAGTCGCCAGAAACCACGCCGGCAGGCGCTTCACTTTTCCTCGCATGGAATGGGCCTACGCGAGCTTCACCTCGCGACCCGATTCCGCCGACTTGTAGATGGCTTCCAGCACCTTGAGCACGGTCACCGCCTCGCTCCCCGGCGCGGCCGGCTTCCGGCCACTCCGAACGCAGTCGATGAAGTGGGCAATCTCGGCCTCGTACGACAGTTTGTAGACGTTGCGGATTGATTCGGTGGCCGGCGTCACGTTGACGAGACTTCCGTGCATCTCCTTGTGCAGACGGAACGGATTGAGAAGTGCCGCCCCGTGCTCACCGAAGAGGTTGACGTAGGCGAAGTCCTTTTCCATGAGGAGCGACCAACCAACCTCGAGCGTCAGCGTGGCCCCTCCCGCCAGCCGGATAAATGCCGCCGCACTTGATTCCACGTCGTCAATTTCGGGACGGCGGGCCGTCGAGGCGCTGACCGTTTCGACCTCGGGCATGCCAAGGATCCAGAGGGAGAGATCGAGCATCTGCACGCCGAGATCGATCAGGACACCACCACCGGCGAACCGTTTCTGGGCCTTCCACGACTTCTCATCCCACGAAGCGTGCTTGATCAGCCAGCCGGTTTTGGCATAGAAGATCCGGCCGACTTCCTTCTTGTCGACGAACGTCTTGAGCAGCTGGGCGTCATTACGGAAGCGATTGTTGAAGGCCGCCATCAGGACCCTGCCGTTCTTCTCGGCGGCGGCCACCATGCGGCCAGCCTCCTGCGGACTCCGGCTGAACGGCTTCTCGCACAGCACATGCTTGCCGGAATTGAGCGCCCCGATCGTCATCGGCGCATGGAGATGGTTCGGAACGCAGACATCGACGGCGTCGATGTCGTCACGGGCAAAGATCTCGTCATGGTCGGGCGTGGCCGTGGGGATGCCGAATCGGGCGGCCACTCGCTTGGCCTTTTCAATATCGACGTCGCAAACAGCCACCACCTCGGCCGTATCGAGCCGGGAGTAAGCCGGAATATGATTGATCTGTGCCACCGCACCCGCGCCGATGACCGCCACGCGGATTTTCTTTCGGGCCATGAGAACTCCTCGATTCGAATGAAGATTCGTCAGTCGAGTCGGACCCGACCGGTTCCGGGAACGAGCGGTCCCAGCGGGAATGCCGATTCGCCGAGGCCGGTCAGTCGAGCGAGTGCGCCGGCCTCGTTCGCAGCGTCAACCGCCAGGACAAGACCAACGCCCATGTTGAAAGTGCGGAACATTTCCGCTCCCTCCACCGGACCGGCGGCCTCGATGATACGGAAAAGTGGCGGTATCGACCAGCCGCGGCGCTCGATGACCGCATCCACCCCCGGAGGAAGGATGCGGGCGAGGTTCCCCTCGATGCCACCGCCGGTGATGTGGGCCGCTCCCTTGAGCACGCCTCCCTCCATCAGTGCATGAAGCGCCGGCGCATAGCAGCGATGTGGCACGAGCAACGCCTCGAGCAGACTCGTGCCTTCCAGTTCCATGGGGCGATCCAGGGGGCGGTGTTGCCCCGAATCGAACAGAGCCCGGCGCGCCAGCGAGTAGCCGTTGGTGTGGAGCCCGTCGGAGGCAAGGCCGATCAGTCGATCACCGGGAATGAGATTCCGGCCATCGATGAACCGCTCGCGGGCCACGACCCCGACGATGGCCCCAACCAGATCGTAGTGACCTTCCTGGTACAGGCCGGGCATTTCGGCCGTCTCGCCGCCGAGCAGCGCGGCCCCCTGGGCGGCGCAGGCGGCGGCCATGCCGGCCACCATCCTCACGGCACGCTCCGGCTCGAGCCGGCCGGCGCCGATGTAATCGAGAAAGAGGAGCGGCGTGGCACCGTGCACGGCAATGTCGTTGACGCAGTGGTGAACCAGGTCGCGCCCGATGTCATCCAGGCGGTCGTGTTCGGTGGCCAGGAGCAGCTTCGTGCCGACCCCATCGATCGAGGCCACCAGCAGCGTGTCCGGCCCGGCCGGATGAATCCGAATGACACCGCCGAAACTGCCCAGCTCGGTCAGGACATCCGGACCAAAGGTAGTCCGGACGAACGGCTTGATCAGGCGAACGAAGGTTTCGCCCGCATCGATGTCAACACCAGCCTCGCGGTACTTCATCGACCGGCCCTGTCGGAAGCGTGGTCCATGTCAGCGAATCGGTTCAAGCGTCGGCTGGACTGATGCCGGGTCGACGGCCGGATCCGTGCCGGAAGCGAGGCGCGCCTCCGGTTCCTGGCGCCGGCCCGTGGATCCCGGACGAATATCCCCCGAATGCACCAACCGCTCAAGGCAGCTGACAACGGCCGGATCGAAGTGACGGCCGGCCTCCTCGCGCAGAATCAACAGGGCCTTCTCCAACGGCATCGCCGGTCGGTAGACCCGGTCGGTGGTCATCGCGTCAAAGGCATCGGCCACCGCCACGATGCGGGCGCCCATCGGGATTTCCTTGCCTGCGAGCCCGCGCGGGTAACCGGTGCCGTCGAGCTTTTCGTGGTGGGCCATGACAATCTCGCTGGTGGTCTTGAGCGAGCGGAGCCGCGCCGCCATCGCGGCGCCAAATTCCGCATGGCTGGCCATGTGGCGCCGTTCGTCCTCAGTGAGCGAGGAGGGGCGCAGCAACAGTTCCCGATGCTCCTTCTTGATCTTTCCCAGATCGTGCAGAAGCGCGGCGAATTCGATCGTTTCGACTTCCTGCTCCGGAAGATCGAGTTCGCGGGCCAACAGCACGGCATAGTGAGCCACCCGTTGCGTGTGACGGTGAGTGTATGGATCGACCTCATCGATGACTCCGGACAGTACGCCGACGAAATCGATGATGTCGCGCCGGGCCTCGGTGTAAAGGCGAAAGGCATAGCTGGCCAGCAGGAGCGGGGTGACGAAGAGGAAGACGCCGCCGACACCCAGCGCGTGATAGAGCGCGGCCAGGGCCACACCGACCACGACGGCCGCCACCATATGACTCGCCGTCCAGCGGAAGTTGACCCGCCAGATCGCCCAGAGTCGCTTCCCCTGCGAGAGTGCAAGGATCAACGAGACAGCCGACGTGTTGACCAGGAAGTAGGTGAAACCAAGGAGCAGCAATGCCGGACCATGCATGACCAGGTTGGGCGTTACGCCAATCGGGCCGCCGGCCATCTGGTAGACCCGGCCGGCCACCAGGATGGTCAGGGCGAAGACGGAGGCATTGAAAAGTGTTTTCTTCATCGGCTTCTTCTGGATCAGCCCATGGAGAATCAGCGTGTTCAACACCTCAACCCAGGCCGTCGCCACCGGTCCGAAGATCAGGATGCCGGCATAATCAAGCGTGGAGGCCACGGTGATATAGCCACCGTTGGGAAGATGGACCGGATTGGCGTCGGTCAGAATGGTGAGCAGGAGCCAGAGGAGCAGGATTGGTGTAAACGACGCGCCAAGTGACGGCGTGGCGAGGAGCAGGAGGCCGAAGCCGAGCCCGATGATGAGGAGATAGAAGGCGGCGAAGGCGCCGCCCGGGTTACGGCTGACGCTCATGTTCCGCTTCCGGGGTCGGACGCGGCGGCCAGGATCGGCCGCCGGCGGGAAGAATAAGTGACCGACATCGTCGAGGGAATTGTTACCAGCCGGCTTTACCCGGCAGCACGCTGAGCGTAACGCTCAGCACCAGAGCGAGCCATCCCCATTTCATCGTGGGAACCCACCTTTCCGTACCTGAGAAACTTGTTGAATGCCAGGACGATGGGTTCGCTTCGCTCGAAAAATCTGTAACGCTTCGCTGTCCCTCGGATCGATGCCGGTCGACATTTAGATCGTGGTCGGGCGGAGCTCATATTCCACGGCCTCCCGGAGTGACAGGCGTCCCAGGCGGCGGTTCAACGCGGCCAACGTAGCAAACACCACGGACGTCTGCAAGTCGCGGCTGGCGGCCGCCGAGCCGGACAGGAGCAGCCGTTCACGCCCCTTCTGGTAGTGAACGCCGACGAGTACGACCGGTTCTCCCCCGAGTGGTACCGTGACCAGGTCGGCCAGCGTAAACCGGGTATTATCGCCCACGAACCGCCCGACCGCCTGAAGGGTGGCCTGGGCGATGAGCCGGAGGGAGTCGTCCTGATTGGCCGGTCCCTCGGCCTCCCCCGCCGCCTCACCGTCACCCAGCCCCAGTTCGACCCGGGCATGGGCCCGATGCGTGTTCAGCGAGAGATCGAGTCCGAGGAATTGGATTCGGCGGGAGCCAGCCGGCCGGGGATCCAGCGGCGGCACCAGTTCGATGACAGTGCCCTCTGCCAGAAGAATCCCTTCCCGGAGGACGGAGTCGTCCCGGCGCTGCGCCACGGAAATCTTGCGATGATCGACCTCGATGCGCAACTCCGCTCGCAGGGCCGAACGCACGTCACGCGCGATCTGCTTGGGCGGCCGATCACCGGTGGCCAGGATGTTGACTTCCAGAATGTCATCGCCCTCGCAGGCGATGTCGACCCCCGTCACGTCACGGAGGCTCAGGATCAGTGACTCTGCCCTCTCAACCCATCCCGCGGTCGGATTCGACTCCACGCGGCCACCCCCTGCACACGATCCCCCCAGATCTCATGGAGTTATAGCATTTCGGGTCCCCGAGTCCAAGGGGCGGTGAATCTTTTTCAGGCCGGGACGAAGTCGGAGAGCTGCTTGATCTCCCGAATCCGGTCGGCCACTTCCTCCTTCGTGGCCCCGGCCAGCCGGTCCAGGCTGAAGGACTCGACCGCAAAGGAGGCCATCACGGTACCGGTCACGACGGCCCGGCGCAGCTCAGCCTCGGTGACATCCTTGCAGGACGCCAGGTGTCCAACGAAGCCTCCCGCAAACGTATCCCCGGCCCCCGTCGGGTCGAAGAGGCGCTCAATCGGATAGGCCGGGGCGGAAAAAGTGAAGTCCCGGGTGAACAGGATCGACCCGTGCTCCCCCTTCTTGACCACCACGATGGAGGGCCCCATGGTGAGAACGGCACGGGCGGCCTTGATCAGGTTGGATTCTCCGGTCAGTTCCCGGGTCTCGCCATCATTAAGGAAAACCAGGTCGACGCGACGGAGGGTCTCCATCAGCGACTCCCTCGATCGCTCGATCCAGAAGTTCATGGTGTCCATGAGGACCACTTCGGGGCGCTCCACCTGATCGAGCACCCGGCGCTGCAGGCCGGGATCGATATTGGCCAGGAAGAGGAACCGCGGTTGCCGGTACGCCATCGGGATCACCGGATCAAAGTCGGCAAAGACGTTGAGCTGGGTGTCCAGGGTTTCGCGGCTGTTGAGATCGAATCCATACTCGCCGGCCCAGCGAAATGTGCGGCCTTTTGTCACCGTCAGGCCGGTGGTGTCGATGCCGCGCGCCTGAAACATGGCAATGTGTTCCTTCGGGAAGTCATCCCCCACGACGGCCACCAGGTTGACCGGCGTGAAGAGTCGTGCGGCCACCGAAAAAAATGAGGCGGACCCCCCCAGCACGTCATCGGCCCGTCCAAACGGCGTGATGACGGTGTCGAGGGCCACCGATCCGACGACAAGTGCGCTCACAGTGAACTCCTTTCGGCAATCGACGAGGGTGCCGCGGACGGAAGGTATCGTTTCGCCAGGACCAGGCCGGCCAATAGCATCACGGCCCCGCCGGCCAGGAACAGCGGCTCCGGCCAGTCGGGCACCAGCGGATCGTATTCCGGATGAAGTCGACTCATGACAAAGGACGTTCCGTTGGTGATGGCATGCGCGATCAGCGGCGGCCAGAGGCTGCCGGTCCTCTCCCGCCAAAAAGCGAACAACGTGCCCAGAATGACGGCCGGCACGACCTGCCAGGGAAGGACATGCATGATCCCGAACAGCAAACCGGAGTAAAGGATCGCCTTGTTGGGTCCGTACCGAATCGAAAGGCTTCGCTGCAGGACGCCCCGGAAAAAAAATTCCTCCGTCACCGGGGCGATCACCACCAGGAAGATGGCGGAGAGAACGAGGGGCGCCTCACTGCCCAGCAGTTGCTTGAATATCTGGACGATGAAATCCGGCGGCGGAAGCAGCCGGAAGAGTCCGGTTGATACCAGTTCGGCCAGCACCAGCGTACCGCCGAACAGCAGTAGCATGGTCAGGGCCGCCATGACCGGGACACCGTGAAGCGGAAAGGCCTGTCGGGCCGGCAGTTTCGAGCGTCGCCAGGTGAACCAGGTGATCAGGCCGAATGCGATTGAGTTGGCCACAATTCCCACCGCCGCCAGCGCCATCGTTTGTGTGAAGCTGCCGTGCGCCAGGTAGTCCGCAATCATGCCGGGGAGGATCAGGACACCACCCACGACGTTGGCGATCAGATGGATCAGGAAGAGGAGGAACAGCGCCTGAAGGAATCCGGGGAACTGCTTCGACGGGGTGACCGGCCAGGGCGGTATCGCTGATGCCGAACCGACCGATTCGACCGACAACTGGTCCGACATCCGCCTACATGCTCTCCGGCGCATCGACGTTGATCAGGGCCATGCCGTTGGCCAGGGCCTGTTTCACCGCCGCACACAGTTTGATACGTGCGTGCGCCAGTGCCGGCTCCTCTCCCACCACCCGGCACTGGTGATAGAAGGGGTGGAATGCGGCGGAGAGATCACGCAGGTAATTCGTGATGCGATGGCACTCTCTATGTATCGCTGAACCCACTATGGTCTCCGGGAGGCGCGTCAGTAGGCGTATCAGGGTGATTTCGGTTGGATGTGTTAGGAGCTTGCTGTCACCGGCGGCTGGGTTATCTGCACCTGGCGTGCCAGATTCAATAGCCTTTTTCAATAAGCTGGCTATTCTGGCGTGGGCGTATTTTACGTAGAATACTGGGTTCTCGTCGCTTGTCTTGCGGGCGACATCTAAGTCGAAATCCAGGTGGCTGCTGGCTTTTCTCATCAGGAAGAAGAAGATGGCGGTGTCTTTGCCGACGTCGTCCACCAGGTCGGCCAGGGTTACCATTTCGCCGGCTCGTTTTGACATCTTCACCGGCAGGCCCGCGGACAACAGGTTGACCTGCTGGACGATGATGACCTCGAGCCACTTCTTGTCGAAGCCCATGATTTCCATGCCGGCTTGCATCCTCGGAATATGGCCATGGTGGTCGGGGCCCCAGATGTCGATGACATGGTCGAAGCCTCGGGCGTGCTTGTCGGCGTGATAGGCCAGGTCGGCCAGGAAGTAGGTCGGTTCACCGTTACCGCGGACCAGGACGCGGTCCTGGTCGTCGCCGAAGCGGGTCGTGGCCAACCACTCCGCATCGTCCTTTTCCACGACGTAACCGCGTTCCCTGATCAGCGCCAGCGTGCGCTGCACGGCGTCGGGATAGAGTTCCGACTGCCGAAACCAGCGGTCGAATGTCGTGCCGTATTTTTCCAGATCGCCCTTCTGCCAGGCGAGGATCCGCGCCGTGGCAATGGCGCTGAAATCCCGGGCAATCGCCTCATCGGTGCCGCGAGCCAGCGCCGTCTCGACTTCCGGACCCGCCAGTTGTCCCGCGATGTCGGCCAGGTACGCACCTTGATAACCATTCTCGGGGATGACCGCGGCCCCCTGTCCCCTGGCCTCGCGATGGCGCGCCAGGAGGCTCTGGCCGAGCAGATCGATCTGGTTGCCCACGTCATTCACGTAGAATTCCGTGGACGAACGCCAGCCGGCCGCATGGAACAACCGGGCCAGGGTGCCGCCAAAGGCAGCGGCCCGCGCATTGACAACGTTGAGCGGTCCGGTTGGATTGGCGCTGACGAACTCCACGAGCAGTTTCCGTCCGGCGCCCGTGTCGCTTTGTCCGTACGCCGCCCCCTCGGCCAGCACCCGGCCGGGCACGGCCTCAAGCGCCGCGCGGGACAACGTCAGATTGAGGAACCCGGGACCGGCCACCTCGATCTTCTCGAGCAGATCGCCATGGGAGCCCATCGCGTCGGCCAGCTGGCCTGCGATCTCGCGCGGGTTCTTCCTGAGCGACTTTGCCAGGAGCATGGCCGCGTTGCTGCTGTAGTCGCCGTACCCTTCCTCGCGGGGAACGGCAATCTCGGGATCTGGCACGAGATCGGCCGCCTCCGGCCAGAGCCCCGCGATGGTGTCGCGCAGGCGCCCGGCCAGTTCGCTTTCAATCGTCGGCAATCTCTTCCCTTCCAGCGTCCCGCCAGAGCTTTTCGAGCTGGTAAAGATCGCGCGCATCCGGATTGAAAACGTGAACCACCACGTCGACGAAGTCGAGCAGTACCCAGCGGCCGGTGGAATGCCCCTCGACATGCCAGACACGGTGCCCGAGTTCCTTCATCCCATCCTCCACCTGGTCGGCGATGGCGCGGACCTGCGTGTCGCTCTGGCCGGTGGCAATGATGAAGTAGTCACAGACTCCGGTCAGCTGGCGGAGGTCAAGCACGACGATGTCCCGGGCCTTTTTCTTCTGGGCTTCACGCGCGGCGGCGATGGCGACGGCGTGGGTGTCGATCGAAACCTTGCCCGTCCGGCGCGGACGCAGCGGCTCAGCGCCGGCGATGGACGACATAATCAACGACAGCGGCCAGGGTGTTTTTCGTGGGAGAGTCGTCAAAGTCCTCGAGCGCCTGAACGGCCTGGTCGGCATAGCGCCGGGCCATGTCACGACTGTAGTCGAGTCCGCCGAATTCTGCAGTGAAATCGAAAATGGTGTTCCATCCTGTCTCGGTCATTTCCGGCGCCAGGATGAGCTCGCGGATCAAACCGGCGCGCTCGAATGGGGCCTGACGGAAGGCGTGGATCAAGGGGAGCGTCATCTTTCCATCCCGGATGTCGGCCCCGGTGGACTTGCCGATATGGCCGCTGTCTCCCACGAAGTCGAGGAGATCATCCGTGATCTGGAAAGCCATGCCGAGTTCGGTGCCGAAGCGGCGAAGTGCCTCCCTCTCCCGGCCGTCACCAAAGGTCAGGAAGGCGCCGATCTCACAGGCGGCCGCGATCAGGGTGGCGGTCTTTTCGTCGATCATCTTGAGATAGGTCGCTTCGGTGATCGACAGATCGCGTTTCTTTTCCAGCTCGAGCATTTCGCCGATCGACATGCGATACGTGGTGCCGGCCAGGATCCCCATGACCTCCCAGAGGCCGTGCTCACGAAGCAGGAAGAATCCCTTGGAGTACAGATAGTCCCCCATGATCACGGCGGTCTGATCGTTCCAGAGGGAGTTGACGGTGGGGAGCCCGCGCCGGAGATAGGAGCGGTCGATCGAATCGTCGTGGACCAGTGTGGCGGTATGGATCAACTCCACGATAGTGGCGGACACGATGACCGAATGGCTTACTGTTGGCGCCGCCAGGCGGGCCGCCAGGAGCGTCAGGGTCGGGCGCATCCGTTTGCCGACCGTCAGGACGACATGATTGGCAATCTCGTTGATCAGGGCCACGTCCGACGAGGCGAAGAAGCGAACCAACTCCTCCTGGACAAGATCAAGCTCGATCCGGACCGACTCCTGTATTTCGGAAATGGTGACCAGCCGCCCGGGGGCGGCCATCTCGGTGCGATCAGTCATGCGTTGTCCCGGATTCATGAGATGTCCGCTGCCCGGCGCCCAAGCGTGGTCGAGGCAGGACCGACTAGACTACCGAGGGGCATGCTGAGTGTCAAGAAATGGGGCGACGGCCGTGTTGACCAGCGCCGCGAACTCGGCTTCCGGGAGCGCAGCCCGCCGGTCGAGGCGGACCATGACATCCCGATAGGCATCGGTCGCCCGCCGAAATTGTGCCAGCTCGGCGGCCGGGAGCGGCTCGCCTCCCGTCGATTTGAACCCCAGGGGATTGACGAACCGGCCGTCCACTTCAACCCGGAAATCAAGATGTGGTCCCGTGGCGTGACCTGTTTGCCCCACATAGCCGATCACCTGATTCTGATTGACGGAGTCTCCGGCGCGCAGGCCGCGGCCATAGTTCGACAGGTGGGCATAGTAAGTTTCAATACCGTCGGCGTGTTTGATGCGGACCAGTTTTCCATAACCGTTGACCCACCCCACCGAGCGGACCGTGCCCTCAGCCACCGCCACGACCGGGGTGCCGGTCGGCGCGGCGTAATCAACCCCAAGGTGGGGCCGTACGGTCTTGAAGATCGGGTGACGCCGGTTCTGACTGAATCCGGAAGAGATGCGGGTGTAGTTCAGCGGCGACTTGAGAAAGGCCCGCTTCAGCGCCTGGCCGTCGGGGCGATACCACTCCCCCTTGCCGTGTGTCCGCTCGTACCAGTACGCCTGTACAGCCTCGTCGCCGTTCTGATACTGCCCTGAGAGGAGCCGCATCGTGCCAATGGGACGCCCATCCCGGAGCCGCTCCTCGAGCAGGCACTCGAACCGGTCGCCGTCGCGTGTCTCGGTGACAAAGTCGACGTCGTAGCTGAAGACCTCGCAAAAGGTGGCCACGAGCCCCGCGTCGAGACCCGTCTTGATCATGCTGGCGTAGAGCGAACCGCGGACATCGCCCGACACCTTGCGGTAGACCCGATCGAACGGTTCGATCTCCCGCCAGGCCTTGAGGCCTGTCGAATCCGGCTCGACCACGAAATATCCCAGGTCGTCGGGCTGGAATTCCAGCCGCATCAACGAACCATCCTCGTGCGAGAGAATCCGGTACTGATGATCCGTTTGAACACGACGAAGATCGAAAAGTGAGCCCAGCCGGTCGACCCAGGCCCGGGCCTCTTCCGGACGCACGCCCTCATTCTCGAGAACTTCGGCCAGTGTCGAACCGCGAGGCACGTGCCCTACTTCCAGGCACCCCGGTCGGTTCGTTACCGCCGTGGGAATGGACGGAGTCAGGAGGCCCGTCGTGTCCTGATACGGCCCCTTGAAGATTCGCACGGAAAGGCCGATGGCCAGGAAGGCCACGAGCGGCACAATTGCCGCGATGGGCGCCAGGCGCCGGTGTCGTTTCGGCATTAAACTCCTCACCGGGTGCGCCCTGGCCGGGCAGACCCGCCTGCTGGGATTGGTGGCAAGTTGCGTACGGAATGGCCCTGACCGGCGGTGAGGGGACTCAAGTTGTTGCGGCCGGCCCGGATAGAATGACCGGGACTGTAGGAAGAACGGGCTGAGCTGTCAAGTCATCTTTCGGTAGTCAATTGACAGCAATTGCCGTAGCCCTTCCGGGGTGTTCCTGGCGGGGTCTTCGATGACTCGATCGAGAAGAAAGCGGAGCGCCTCCCCCACGGCGGGCCCGCCCGCGAGATTGAGGGCCTCCATGACCTCCCGGCCGCCGATTGCCAGTTGACTGACGTCCAGGACCGCCGAGCGGGCCAGTTCGGCCTCGACTCGTACCCGCAATTCCCCGATATCGCCCGAAAAGAATGCGTCGGGCCCTTTTCCCAGCGAATCGGCCAGCCGCAGGTCGAAGAGATCCGCCACCTGGTCGATACCGACGCGCTTGATGAACCGGCGCACCGCCGCGTCGGTCCAGTGACCGTCGTAGTGAAACATGTGGTTGTCGACGAGGGAGGACACGCGATCGACGACGGCGGGCGGATACCTGAGTCGGGTCAGAATGCCCCGGGTCATCACCGAGCCGACATGCTGATGGTTGTAGAAAGTCCCGTCGCCGCTCACCACAACCTTCGTTCTCGGTTTGGCGATATCGTGCAACAATGCCGCCAGCCGCACTTCGAGCTTCGACCCCGGGGCGTTGTCCAGCACCTGCAGCGAGTGACCGTATACATCGTACGAATGCCAGCGATTCTGATGACAGCCGACCCCCTCGAGCATTTCGGGGAGCACCAGGCCGAGCAGTTCGGTGCGTCGCATCATCTCGATGGCGCGCGAAGGCAGGTCGGCGAGAAGCATCTTGTTGAACTCATCCCGCACGCGCTCCGGTGACACCATCCGAACCGAGTGGAGCGCTTTCGGAATGGCCAGGGCCGTTGCCTCTTCCAGGTCGAAGCCGAGTTGCACCGCCAGGCGGATGGCTCGCAACGGGCGCAGGCCATCCTCCGTGAAACGCCGAATTGGATCGCCGACCGCCCGAACGACGCCCGCGTCGAGATCCTTGAGTCCACCCCACGGATCGCGAAACTGATCATCGAGCAGGGAGAAGGCCATCGCATTGATGGTCAGATCCCGGCGCGCCAGGTCCTCCTCGATCGAGCGAACGAACAGGACAGCGTCGGGATGCCGCGCGTCGGAATAGCCGACATCCGTTCGAAACGTTGTCACCTCGACATGCGTCCCATCGACGACTGAAGTGACGGTCCCGTGCCGGAGGCCCGTCGCCACCGGATGCGGCAGGTGCGCCATCATCCAGTCGGGCGTGGCATCGGTAGCCAGGTCGGAATCACCGGCCGCCCGGCCGAGGAGCAGATCCCGCACGGTGCCACCGACCAGCCATGCTTCGTGGCCGGCTTGCCGGAGCGCCGCAACGACGGATTCGGGTACACCAAACTCGGGCTTCTGCTCTTTGAGACGAAGCGCCGCTTCCGCTTCGGTGAGGGGCATGAACTTCTCCAGATGCCGGGCTCCATGACCAATTAACGAAGCGGGAGATTATCACGGGCCGCGCGGCTGGCCGCGCGGGGTATCAGGCCGCCCGAAGCGGCAGCTGGACCGTGAACGTGGCGCCGTCGCCGGGACGCGAATCGACGTGGATGCGGCCGGCGTGATTCTCGATGATGCGATAGCTGGCGGAAAGGCCGAAGCCATGCCCCTTCTCCTTGGTGGTGAAGGTCGGCTCAAACACTCGGGCGGCCACGGCGGCGCTCATCCCGGGGCCGTTGTCGCTCACGCTCATGATGATCTGGCCCCGGTCGGGCTCGTGGCGGGTCATGATGTGGATTTTCTTCTCGGGGACGTCGCACTCTTGTAATGCATCGGCGGCATTGGAAAAAAGATTCAGCAGCACCTGCTGAATCTGGGCCGGATCCAGCTGACCCATAGGCACGGCGGCGTCCAGTTCCAGCTCGAACTTGACGTTGTTGAACTTGTTTTGCGGCTTCACGAACTCGATCGTCTTGTTGATCATGTCATTCAGGTTGGCCGGCCGCTTCCGGGTTTCCTTGTGGGCCGCACTCATGAGGCCCGCGGTCAGCGTCACCATGTTGGACGTGTTTTCGTAGATGACCTCGGCGCACTTGCGCAACCTGGCATCGCCGTCGATCGGGGCCAGCATCAGGATCATCTGGGCCCGTCCGGAGATCGCCGCCAGGTAGTTGTTCAGCTCGTGACCGATCTCCGCCGCCATTTCCCCCTTGGCCACCATCCGCTCGGTCCGGATGAGAACGTCCTGGGCCTTCTTGAGCTGGACGTAGCGCATCGAGGCGTCGCGCACGAACACCAGCGGCACGAAGAACAGGACAATGCCGAGGAACGACACGGAACCGAACGACAGCACGACCAGCGGCGACAGGAAGAGGAGCGCCAGGGACGAGACGATTTCCTCCGAGTAGCCGTAGTTCTGGCGCCAGGTGGGTATCAGTCGCTCACGGGAGGCCAGGGAGATGACGCCGGATACGAGAAACGTGTTGGCGAAGTGATAGGTCAGCCCGGAGAACAGGAATGGCAGGATGAGTCGGGCATCATTGAATCGGGTCAGGAACGCGGCGATCTGCTGGGCACCCGGGGTATCGGCGTGGGGCAGCAGGGTGACACCACCGGTGGCGAGAAAGACAACGCCGGCCAGCGCCGTCGACAGCGCCGATTGCGACGTGTTGAAAAGCGCCTTGAACCACTCCTTCTTCTGGATCGCCAGGTTGGCGAAGAGCGTCGACGCACCCACTACCCAGAGCGATTTTTCCCAGCCGATCAGGAAGATGACGGCGAGGTTGAATGTCGAGGCCATGCTGACGGTCCCCTGGCCGGTGAGCGTATTCAACCAGAGGAGTTCCGCCATGACGCACACCAGTGACCAAAGTGTCAGCTGCTGCCAGTCCCACGTCGCGATGCGGGTGGAACCGAGCACGATGGCCAACCCGGCCAGCCCGACGATGAGGGCAATGTAATACTGAACGTTTCGGTTGAGCAACAAGGACGCGGGTTCCCCCTGCCAAATGGAAGTCGAATGGCCTCGGTCATTTATCGGCGGGTGGCCCAGGAACTTGATACCGGAACGGGGGAGATCACCCGGCCGAAAGGCGCTCCTGCACCACCGGACAACGCAGGAGGCGTCCCCCGCCCAACTCGACCAGGACCGGGCCCTCCCGCCGGCACGATTCCCGGGCCTCCGGGCAGCGGGGGTGGAACCGGCAGCCAAGGGGCGGCGCGAGAGGGCTGGGAGGGTCCCCCGGAAGCGGCGCCGGGGCCGGCGCACCAGGTTCGAGGCGCGGCACGGCCGCCAGAAGCGCCTTCGTGTAAGGGTGGAGGGGATCGGTGTAAATATCATCCACCGCAGCCACTTCCACGACCTCACCCAGATACATGACTGCCACCCGATCGCAGAATTGGCGGATGACCGACAGGTCATGGCCGACGAAAATCGAAGTCAACTGTCGCTCCTGCCGGAGCCGGGCCAGCAGATCCAGTATCTGGGCCTGAACCGACACATCGAGCGCCGAAACCGGTTCGTCCAGGACCAGGAATTCGGGCGAGAGGGCGAGCGCCCGGGCGATGCCGATTCGCTGGCGCTGCCCGCCCGAAAATTGGTGGGCAAAGCGCCGACCGGCGTCGGCCGGCAGCCCCACCTGTTCGAGCAACTCCCCCGCCATCGCCCTGGCGGCCCGACCACGAGCCACGCCATGCACTTCCAGCGGTTCGGTCAGCATTGATTCCACCGTCAACCGCGGATTGAGCGATCCGGCCGGATCCTGGAAGACCATCTGCATCCGCCGGCGCATCGAGCGTAGTTCAGCCGGTTTCAACCGCGTGACATCCACACCATCGAACACAATGCGTCCGCCGCTGGGGCGAAGGAGGCGCAGGATCATCCGACCCAACGTTGTCTTGCCGCACCCCGATTCACCGACGAGGCCGAGCGTCTCCCCCCGCTCGACGGTCAGCGACACATCCCGCACCGCCTCCAGCCAGCGCGGCGGGCCGAAGAAACCGGAACGCCCGACGGCAAACCGGCGGCCGACGTTTTCGAGAACGAGCATCGGGCCCCGCGAGGAAGGATCCACCGACCGCGACGTCGGTCGGCGCGGCCCGTCCAGACGCGGCACCGCCGCCAGCAACGCCTTCGTGTAGTCATGCTTAGGCTTGGCCAGCAGCTCCGCCGTCGGCGCCGCCTCCATTACCCGCCCCCCGTTCAACACCACGACCCGCTGCGTCAGCCGGGCCACCACGCCGAAGTTGTGAGTGATCAGGAGCAGCGCCAGTTTCTCCTCCTCGCACAACCGCTGCAGCAGTTCGAGAATCTGCGCCTGGATCGTCACGTCCAGCGCCGTCGTCGGCTCGTCGGCAATCAGCAGCCGGGGCGAGAGTGCCAGCGCCATGGCGATCATCACTCGCTGCCTCATCCCCCCGGACATCTGGTGCGGGTAATCAGCCGCGCGCCGGGCCGGATCGGGAATGCCAACCTTTGCCAGGAGTTCGACTGCACGAGCCCGCGCCGCCGCCTTCGAGAGCCGCGCCTCATCGCGCAGCGCCTCCGACACCTGATCGCCGCAGCTCATCACGGGGTTCAAGCTGGAGAGCGGCTCCTGGAAGATCATGGCCATTCCCAGTCCCCGAAGCTTGCGCCTCTTTTCGGCGCCAGATGAGGCCAGGTCAGAACCTTCCCAGAGTATCTGCCCGCCAGTCTGACGACCCGGCCAGGGCAACAAACCCATCACCGCCAAGGCGGACATCGTCTTGCCGGAACCGGATTCGCCAACCAAACCCAACGACTCCCCCGCCCCCACCTCGAAGCTGACATCATCGAGTATCCGGCGCGAAGCGCCGCTCGAACTCGAAAACTCCACCGTCAAATGACGCACGGCAAGCAGCGGTACCTCACCCATCGAGATGCCTCGGATCCAGCGCATCGCGCAGTCCATCACCAAGAATATTGAACGCCAGCACCGTCACGAAGATGGCCACTCCCGGCCACAGGATCCACGGTGCCGCCTCCATCGTCGAAACCGACGACGCCTGCTGCAGCATATTTCCCCACGAGGCCGCCGGCTCCTGGATTCCGACGCCGAGAAACGACAGCGCCACCTCGCCAAGGATGTAACCCGGAATGGCGATCGTAGCGGCCACCACGGCAAATGACAGCGTGTTCGGAAGCAGGTGGCGCATCAGGATGCGACCGGCCGGCACGCCCAGCGCCTCAGCCGCCACCACGTAGTCCCGGGTCTTGAGCGACAGCACCATACCCCGCACGATGCGCCCGAGGCCGGTCCAGCTGACGAGTGACAGGATGAGAATGATCATGAGATAGGTCCACTGCGACGGCAGCGAGGCCGGAAAGGCGGTGCGCAGCGCCAGGATCAGATAGAGCGCCGGAATCGACATGAGAATTTCCGAACCGCGCATCAGGAGGGCATCGGTCCATCCCCCCCGATAGCCGGCCCAGCCGCCAATCCAGAGGCCAAGCACAAAGCTGATCAATACCCCGATCAGGCCGACCGACAGCGACACCCGACCGCCGTACAGCAGGCGCGAAAAAACATCGCGCCCGAACTGATCGGCGCCCATCAGGTAGACGCGGTCGGTGCCTCCAGCGGCGAAGCCGAACAGGTGTCGATCCCATGTCACTCCCGGCATCAGGTCGTATCGATCGCCTCGCACGAAGAAGGCCAGCCGATGAGGCAGCGCCTCCGATGGGCGCGACACTCCCCCCACCCGTTCCATCGCCCGGATCGCCGGTCCACCGGACCAGGCCCACGACACCGGCGGCTCGTACGGGCGCGTCCGCTCGGCGCTGGATTCGCCATACGGCGCCAGGATCGGCGCGAAGAACACCACGGCATACAGGATGCCGAGAACGCGAAGCGCCCAGTACGCGGGGCGGTTCCGGGAGAGCCGCCACCAGACGATGGCGCCTGGAGACGTGGGCGGCGTGCGCGGCGACTTACCCATCGGAAGCCCCGTGTCGAATTCTCGGATCGGATATCACCAGCAGGATGTCGGCCACCAGGTTTCCGAGGATCAGGACCGTGGAGGCCATCAGCACGCTCCCCATGACCAGGTAGAGATCGCGCGTGTTGAGCGCCTCGATCGCCACGCGGCCGAGGCCCGGCCATCCCATCACGTTCTCGACGAGAAACGAGCCGGACAACAGGCCGCCGATCGTGTAGCCGAACAACGTGATCAGCGGATTCAACGCGTTGGGAAGCGCATGCCGCAGAATAACGCGCCGTTCGGTAAGCCCCTTGGCCCGGGCCGTCGTGACGTAGTCGGCTCGCAGGACATCGAGGAGGTTGGCCCGCATCTGCCGCATCCGGCTGGCCAGCGGCACCGTGGCCAGAACAAGGGCCGGCAGCACGAGATGGTGCCCGATGTCGAGCAATTGCCCGAACCAGGAGAGCGAGTCGTGGTCGAGCCCCCGCATCCCGTTCACCGGAAACCAGCCGGTCTTGTAGGCCATCAGCATGAGCAGGAGCGCCAGGAACACTTCCGGGATGGCCAGTCCGATCATCCCCGCCCCCGAAGCCAGTCGATCCACCCACGAGTGCTGCCGCACCGCCGCCAGCACCCCCAGCGGAATGGCCAGGAGCCAGGTCAGGAGCGCCGCCGCCAGAGAGAGGATCAGCGTGTTCCCCAGCGACTCGAACAGGATCGTGATAACCGGCTGCCGCCGGCTGAACGAAAACCCGAAGTCCCGATCAACCACGATGTTCTTCAGATAAATGGCGTACTGCTGCCACGCCGGCCTGTCGAGCCCGAACTCCTGCCGCATCGCTTCGAGCGATTCGCGGCTGACCGACGGATCCATCTCCATCTGGGAGAGATAATCGCCCGGCGCGAGCTGGATCAGCAGGAAGGTGAGGAGGGAAATGCCCAGGAGGACGGGAATGAGGGCGGCGAGGCGCCGGAGGATCAGGGCGATCAAGTGGAATAACCAGGGGACATGTGGGGCAGATTACTTGAGCCGGGAAGTCTGTTCCAGCGGGCAGGAAGATCATGACGCAGGACCCACTCCGCAAGTCGGAAAATCTACTTCGAAGCCGTCTCCCCGCCCGCCTTCGGATCTATCCAGAGTTCCTCGGCATTCCAGACGATGTAGGGCCGGAAGATGCTGGGCCGCGCGTTCCGGAGCTTGTGCCGCACCGCCACGAACCCGCGCCGGCTGACCGTGTAAATGGCCGGCTGTTCGTCCGCGAAGATCGCCTGGATCCTGTCGACGTACGGTTTGCGGAGCTTCGTGTCTGACAGGCCCAATTGCGCGTCATACAGGGAGTCGATGGCCGCCTCCCAGGCCGTCCCCGGCGTCTTCTGGTTGGGCCACCAGAAATGCGTCGCGCCGCTCGAAAGGAGCGTGCCCGCGGCCATGACCGGGTCGGGTGGATTGCCGCCGGAGAGGCCAAGCATGGCGGCGTCATAGTCGAACGACTGCTGAACCAGCGTGGTCAGCGTGTTGAACTCCACGGGCTGAAACTGCACTTCGATGCCGATTTTCTTCAAATCCTCGGCGATCAGCGTGCAGGCGCCGATCCGTTCCTTGGTACTCGAATTGGTATTGAGACGAAACGACACGGGGTGTCCGGCGGCATCCTCCAGCTTCCCGTCGCCATTCTTGTCGGCAAAGCCGGCCGAGGCCAGGATCTGCCGTGACTTGTCCAGGTCATAGTCGTAGCGGACGATGCCCGCGTTATGCCATTCCTTGTTTACATCCGGAATCGGCCCGTGCTGAGCCACCGCCCGATCGTGAAAGACGTTGCGGATGATCGATTCCCGATCGATGGCATGCGCAATCGCCCGGCGGAAATCGCGGTTGGTGAACCAGGAGAGCTTGATCGGATCGACATAGGGCTTTTCTTTTGCATCCCGCCCCCGGTTCTCGTTGAACCAGAGAAAGTTCGATCCGTACTCGGATCCCAGGTCAACGACCGAGTAGCCCCCCGCCGCCTCGCCGGCCTTCAGCCCGTCATAGTCCTCGGGCCGGATGTACAACCCGTCGATCTCGCCAGATTTGAACTTGATCACCTCCGCATTCTGATCCGGCACGACCACCCAGATCAGTTCGTCGAGATAGGGCAACCTCTGTTTCTTCGAATCGAACTTGTAGTACCAGGGATTGGGCTTCAACACGACGGACTCGTTCGGGACATAACGGGCAATGACGAATGCCCCCGATCCGACCAGACTGTCCGGCGGCGTATCCACGCCCCACGTCTGGCTGAACCGCCCCGCCTTCCAGGCCGCCTCCAACTTGTGCTTCGGAATGATCCGAGGGCCCGAAACGGCATGGAGAAACGGCCCGAACGGCTTCTCGAGTGTCACGGTGAAGGTGAGGTCATCCACCTTCGCAAAGGTTGGAAACTTTCCCCCCTGCCGAAGCAGACTCGCCGAATTGGGCCGCAACACCGAATCCGCAAGGACCGCCGCCGTAAACATCACGTCATCGGTCGTCAGCGGCGCCCCATCCGACCAGCGAAGACCCTTCCGAAGCGTCATCGTCCAGACGGTCCCGGCCGCGTTCGATTCCCACCGTGACACCAGCCCCGGCTGGATCCGCTGCTCGACATTGTCATACTCCAGCAACCCCTCCCAGACGGCGCCGGAAATCACATCATTGGTGGCCGACTCATTCGACACGGTCACGTTGAACGATTTCGGCGCCCCCAGGATGGACACGACGATGCGCCCACCCGGCACGCCGGGCGGAATGTCAACGATCAATGGCTCCTCGGGCATCGGATTTCTTGGCCGGGCCGAGGCGCCGGGGCGGGAGCCGCCGGAGCAGCCGGCGAGGTGCAGTGCCATGAGGGCCAGACCGGCGAGGGCAAACGTCCCGACCATTGGCCCGGATCCAACAAGACGATAGCGTGCCATTCGGTTCATCGTTCCTTCCGTGCGGGGAAGCGTGACGGAATGCCGGGGTGCCCTGCTGGTGCCGCAGTATAGAAACGTCGTGGAATAAACGTCAACGGGGCGCGCTATTCGTTGATCGGCCCCCCAATCTTCAATCCCAGGGCAGTCGCCATTTCGCGACCGACAGCGGCCAGGTGCCGATGGCCGGCGAATCGTATTGCGCCGGGGCCGAAGGCGTAGACGCCGACATCGACGCCGGTATGCCCCAGCGTGGTCCAGCCAACGATGGCGCGCCGGCTGATGGCGTGGCCGATCAGGATGGTCCGGTCATTTCTAGTGGCCAGGTCGATGGCGGTGGCTTCGGCTTCATTCAGATCCCGGATACCGGCGTCCTCGAGGAGAACTTTGCGCGCGTTTTCACCATCGGTCATCCGACTCGCCATGGCCTCCGCTGATTTCCTGACCGGCTTCAGTGCTTCCGCATGGAATTCATAGCGGGCCCTTCCATCGATGGCGGTGCCGAGCGACAGGCCGCCGGTTTCATGATCGGCCGTCACCACGACGAGCGTCTGTCCATCCCGGCGCGACCAGTCGAGGACGGTGTTGAAGGCGGAATCGAACTCCAATACTTCGGCGACCGCGGCTGCGGGATCATTGTCATGGCCGGCGTGGTCGATGCGGCCTCCTTCGACCATCAGGAAGAAGCCATCCGGGTCACGGGAAAGGCGGTCCAGCGCCACCCGGGTCATGGCCGGAAGCGATGGCTCTGAATCGTCACGGTCGAGAACATAGCTCATGTGAGATGGGCCGAAGAGGCCAAGAAGGCGCCCGGAGGCGGCACTCTCGAGTTCCGTGTTGGTGGTGACAAGGTGAAAACCATCGGAAGCCGCCTCCGCCAGGAGATCACGCTGGTCTTGATGGGCGGCGGCCGGCAAGGGATGGAATTGCCGGCTGCCTCCGCCCAGGAGAAGATCGACACCACTCGCCAGCATCTGCGACGCAATCTCATTTTCCTCGTTCCGACTGACGTGGTGCGCGCCAAAGCAGGCCGGCGTGGCATGAGTAATCCGGCTGGTTGTCACCAATCCGGTGCTCATGCCCCGGGCTTCGGCGGCTTCCAGGATGGTCCTCCGCGAAACGCCGGCGCTGTCCACGGCAATGGCGCCGTTGAGCGTCGTCAAACCGCAGGCCAGTGCCGTTGCCGCCGCCGCCGAATCGGTCACCCGCGAATCCAGAGCCGCCGTTCCGGCACTCCCCACAAGATACGCATCAAGCACCAGCTCCCGCCCGGCCACGGCCCGGGCGAGGGTGGCGTAGGCGGGGCCGAAGCCGTCACCGATCAGGAGGATCAGGTTTTTGGGCGACCGGGCACTGGAGGAGGAGATCGGGGCCCGCGGTTGTGCCGATGACAGGTAGCTGTCAAGGATGCCGGCGCCCGAGGAGAAGATGAAAACGATGATGGCGAGAGGAACGCTGGGCCACCGCGTGACGATCATGTCAGAGGCCCGTTGTCCAGGCGAGCGGAACTCCATCCCTTCCGCTCCGTCATCCTCAGGCAGCCGGCTTCCAGTTCATCGAGAGTCGTCGCCCGGTGGTGGCGCAGTCGCGGAGATAGAGATTGATCAAGGTCTGATATGGCACACCCGTCTCTTCCGCCAGCACCTTGAAATAGCCAATCGTGATTTCATCGAGGCGAATCGTGACCTGCTTCTTGAGGCGCTTGGCGTACGGATTCCGGCGAGCTGTTGAAAAGTCGTACTGCTTTCTCATGCTTTCCACCTGCGGCTATGCAGTAGAGCTCCTTGTCGAACCTCATTGGGGCCCGGGGTCAGCCGAATCAAACCGGGATTGCGATGAGTCGGATTCACTTGTAGACTCGATGCAGGCAGACCCGTTGACATTGTCCGGGATCTGACCCTCATGTCAAGTCTCCGCACTGCCGAAAGAGGTA
>JAWXBZ010000017.1:0-17835 GCA_034440375.1 Candidatus Eiseniibacteriota bacterium
AACGCCGATTGCAATGGACGAGGGTCTGCGCTTCGCCATCCGCGAAGGCGGTCGCACCGTCGGCGCCGGCGTCGTCAGCAAGATCATGGAATAAGGGAAGGGGACAACGTGTCGACCCAGCGCATTCGAATTCGCCTGCGGAGCTACGATCACGCCATTCTCGACCTGTCGGCCGGGGAGATCGTGAAGACGGCTCGTCGGACCGGGGCCAAGACCGTCGGCCCGGTACCGCTGCCGACTCGCAAGACAATTTTTACGGTCAACCGGTCGCCCCACGTGGACAAGAAGTCACGGGAGCAGTTCGAGATGCGGATTCACAAGCGTTTGATCGACATCTCGGAGTCCACCGCGCAGACCATCGACGCCCTGATGAAGCTGGATCTTCCGGCGGGCGTCGACATCGATATCAAGCTGTAACGGTTGGCGCGGCGGCCATGTGGCCTCCTGCGTCGGTACAACGGTTCTGAGAACGCCCCGGGGATTCGCCCGGAAACGTTCCGCCAGAACGGAGGATGAAACGATGAGTTCCATCATTGGCCGGAAGATCGGCATGACCCAGCTCTATTCAGAGGATGGGCGTGCTGTGCCGGTCACGGTTCTGGAGGCCGGACCCTGCCCCGTCGTGGGCAAGCGGACGACCGCCCAGCACGGATACGAAGCCCTGCAGATCGCCTGGGGCGAGATTCGCGAGAAAGTCATGTCCAAGCCGCGGATCGGCCAGTTCAAGAAAGTTGGGCAGCCAGTGAAGCGGCGCGTGCGCGAGGTCCCGGTCATGGACGGCCTGGAAGTCGGCGGCGCGGTCACCGTCGAACGCTTCACGATCGGCGCCAAGGTTGATGTCACCGGCATTTCCAAGGGACGTGGCTTCGCCGGCGTCGTCCGTCGGCATCACTTTTCCGGTGGCGACAACGCCCACGGATGCAAGACCAAGAAGCAGCCCGGCTCGATCGGTGCCTCGGCCTACCCGTCCCGTGTCATCAAGGGAAAGAAGCTCCCGGGCCAGATGGGCAACAAGCAGATCACCGTCAAGAATCTCAAGGTGATCGGCATCGACCTCGCGGAGAATCTCATCTGGGTCAAGGGGGCCGTTCCCGGCCACACCAATGCCTGGGTCATGATCAAGAGTGCCCCGAACGGTGGAAAGGGAGGCCAGTAATGGCAACGGCAAAACTCTACTCCATCGCCGGCAAGGAAAAGGGAACCGTCGAACTGCCCGAGGCGGCCTTCGGAGCCCCGGCCCGTCCGGACGTCGTCTACGACGCACTCCGGTCGTACATGGCCAATCAGCGCCAGGGTACCGTGGCCACCAAGACCCGTTCGCTGGTCTCGGGGGGCGGCAAGAAGCCCTGGAAGCAGAAGGGCACTGGTCGGGCCCGTGCCGGCTCGAGCCGATCACCGATCTGGGTCGGCGGCGGCATCGTGTTCGGTCCGCAGCCGCGAGACTACTCCTACCAGATCCCCAAGAAGATGCGTCGGCTGGCCATTCGTTCGGTTCTGTCCGATCGGGCCAAGAACGGCATGATCTACGTCATCGACGACCTGAAGTTCGAAAGCCCGAAGACCAGGCAGGTGGCCGACCTCTTCAAGACCATGTCGCTTGGCGACAAGAAGGTCCTGGTGGTGGGCGCGGGGCCGGATGTCACCCTGTATCGCTCGGTGCGCAACATCGCCGGTGCGCGGTGCATTCCCGCCGACCAGATCAGCGTGTATGACGTTCTGGCCACCGATGTGATCATCGTCCTGAACGGCGCCCTTGAAACATTGAAGGGGGTGGCTGAATGACCAGTCCACACAAGATGATTGTTCGCGCCCTGATCACCGAAAAGGGAACGGTCATGCGCGAGAAATCGAACAAGTACGTTTTCCAGGTCGACACGGCCGCCAACAAGATCTCCATCCGGAAGGCCGTCGAAACCATTTTCAATGTGCATGTGGTCGAGGTCCGGACCATGAACGTCCCGGGCAAAGAGAAGCGCATGGGCAAGTTTGCCGGCTACCAGCCTGACTGGAAGAAGGCAATAGTGACCATCAAGGCCGGCGAGGCCATCGAGCTGTTCGAGCAGATCTAAGTTCCGACAGCCGGGCGGGCCTTCGGGCGCCGTGCCGGCCGGGAGTCAACGATGGGTATCAAAAAATTCAGACCGCTGACGCCGAGCCTTCGGTACAAGACGGTTTCCGATTTTGCGGAAATCACCCGAACCGTGCCGGAAAAGAGCCTGCTCGAGCCGCTCCATTCGTCCGGCGGGCGCGACAACAAGGGACATACCTCCACCTGGTATCGCGGGGGCGGGCACAAGCGTCGCTATCGGATCATCGATTTCCGCCGCGACAAGCGGGGCATTCCGGGCCGGGTTGATTCCATCGAGTACGATCCGAACCGGACGGCCCGCATCGCCCTCCTCGTGTACGTGGACGGTGAAAAGCGCTACATCGTGGCGCCGGACGGCCTCAAGGTCGGCGATCGGCTGGAGGCCGGTCCCGAGGTGGAAATCCGGGTGGGCAATGCGTTGCCGCTCCGGGCCATCCCGCTGGGCACCAACATTCACAACCTGGAATTGATTCCGGGTCGGGGCGGTCAGGTTGCCCGCGGTGCGGGCGCGGCCTGCCAGCTGGTGGCCAAGGAAGGCACCCACGCCCAGGTCAAGCTGCCCTCGGGCGAGGTTCGCATTTTCCACCAGGAGTGCTACGGCACGATTGGCCAGGTCGGCAATCTCGACCACGAAAATATCGTCATCGGCAAGGCCGGGCGTACGCGCTGGTCGGGGCGTCGGCCGCATAATCGCGGCGTATCGATGAACCCGGTTGACCACCCGATGGGTGGTGGTGAAGGCCGTACTTCAGGCGGGCGGCATCCCTGCTCACCGTGGGGCATGCCGGCCAAGGGTTTCAAGACTCGCAAGACCAAGCCGTCGGACCGCCTCATTGTGCGGCGACGGAAGAAGTAGACGGGAGCTGACGAGACCATGGCACGTTCACTGAAGAAGGGTCCGTTCATCGACCCGAAACTGATGCTCAAGATCGAGGCGATGAATCGCCGCGGCGAGAAGAAAGTCCTCAAGACCTGGGCACGCCGCTCGACCATCTCGCCGGATTTCGTCGGCCACACGCTGGCCGTTCACAACGGCACCAAGTTCATTCCGATCTACGTGACCGAGAACATGGTCGGTCACAAGCTCGGCGAATTCTCCGGCACGCGGACCTTCAAGAGCCACTCGGCATCGGGCGACAAGACCTCAATGGTCAAGAAGCCCGGTCCGAAGAAGTAATCCGATCATGGCCGGTGGAACGGAGAAACAGACGATGGAAGCCCGGGCAATCGCTCGTTACGTAAGAGTATCAACACGCAAGACCAACCAGGTCCTCGACCTGGTTCGTGGTCGAAGCGTTGACCTGGCCATGCAGACGCTTCAGTTCTCGACGAAGCACGTGGCCCGCACCATCCTGAAGACGTTGAAGTCCGCGGTGGCCAACGCCACCGTTAAGGAGGCGCGCCTCCACCCCGAGGACCTGTTCGTGAAGGAGTGCCTGGTCGGGCCCGGCCCGATCATGAAGCGCTTCCTGCCGCGGGCCCAGGGTCGGGCCACGCCAATTCTCAAGCGCTCCTGCCATATCACCATCGTGGTCGGAGCCAAGACCGGCCGGAAGGTCGTTACGGCCGCCCAGCCGGTGAAAGCCGCCCGGGTCACCCCGACGGCATCCACCGAAAAGGTCGCCAAGGCCACTGCCGCCGCGCCAAAGAAAAAAACCGCCGCCAAGAAGGCGACAAAAGCCAAGTCACCCCTTCGCGAAGCGAAGGCTCCAAAGAAGTAGGTAGAGGGAGGATTCGTGGGTCAGAAAACAAATCCCATCGCACTGCGACTGGGGATCATCCGGACCTGGGACTCTCGGTGGTTCGCTCGCAAGAAGGAATATGCGAACAGCCTGGCCGAGGATATCAAGGTGCGGAAGTATATCCGCCAGCGTCTGGCCCAGGCGGGCATCAGCCGGATCATCATCCAGCGGGCGTCCAACAAGATGACCCTCAATATTGCCACCGCCAAACCCGGCCTGGTCATCGGTCGACGTGGCGCCCAGGTCGACCAGCTCCGCGACGAGCTGCACCACCTGACCGGCAAGGAGATCTATCTCAACATTGACGAGATCAAGAAGCCCGATCTCGATGCGCAGCTGGTGGCACACCATATCGCCCGCCAGTTGGAAGGGCGCGTCTCCTTTCGCCGGGCCATGAAGAAGGCCATCCAGGCGTCGATGAAGAGCGGGGCGCTCGGCGTTCGCATCGCCTGTTCGGGCCGCCTCGGCGGTTCGGAAATGGCCCGCTACGAAACATATCGTGAAGGACGGGTGCCGCTGCACACACTGCGGGCCGACATTGACTACGCCATCTCCACCGCCTTTACGACATTTGGCACGTGCGGCGTCAAGGTCTGGATCTTTCATGGCGAAGTGCTCGAGAACAAGCTGGCCGAGTTGCCCGAGGTGCGTGAAGCTGAGCGCCCCCGGACTGGAAGGGATGGGCGTGATGCCCCCCGGGATGGACGTGATGGCCGCGACGGACGTGAAGGCGGACGTGATGGGGGCCGCGCTCGCGGCCGTGACCGCGATCCGGCTCCGGCCGGCGGCGCCCGATAGGAGTCAGGACCAATGCTTCTTCCGAGTCGAGTTAAACATCGCAAGCAACAGCGCGGCCGCATGCGCGGCAAGGCGCTGCGCGGCGGCACCATCGCCTTCGGCGACTTCGGGCTTCAGGCCATGGAGCCGGCGTGGGTGACCAACCGTCAGATTGAAGCGGCGCGTGTGGCCATCACCCGGCACATCAAGCGCGGCGGCAAGATGTGGATCCGCATATTTCCGGACAAGCCGATCACGGTGAAGCCGGCCGAAACCCGCATGGGCAAGGGCAAGGGCAACCCGGAGTACTGGGTGGCCGTCGTCAAGCCCGGCCGGATCATGTTCGAACTGCAGGGTATCGAGTCGACCCTGGCCCGGGCGGCGCTGAAACTCGGCGCGGCCAAGCTCCCGATCAAGACCCGTTTCATCGAACGCGAGGATTTCTAGGATGCCCCGCGAACTGAATGTCGAAAGAGTCCGATCGATGGATGAGGATGACATTGCGGCCCGCATCAAGGGGCTGGAGGAGGCGCTGTTCAACCTTCGCTTCCGCAATGCCATGAAGCAGCTCGAGAATCCGCTGGAGATTCGCAACCTTCGTCGCGATCTCGCCCGGCTCAAGACCATACTCAGCGAACACCGGTCGGGTCTCCGACCGCTTGGGGCCTAGGCCCGATGGAGAACCAGCCATGATGCCAACAGTGGATTCGGCGGCCACGGCCGACGAGCGCGGCCAGCGCAAGATCCGCGTCGGTCGTGTCCTGTCCAACAAGATGGACAAGACCGCCGTCGTGGTGATCGAGCGGCTGGTGAAGCACCCGGAGTACGGCCGGTATATCCGCCGCCGGAAAAAGTTTGTCATTCACGACGAGAAGAACGACTGCCAGGAAGGGGACACCGTCCGCTTCATGGAAACGCGGCCGTTGTCCAAGACCAAGCGGTGGCGGCTCGTCGAAGTCGTCGAGCGGGCCAAGTAGGAGTACACCGCCATGATACAAATGCGAAGCATTCTCAAGGTGTCGGATAATTCCGGTGCCCGTGTCGCCCGGATGATCAATGTGCTGGGCGGCAGTCACAAACGTTACGCCCGGATCGGGGACATCGTGGTGGCATCCGTTCAGGACGCCATTCCCGGTGCCGCCGTCAAGAAGGGCGATGTCGTCAAGGGCGTTGTCATCCGGACCCGCAAGGAAATTCGCCGGAAGGACGGCACCTACATCCGGTTCGATCAGAACGCCATCGTCATCATCGACGATGCCCGGGAGCCTCGCGGCACCCGCATCTTCGGACCGGTGGCCCGTGAACTGCGCGACAAGCAGTTCATGAAGATCATCTCGCTCGCGCCGGAGGTCGTCTGATCATGGGACGCATCCGAATCGCAAAGGGCGACACGGTCATGGTCATCGCGGGTGACGACAAGGGGAAGTCGGGCAAGGTTCTCATGGTCATACCCGAGAAAAACCGGGTCATCGTCGAGAAGATCAATTTCGTGAAGCGTCATATCAAACCGACTCAGCGCAACACCCAGGGCGGCATCCAGGAAAAAGAGGCGGCGGTCCATCTGTCAAACGTTCAGCTGGTCGATCCGAAAACGGGAGAACCGACACGCATCGGCGTGAAGCGTCTCCCCGAGGGCGGACGGGAACGAATTGCCAGGAAGAGCGGCGAAACGCTTCCCCGGCCGGGCCGGTAGGCGAGGAATCAGGAGTTACCATGAGCAATCCGCGGTTAAAAACAGACTACGAAGAACGGGTCGTCCCGGCCATCATGGAGCGGTTCCAGTTGAAGAACCGCCACCAGGCGCCGAAGCTGGTCAAGATCGTGGTCAACATGGGTGTCGGCGACGCCATTCAAAACGCCAAACTGATGGATGCGGCCGTGACCGACCTGACGTTGATCACCGGCCAGCGGCCGTCGATCCGCCGGGCCAAGAAGGCCATTTCCAACTTCAAGCTGCGCGAGGGTCTGGCCATCGGGTGCGCGGTCACGCTGCGCGGAACCCGGATGTGGGAGTTCTATGATCGCCTCCTTTCGGTGGCCATCCCCCGCATTCGCGATTTCCGCGGCCTGCCGATGCGTTCGTTCGACGGCCAGGGAAACTACTCGTTCGGAATCGTGGAACAGATCATCTTCCCCGAAATCAACTACGACAAGGTTGAGAAAGTCCGGGGAATGGACGTCACTCTTGTCACCACCGCGCCCGACGACGAGCAGGGTATGGAACTGCTCAAGCTCCTGCGCTTCCCTTTCCGGGAACGCTGAGTCGTCGGACGTGAACTACCAACGCTCGAACTGAAGGAGAGATCGTGGCCAAGAAGTCCATGATCGAAAAGTGGAAACGCACGCAGAAGTTCAAGGTGCGTCACCACAATCGTTGTGGTAAGTGCGGTCGTCCGCGAGCCTATCTGCGGAAGTTCGCCCTGTGCCGTATTTGTTTCCGGGATCTGGCCCTGTTCGGCCAGATACCCGGTATCACCAAGGCCAGCTGGTAGCCAGCGGCAGGCGCCGTCACTCGTGCTTCCGGGACCCGAATGCGGTTCCCGGAGCGGCGGCGTACCCCCGTTGGATGAGGAGGAGCGACATCGATGTCCGTCAGCGACCCGATCGCCGACATGTTGACCTGTATTCGTAACGCGGCTCAGGCCCGGCACCGCCGGGTTGACGTGCCCGCGTCGCGGATCAAGCAGGAGATCGCCGGCGTACTGCTGCGCGAGAACTACGTGGCCAACGTCAAGCGTATGGAAGACAACAAGCAGGGAATGCTGCGCATTTACCTGCGCTACGACGACGAGGAAAAATCCATCATCACCGGCATCAAGCGGGTTTCATCGCCGGGACGGCGGGTTTATGTCAACCGGCACACCGTGCCGCGCGTTCAGGGCGGTATGGGCACCGCCATCGTTTCCACCTCGCATGGCATCCTGACCGATCGGGAGGCCCGCGTTCGCGGCCTCGGCGGTGAGCTGCTCTGCATGGTCTGGTAGGGGGGCGCTCATGTCCCGCGTCGGCAAGAAGATCATCACCATCCCCGCCGGTGTATCGGTGGCCTGGAAGGACGGCGAGGTCCGCGTCAAGGGACCGAAGGGCGAACTGGCCCTGCGGCCCCTGTCCGGCATCGACATCCAGGTCGAGGGGGACACGCTTTCGGTCGTCAACACGTCGACCGAGCGTTCCGGTCACGCCATCCACGGTCTCACGCGCGCCCTGATCAACAACCAGGTCGTGGGTGTTTCCGATGGTTACAAGAAGGTTCTGGAAATCGTCGGTACCGGTTACCGCACATCACTCGCGGGTCGGACACTCACGTTCCAGCTGGGCTATTCCCACTCGATCGAATTCCCTCTTCCCGCCGGGGTCGAAGCCAGGGTGGAATCTCCCACTCGCCTCGAAGTTTCCGGTATCGACAAGCAGCTCGTCGGCCAGGTGGCGGCCAACATCCGCCGCCTCCGGCCGCCCGAGCCGTACAAGGGAAAGGGTGTGAAGTATGAAGGTGAGTACATCCGGCGAAAAGCCGGCAAGTCGGCCGGCGCGTAACGCCGGAGGCAGGGGAGCATGAAGATAATTTCCCGAGATCGGCGCACCTCCCGCGACAAGCGTCACGGGCGTATCCGCCGGAAGCTGAGCGGCGAGGCCGGTTGTCCGCGCCTCTGTGTTTTTCGCAGTGACAAGCACATCTATGGTCAGTTGATCGACGACGCGTCGGGCACCACGCTTCTCACGGTGGGCAGCCTGTCGGTGGACGTCAAGGGTCGGATCGGCACCCTGGAGGGTGCCCAGGGCAAGACGGGTTGTGCACGGGCCGTTGGCGTCGTGCTGGCTGAGAAGGCAAAGGAAAAGGGAGTTACCCGGGTCCGTTTCGATCGTGGAGGCTATTTGTACCATGGTCGTGTGAAGGCTCTGGCCGACGGCGCCCGTGAGGGCGGCCTGGAATTTTGATTCGGAGGACGGAGCCGTGACACCGCGCTACGATAGCCAGGAAAGCGAATACGTCGAACATGTGGTGCAGATCAATCGCTGCGCCAAGGTGGTCAAGGGCGGCCGCCGGTTCTCATTCAATGCCATCGTCACCGTGGGTGACAAGATGGGTCGCGTCGGAATCGGTCTCGGCAAGGCCAATGAAGTGGCTGATGCCATCCGCAAGGCTTCCGAAGCGGCTCGCAAGGGAATGGTCCGGATTCCGCTGGTCAAGGGGACAATTCCCCACGAGATCATCGGCGTTTTCGGGGCAGGCCGCGTGCTGCTGAAGCCCGCGTCGCCCGGTACCGGCGTCATCGCCGGCGGTGCGGTCCGGCCGGTGCTCGAGGCGGCCGGTGTTCAGGATGTGCTTACCAAGTCGATCGGTTCGACCAACCCGCACAACGCGGTGAAGGCCGTCTTCAACGGCTTGACCCGCCTTCGCAAGATCGGTGATGTGGCCAAGCTGCGCAAGAAGCATGTGTCGGATTTTTACGACCAGAAGTCTGATTTCAACGACACCAAGGCGCCGGTGGTCGTGGAGGGCGGCAATGGCTAAGGAAATTCATGTGACCCAGGTGCGGAGCATCATCAAGTCCGGCTTCATGATGGAGCGGACGATCCGTGCATTGGGTCTGACGAGGATCCGCCAGACGGTCGTGCACGATGACACGCCGCAGATCCGCGGGATGATCAACAAGGTGAAGCATCTCATTTCGGTGAAGGAGGTCGGCTGACATGGCCATGACCCTCACAACAATCAAGCCGGCCCGCGGGGCCGTGAAGAAGAGGAAGCGACTCGGTATCGGAACAGGTTCCGGTCACGGTGGCACCTCAACGCGCGGCCACAAGGGTCTCAAGGCGCGTTCGGGCCCGAATATTCCGGCCTGGTTCGAGGGCGGGCAGATGCCGCTTCAGCGCCGTCTGCCGAAAATCGGGTTCACCAATATTTTTCGGGTCGAGTACCACACGATCAACGTGGGCGACCTGAACGAAACCACCATCGATGGCACCATCGACCTGGCCGGCCTCAAGAAGGTTGGCCGGCTCTCGGGGGGCATGAAACTGCTGAAGATCCTCGGCAATGGTGAACTGACCCGGGCCCTGACGATCCGGGCCGATGCCTTCACCCAGGGAGCACTCACCAAGATTCAGGCTTCCGGCGGGACCGTTCAGATCATCGAGAAACCCAAGCGTCCCAAGCGTTTCCCGAAGAAAGTGAAGGCCTGATCGTGTTCGAGCGCATCGGGGAGTTCTTCACGAGCTTCCGCAATGCCCTGTCCATCCCGGAGCTGCGGAGACGGCTGATTTTCACCGGGTTGTTGCTGGTCGTCTACCGACTCGGCAGCCATATCCCGATTCCGGGCATCAACGGTGAGGCTCTTTCGGCGTTGGTGCGCGAAGCGGGTAACGGGGTATTCGGCCTCTACGACATGTTTGCCGGTGGCAACCTGTCCAAGGCCACGATCTTTGCCCTCGGCATCATGCCGTACATTTCGGCCTCCATCATCCTCCAGCTCTTCGGGGCGGTCATCCCGCATTTCGAGAAGCTGCAGAAGGAAGGGGAAGAAGGGCGCAAGAAAATCACCCAGTACACGCGCTGGGGCACCGTTTTCCTGGCGGCCATCGAGGCCTTCGGCGCCAGCATCTTCCTGCAAAGCTCCGGCTTCACCGGCCCGAACGGTGAACCGATCGTCACCCATACCGGCGTCGGCTTCATCATGATGACGGTCATCACCCTGACCGCCGGCACGATGTTCGTGATGTGGCTCGGCGAACAGATCACCGAGCGTGGAATCGGCAACGGCATCTCCCTGATCATCTTCATCGGGATTATCGCCCGTTACCCGATCGACATCATGAATACGCTGCGTACCGAATCAGCCACCGGCTGGGATTTTCTGAAGATCGTCAAGCTGGGCATCATCCTGGCACTCATGCTGGGCGTCATCATGGCCGTCATCCTGATCACCCAGGGGCAACGCAAGATCCCCGTCCAATACGCCAAGCGCATGGTGGGACGAAAGATGTACGGCGGGCAGAACACGCACATTCCGCTCCGGGTCAACACGGCCGGCGTCATGCCCATCATCTTTGCCCAGGCCCTCGTCTCGATTCCGGGCACCGTGGCCAGCTTCTTTCGAAGTAATGACTTCGCGGTCGGTATCGCGCAACTGTTTGCGCCAAGCCAGCCGTTGTACCTGGTTCTTTATGCCCTGGCCATCATCTTCTTCACCTATTTCTATACCGCCATTGTCCTGAATCCTGTTGACCTGGCGGATAACATGCGCAAGTACGGCGGATTCGTGCCCGGTATTCGCCCGGGCAAGAAGACCGCGGAGTATATCGACCGCATCCTGACCCGGATCACCGTGCCGGGGGCGATTTTTCTGGCCTTCATCGCGGTGCTCCCGGACGTCATGATCAATCTGCTCCGGGTGCCGTTCTACTTCGGCGGCACCGGGCTGCTTATCGTCGTGGGCGTGGCCCTCGACACGCTGGCGCAGATCGAATCGCACATGTTGATGCGTCACTACGACGGATTCATGAAGAAAGGGCGGCTCAAGGCCCGGTTTGGCCGATAGCCGTCTGTTTTAGTCAATGATCATCGTGCTCCTGGGCCCGCCCGGGGTCGGCAAGGGGACGCAGGCCAGACATTTGGCCGAGCGTTTCGGGGTCGAACCGGTCGCCACCGGGGACATGATCAGGGCCGAGGTGGCCGGGAATACGCACCTCGGGCAGGAAGCCCGGTCGTACATTGACTCGGGAAATCTGGTGCCGGACGATGTGATTCTTCGCATGGTCGGGGAACGGATGAAGAACGGGACCAGCGGGGGGTTTCTCCTCGATGGCTTTCCGCGAACACTGGCTCAGGCCGAAGGGCTTGAGCGGATGCTTCTGGAGTACGGGCAACAGCTGGTCGGCGTGGTGTCGCTGGTGGTGCCCGAGGAATCCGTGGTGGAGCGCCTCAGCAGTCGGCGCGTCTGTCCGGTGTGCGGCCGGGTCTACAATCTGGCCACGCAGCCGCCCAGGACGCCCGGTCGTTGCGACGACCATGCCGGGTCGGAGTTGATTCTCCGCTCGGATGACGCACCGGATACGGTTCGTCACCGGTTTTCAGTTTATAACGCGCAGACTCGGCCGCTGGTCGACTGGTACCGGTCCAAGGGTCTCCTTTCGGAGGTCGACGGACTGGGTTCGGTCGATGACGTGCTGGGGCGGGTTGAAGCGGTGCTCCGGGCCTGATCGGCCGGAGGACGGGACTGAAATGATCAGGATCAAAACGGCCAGCGAAATCGAATCCATGCGGGTGAGTGCGCGGCTGGTCAGCCGGACGCTGGACGAACTGACCGGCCATGTTGCGCCGGGGGTCACGACCCTCGAACTGGACAGGCTGGCCATGGAGTTCATACGAAAGAACGGCGGCACACCGTCGTTCCTCGGGTATCGCGGGTATCGTCACACGATCTGCGCCTCGGTCAACGAGGAGGTCGTTCACGGTATCCCGGGCAAGAGGACCCTCAAGGAGGGCGACATCATTTCGGTCGATGTCGGCGTGCTGATGAATGGTTTTCACGGCGATTCCGCCCGAACATTCAAGGTCGGACGGGTGAGCCAGGAGGCGGAAAATCTCCTGGCCGTCACGCGGGAATCGCTGGTCAAGGGTATCGAGCAGGTCAGGGCAGGAAATCGCCTTGGCGATGTGTCGAGTTCCATCCAGGCGCATGTCGAAGCCCAGGGGCTCTCCATCGTGCGCAGCCTGGTGGGACACGGCATCGGCCGCGATCTGCACGAGGATCCGCAGATTCCCAACTTCGGGCAACCGGGGTCGGGGGTGGTGCTCAAGTCGGGCATGGTGTTTGCCATCGAACCGATGGTCAACATCGGCGGATACGAAGTGGAAACGCTGAAGGATGGTTGGACAGTCGTTTCGTCCGACCGGTCGCTGGCGGCCCATTTCGAACACACGGTGGCGGTTACCGACAACGGGCCGGATATCCTGAGCCTGTCCTGAAGGAACCGTATCGATCGGCGGGGCCATCGGCCCTTCCGGACAGAAAGAAGGAATGAGCAAACAGGAAGGCGTCCAGGTCGAGGGAACGGTCATTGAACCGCTGCCCAACGCCATGTTCCGGGTCGAACTGGAAAACAAGCACGTTGTCCTGGCGCATATCTCGGGCAAGATGAGGATGAACTTCATCCGCATCCTTCCGGGCGACAAGGTGACGGTCGAATTGTCACCGTACGACCTGTCCCGCGGTCGAATCGTTTACCGATACAAATAGCGCCGACCCGGCCGGAGAAGAGCAATGAAAGTCAAAGCGTCCGTCAAGAAAATCTGTGAACACTGCAAGCTCGTCAAGCGCCGGGGAATTATCCGGGTTATCTGCAAGAATCCACGTCACAAACAGCGTCAAGGATAAGGGGAGAGGACCATGGCTCGTATCGCCGGCGTCGATTTGCCGATGAACAAACGGGTGGAGGTGGCCCTCACCTACATCTACGGCATCGGACCAAACCTGTCGAGAAACATCGTCCGCGCCACTCATGTCAGCCCGGCCACACGGGTCAAGGATCTGACGGAGGAAGAGACCGGGCGCCTGCGCACCGAGATCGAGACGCGGTACCGTGTTGAAGGGCAGCTCCACACGGAAGTGGAGATGAACATCAAGCGTCTCAAGGACATCGGATCCTATCGCGGCCTGCGCCATCGCAAGGGGCTGCCGGTGCGCGGACAGCGCACGAAGACCAACGCCCGCACCCGCAAGGGTCCGAAGAAGACCATGGCCGGCAAGAAGAAGCCGACCAAGTAGGAATTGAGGAGGAATCGTGGCCAAGCCCAAGGAAAAACGAAAGAAGAAGGACAAGCGCGTCGGCATCAGCGGCGTGGCCCATATCAAGGCCACGTTCAACAACACCATCGTTTCCATCACCGACGGTGAAGGCAACGTGATCTCCTGGGCCAGCGCCGGCAAGGTGCAGTTCAAGGGATCGCGCAAGTCGACCCCGTTCGCCGCCCAGGTGGCGGCTGAAAACGCGGCGCGCGAGGCCCTCGGCCTTGGCCTGCGCAAGGTGGAAGTACTGGTCAAGGGACCGGGTGCCGGCCGCGAGGCCGCCGTCCGAAGCCTTCAGGCGGCCGGACTGGAAATTCAGTCCATCCGCGACGTGACCCCTATTCCGCACAATGGATGCCGTCCGCCCAAGAAGCGGCGCGTTTAACAGATAGATCAACGCCACGGTCGTCGCCGACGACTTTGTTAGTTACTCTGCTCAAAGCCTGAGCGTCTGGAGGTGGTTCCAAAGATGGCCCGTTATCGTGACGCGGTTTGCCGACTTTGCCGTCGGGAGGGTATGAAACTCTTCCTGAAGGGCGATCGTTGTCTGACCGACAAGTGTTCCATCGAGCGGCGCCAGTACGCTCCCGGCGATCATGGCCGCGACCGGCGCACCAAGCTCACCAACTACGGCGTCCAGCTGCGCGAAAAGCAGAAGGCCCGCCGAATCTACGGCATCATGGAAAAGCAGTTCCGCAACTATTTCACCACGGCCGCCAGCTCCTCCGGCGTCACCGGCGAAACGTTGCTGCAGTTGCTCGAGGCACGCCTCGACAGCATCTTCTACCGGCTTGGATTTGCGGCCTCCCGTAACCAGTCCCGCCAGCTTGTCCGTCACCGTCACGTTACGGTCAACGGCCGGATCGTCGACATCCCCTCGTTCCGGGTCAAGCCGAACGACGTGGTGGCGGTCCGTGAGAAGAGCCGGCAGAGCGTGGTCATCCAGGCGGCCCTCGAGGGCGTCGGGCGTCGGGGCGAAACCCCGGATTGGCTCGAGGTCAACGAGAAGACATTCTCCGGTCGGATGACGCGCATTCCCTCGCGTGATGGTATTCCAACGCAGGTTCAGGAAAACCTGATCGTCGAGCTTTACTCCAAGTAACAGCGGCGACGGGCCGTTGATCTCCCGTCAATCAGCCATCGAATCACCAGCCCGGAGGCGCCGCGCCGTGGTGGCGAACGGCCCCGGGGAAGACGCCTGAGGAGGCGCCCTAATGAAGTGGAAGACGCTCCAAATGCCGCGAGGCATTGAAATCGATTCATCCGTCAGCAACTCTCGCTACGGCAAGTTCATCATCGAGCCGCTCGAGCGCGGATTCGGCATGACCATCGGCAACTCCCTGCGCCGGGTCCTGCTCTCCTCGCTCCAGGGTGCGGCGATCACGTCGGTCAAGATCGACGGCGTGCTCCACGAGTTCACGACGATTCCGGGTGTTCTTGAGGATGTCACGGAAATCATCCTCAACCTGAAGCAGACGCGATACAAGCTGTACGCGGACTACCAGAGCCGCGCCCGCTTCAAGATCAACGGTCCGGCCGAGGTTCTGGCCGGCGATCTGGAGCATGGCCCGGAGGTCGAGGTCCTGAACCCCGACCAGCATATCTGCACGGTCAACAAGGAAGGCAGCCTCCACATGGAGGTCGAGATCACCGCCGGCCGTGGCTATCTCTCGGGTGAGGTCGCCGTCGAGGAGGATCGCCCCATCGGCGAAATCACGATCGACGCCCACTTCTCGCCCGTCAAGAAGGTCAACTTCTTCGTGGAAAACACCCGTATCGGTCAGCGCGTGGATTACGACCTGCTGACCGTCGAGGTGTGGACCGACGGCTCGATCCTGCCGCAGGACGCGGTGGCCTACTCGGCCAAGATCCTCCAGGAGCACTTTGCGCTCTTCGTGCAGTTCCAGGAGCCGATCGAGACCGACAAGGACGAGGTGGTCGATGTCGACATGGCCCGTATCCGCGACATGCTTCTCAAGAATGTCGAAGAGCTGGAACTGTCGGTTCGTTCGGCCAACTGCCTCCGTGCCGCCAACATTCGCTCCATCGGCGAACTGGTTCGCAAGCCCGAGGCGGAGATGCTCAAGTACCGCAATTTCGGCCGGAAGAGCCTCAAGGAGATCTCGGATCTCCTGACCGAAATGGGCCTCGGGTTCGGCATGGATGTCACGCCGTACCTGGGACCGCAGGCGCCGCTGCCACCGCCCCCGGCGGAGATCATGGGCGGCGATGATGAAGAGTATGACGATGACGACGATGATCTGGATGAAGAGGACGACGATCTCGAAGACGAAGACATCAAAGAGGTCGTGAAAATAGACAACGACGAAGATACCGCTCCGGTCGGCAATGGCTCTGATGATGAAGACGAAGCCGAGCCGACGGACGAAGACGACAAGAACTGAGCGAAAGGTAGAGACGACCCATGCGACACCGTCGAGACCATCGACACCTGAGCCGGACGGCCGAACATCGCCGGGCATTGCTCCGGAACCTGGTCACTGAACTCTTCCGCCACGAGCGGATCGAGACCTCGGTGGTCAAGGCCAAGGAAGCCCGCCGACTGGCCGAGCGGATGATTACATTCGCCAAGCGAGGCGATCTGGCGGCGCGCCGTCATGTGGCCACATACCTCTTCGATGAGACCGTCTTAACGAAACTCTTCGATACGATCGCGCCCTGGTACATGACCCGGAACGGCGGCTACACGCGGATTTTAAAGACGCGCCGCCGCCTGGGCGATGCCGGCGAAATGGGCATCTTCGAACTGGTCAAATCCAAGGAGCAGATGGAGGCCGAGCGCAAGGAAATGCTGGCCGCCGAAGTCGCCTCCAAGGAAGTCCAGAAGAAGAGCGCCAAGGGCAAGAAGGCCGCCGCGGACGAGGATGCCGAAGCCGAGGTGGAAGCCGCCCCGAAGAAGGGGAAGGCCTCGCGCGGCCCCAAAGGCACCAAGGAAGCTCGCACCAAGTCGATGCCCGGCAGCACACGCGGCAAGACCGGTGCCAGCCAGAAGGTGCAGAAGAAGGGCGCCAGCAAGGCCAGCAAGAAAGGCTAGTGACCCGAAAAGTTAAATCCAAGGGGGGCCGGAACTTAAAACCGGCCCCCCTTTCGTTTTCCCCTGTTCAATTGGGCCGGGCCTGCCGATAATCCGGGCATGAACCGCGTGACCATCAGAACCATTAAAAGCGCCGCCGCCCTTGGCCTGTGCCTGGCGTCCATCCTGGCGATTTCCCTCACCCCCGTCCCGGGCAGCGCCTCGAAAGGTGAGGCACTGCGACATGGTCGTTCCGCATGGGTCAAGCGCGACCAGCTCATGTCCGCGGCCCGCATCCAGCGCACGGTGGATGACGCCGCCGCCGCCGGTTTGAATGTCCTCTTCGTCCAGGTGCGCGGCCTCGGTGATGCCTGGTACGAATCCGATCTGGCCCCCAAGGCCCACCAGATAGCCAACATGAAATTTGAGGACGGCACGCCCATGGATCCGCTGGATATCCTGATCCGGCGGGCCCACGCCCGGGGCATCGAAGTCCACGCCTGGCTCAACGTCTTCATGGTCTGGCAGGGAGATGCTGATCCCAAGCAGTCGGATCATGTCATGACACGACACCCCGATTGGGTAGCCGTGGATGCCAGGGGACGTTCGATGGCCGACTACACCATGGCCGAACTCCAGGCAGCCCGCACCGAAGGCGTCTTCCTGGCCTCTGGCAATCTCGCCGTGCGAAAGCACCTCACCGCCACCGCCATCGAACTGGCCGAGCGCTACCCCGTCGACGGCATCCATCTCGATTACATCCGAAATCCCCTCATCGAAACCGGCTTCGACAAAGTCACCCGCGCCGGCTTCCTGGCCGAAAAGGGGATTGACCCCTGGAAGCTGCGCAACGCCTCGGAAACCCTCCGCGCCCGCTTCGGCGCCGAGGGCCTGAAGCAACTGGAAGCCGACTGGAAAACATGGCGCGCCGACCAGGTCACCCGGCTCGTGCGCGATATCCGCACCGGCCTCAATGAACTCGATCGCCCCGTCGTCCTCTCCGCCGCCGTCTTCCCCAACTGCGAATACGCCCCACGCGATGTCGGCCAGGACTGGATGGCCTGGTGCCAGGAAGGCCTGCTCGACCTGGTAGTCCCCATGATGTACAGCCCCAAGACCCCCACCGTCATGAACCAGTTGATGCTGGCCCAGAAGACCATGCCGCTAAACGTCGTCGTCTACGCCGGCCTCGCCGTCTACAACCAGCCACTGACCTCCGTCGTCGACAAAGCCCGCCGCCTCCAAACCGCCGGCATCAACGGCATCTGCTTCTTCCCCTACGACACGCTGGCCGAAAAGCCCGGCTCCCTCCAGCGCCTCGCCACCGCCTGCTTCGGCGGCATTCAAACCAGCAACCAAACCAAACGCCCCACCATCGCCCGCTGATCCAAACCCCCTCAATCC
>JAWXBZ010000018.1:0-25708 GCA_034440375.1 Candidatus Eiseniibacteriota bacterium
CCCTGCCCCTCCCCAACAGGCCACCTCCCATCGCCTATGCCCCGGTTCCAAGCGCGCCGATCTCGGAGCCCGTAGCCGCGCCCCGCGACAAGCGGTCGTCACCGGTTATCCTGGCGGTCATCCTGACCGGCGTCGCGATCGTCGCCCTCTTTCTTGGACGCGACCTGATCGCAAATCTGTTTGGGGGTCGCAAGAACGGCGTGACCACCCCGGCGGGCGACGTGGTGGACAAGTCACCGGCGGAACCGAATCGACCGGCGCCGCCGATCACCCCGTCGACCGACGGAACGGGCGCCACCGGCTCCAATCCCGGCACCGGAGCGAGTGTCAACACGGGCACCGAAAACCCGGCGAATGACCCCGGCAGCCGGCCGATCGCCACGCCGGTCGTCGCGCCACACACCAACCAGCCACCCGCTCCAACGCCGATAGCGGTCCCGCGCGAAAATCCGCCGGCGACTCCGCCCGGGACGAATCCGAATACCAACCCGCCGGCGACTTCGACCCAGGCACCGCCGACCCCGTCGGTGACTCCACCCGCCACATCAACGACGAATCCGGAGAGGCCCGTGACGCCACCGCCGGCCGCCTCGACAACTCTCGGAGCCCAGATCGTCGTCTCCGCCGCCGGCGACGGGCAGTTCCGAACCCTGGAAGAGGCGCTGAAGGCGCATTACGACTCGGGCGCCACGCAGCGTCGGACCATCACGATGACGTCGGGAACCTACCGGCTGCCGGCCGACCTCGTCCTTCACACGCCCCTCGAAATCGTCGGGCAGGGAAACGTCATCCTGCAAGGCTCCGGCAGCAAGGCCGCCATTAGCGTCCGTCTGCCGGGAATCACGTTGAAAGACCTGACCATCACCTCCAGCGCGCAGTACGGCCTCCTCGTGGTCGGTTCAGGGGCTGTCACGATCCAGAACTGCACCATCACCAACAACCGGGAGGCGGCACTTGCCATCACCGAAAGTGGCAGCGCCATCGGGTCGAACTGCACGCTGAGCGGCGCCAATTTCGGCGCCATCAGTGACGGCGGGAGCGAAGGCAACCTGACCAACTGCACGATTACCGGCAACGGGATCGGGGTCCAGGCCCGGGCGAGCTCGACGATCCGGCTGACCGGAGGCACCGTGGCGCGAAACCGTCAGAGCGGCATGCTCGTGTCAACCGGCGGAACAATCAGCGCAAGCGGTGTCATGATCGCCGACAATGGCGGCAACGGTGCCACCGCCCGTTCGGGGCGCATCACCCTGAACGGCGGGACGATCACGAACAACGCGCAGTTCGGCCTGCGTTGCGAGTCGGCAGCCGGCGTCATCGACAGGACCGGCGTCTCCCTGGTCGGGAACAAGATGGGCGACACCGAGGGCTGTCCCTAGTCCCGACTGGAGGTCAACGACGTGCCGGATGCCCGATCGGAACAACCGCGCGTCAAGGCGCCACCTGACCCCATCACACTGGGTCTGGCCGGTTTTGAATTTCAGGACCTCTTTCGCCCCGCCCGCCTGGCCAAACTCGACCGGGCCTTTCTCGATCAGGTCCGACTGGTTGACGCCCCGCTCGTCGACCAGTTGATTGACGCCCGGGCTGACCGCGGCGAGTCGCTTGACGAGGAAGCCAAGGTTGACCTGCTCATGCACATGGCTCCACATGTGGGTCAGTTCGTGGCCCAACTCTTTCAGATCGAGGCCGCCTCGGCCCACCTGGACCAGCGGGCCCTCGACGACGCCCCGATCTTCGACTCCAGACGCCTTTTCCTCGAGCGGCGCGTTTTCAAGTCGGTTCCGGATGAGGCCACGCTCCTCTGCATGGACACGACTGGCGCCCTTGCCGCCTACCACGATGTCGTGAATCGACGCCTGCCGCCCGAGGCGATGACCGACGACCGCGAACTCGAACTCGGACGGATTGCCGTGATCCTCATGCAACAGGAAGCCACGGCCAAAGCGGGCAGTGCCGAAGCCTTCCCATGGGAGATGGAATCAGTCCAGGCGGACCTGGATGTGGTCGGCCGCTGGGCCACCATCCTGGCGTATCACCCCATGCAACAGGCGGTCACCGCGACGTGGCCCATTTTTTTTCGGCCGCAACGGCTTGATTTTGAGGAACTCATCGAGCGGCAATTCGATGAGCCGGGAGTGCCCACGCTCTTTCACGGTCTCGATTCGCATCGCCGCCCCCGGGACGGCTTCGACCTGACCGACCGCCGCGGCACGCGTCGCCAGGCGTTGAGCGAGATGCACTATTGCATCCTTTGTCACGAGCGAAAAAAAGACTCCTGCAGTCATGGCTTTCCCGAGCCGGCAACCGACCGGGTCGCAAAGACCGGCATCGCCGTCGCCCCCGAACCCGGCGGTGACTCCCCCGGGCCACGCGTCCGATCTCCCAAGCTCGGTCAGGCCTTCAAGAAAAATCCCCTCGGCATCCCGATCACCGGCTGTCCGCTCGGGGAAAAAATCTCCGAGGCCCACGCCCTGAAGCGGGGGGGCCACTCCGTATCGGCGCTGGCCATGATCATGGTCGACAATCCGCTCTGCGCCGGCACCGGCCATCGCATCTGCAACGACTGCATGAAGGGGTGCATCTACCAGAAGCAGACGCCGGTCGACATCCCGATGGCCGAAACCAACATCCTGACCGGCGTGCTGGGGCTGCCCTGGGGCTTTGAGATCTATTCGCTCCTGATGCGCTGGAACCCGCTGAACCTCCGCCGGCCGGTCGCGCTCCCCTACAACGGTCGAAACGTGCTCGTCGTCGGCATGGGCCCGGCCGGCTACACGCTGGCGCACTACCTTCTGAACGAAGGGTTCGCCGTCGTCGGGATCGACGGGCTCAAGATCGAGCCGCTGGCGCTCCGCTTCCATGGCGACGACCTGGGAAATCCCCGTCCGATTCGTGACATGCGGGAGCACATCACACCGTTGATCGGCCGGACGGTCCTCGGTTTCGGGGGCGTTTCGGAGTACGGCATCACGGTCCGATGGGACAAGCACTTTCTCGATGTGAACTACCACGCCCTCATGAGGCGCGATCGGTTCCTGCTTTACGACAGCGTCCGATTCGGTGGCACACTGGAAATCGATGATGCCTGGGAGATTGGATGCGACCACATCGCCATCGCCACGGGCGCCGGGCGCCCTACGATGCTCGACGCGCCGGGGAGCCACCGGCGGGGCATCCGGGCCGCGTCCGACTTCCTGATGGCACTGCAGGGAGGTGGTGCCTACAAGCCGACCAGCCTTGGCAATCTCCAGGTGAATCTGCCGGCGCTGGTCATCGGTGGTGGCCTCACCGCCATCGACGCGGCCACCGAGACCTCGGCTTACTACCTCGTGCAGATTGAACGGGCACTCAACCGCCATGAAACACTGGTTGCCGAACTGGGAGACGTGGCCGTGCATGCCGCATTCGACCCGGTCGATCGCGCGGACCTCGATCGCTGGCTCGATCACGGCCGTCAGCTGCGTGCCGAGCGCGTGGCGGCCCGGGCCGAGGGGCGCCGGCCGGACCTCGAGAAACTGGTCGCCGGGTGGGGCGGGGTATCGATCGTCTACCGCAAGCGGCTGCAGGACTCGCCTGCCTATCGGCTGAATCACGAGGAGGTCGAGAACGCCTTGAAGGAAGGGATTGGATTCGCCGACTGTCTCTCGCCGGTGGAATTCCTCCCGGCACCCGACGGATCGGTGGCCGGCATCCGCTTCGAACGCCAGGCCTCGATCGACGGGCGCTGGAAAGGCACCAGTGAATTCCTGGAATTGCCGGCCCGATCGGTGATGGTGGCCGCCGGGACCCACCCCAACGTTTCCTACGAGCGCGAGCACCCGGGCACGTTTGCGATGGACGGCCGGGGGGAGTTTTTCCGCGGGCACCGTCGCGGTACAGGGGGCCTGGATCTCGAGCCGGTGCCCGAGGGGGCGATCGGATTCTTCACTTCCTACCAGAAGGACGGACACTTCATCACGTTTTACGGCGACAACCATCCGATCTACGCCGGCAATGTCGTCAGGGCAATGGCTTCGGCCCGCGACGGCTTCGAAGAGGTGACGGCCCTCTTTGCCGACGAGATCGCCGTACTTGATCCGGCCGACCAGTCGACTCGGGAGAAGGCCTTCGTCGAATGGAACAGCCGGCTCGACGATCTGCTGATAGCCCGCGTGGATCGGGTGACGCGACACACGCCGGAGGTTGTTGAACTCGTGGTTCGCGCGCCGATGGCCGCCCGACGCTTCCGCCCGGGCCAGCTCTTCCGCCTGCAGAACTATGAGACGCGCGCGGAGCTCGTGGACGGCACGCCCATGGCCATGGAAGGTCTGCCGGTCACCGGCGCCTGGGCCGATCCGGAACAGGGGCTGATCGGCATCATCGTTCTGGAAACCGGCGGGTCGGCGCGCCTGGCCGCGAGGCTCCGCCCGGGCGAACCGATCGCACTCATGGGGCCGACCGGAAATCCAACCGAAATCCCGGAAAATGAAACCGTCCTCCTGGTCGGCGGGGGGTTCGGCAATGCAGTGATTCCATCGCTGGCCCGGGCCATGCGGGCCCGCGGAAATCGCGTGCTGGCCTTCGCCGGGTACCGTCATGCCGGCGACCTGTTCTGTCGTGAATCAATCGAGATGGCCGTGGACCGGGTCATCTGGTCGACCGAGGAGGGTCCGCTCATCGAGCCGGCCCGCCCGGACGATCGGAGCGTGGCCGGGACCACGGTCCGGGCGATGTCGGCCTGGGCCTCGGGCGAACTCGGCCCGGTTGACATCCCGCTGTCAGCGGTGACGCGCCTCCTGACCATCGGCCCCAACCGGATGATGGCCGCGGTCGAGGCGGCGCGGCAGAACGGCCTGGGGCAACACCTGGGCGCCGGCTGCCTGGCCCTTGGCTCGATCAATTCGCCGATGCAATGCATGATGAAGGAGATCTGTGCCCAATGTCTCCAGCGCCACATCGATCCTGAAACCGGGCGGGAGTCATACGTGTTCTCCTGTTTCCAGCAGGACCAGCCGCTGGATCGGGTCGACTTTGACCATCTCGCCGAACGCCTGCGGCAGAATTCAGCCGCGGAAACCCTGACCAGACTCTGGATCGACCGGCTGCTGGCCCGTCGACCGCACGAGACGGCGGTAACGACATGACCACGCCCAACTCCTTCATCCTCGACGTCACGGAAGCTGATTTCGAGTCGAAGGTCATCGAAAAATCAAAAACGTTGCCCGTGGTCGCTGATTTCTGGGCCCCCTGGTGCGGCCCGTGCAAACAGCTCGGCCCCGTCCTCGAGAAACTGGCCGCGGAATGGAATGGGGGTTTCTTCCTGGCCAAGATCAATACCGACGAGGCACCTAACATTTCACAGGCGCTGCGCATCAGCAGCATTCCGCTGGTGCTGGCCTTTCACGAGGGGCAGGTGGTTGACGAATTTGTGGGCGCCCTGCCCGAGGCGCAAATTCGGGAGTGGCTGACCCGGCTGGCACCACCGGCCGCGGCGGCGGCCGCAGAGGCGCCACCGCCCGCGGCACCGGAAACCGGCACCGCACGCGCCGACAAGCTCCGCGCGGGAGGCCGATTCGATGAAGCCGAAACGCTTCTGAATGAGCTCCTCGCGATCGACCGTGATGACCCGGCGGTCTTGCTTGGCCTGGCCCGCCTCCGGCTGGACCAGAAACGGGACGCCGACGCGCTGGCCCTGATTGACCAGATCCCACCGGGCGAGGAGCGCCGAATCGCCGATCGCCTCGCCGCCGAGGTTCGAATCCGTGGTGCTGCGGGGGAGGTCACGGCTGACATCGAGGCACTGGAGAGGCACCTGGCCTCGACGCCGGATGATCTGGAGGCGCGCTATCAACTGGCCCGCGCACTGGCCGCGGCCGGTCGACACGAGGAATCGCTGACCCACTACCTGGCCATCGTCCGGGCCAACCGCGCCTTTCGTGATGACGCCGGACGCCGGGGGATGCTCGACATCTTCCAGGTGCTGGGGGGTGAGCATCCCCTCACCGGAAGCTTCCGGCGTGACCTCTCGCAGATTCTGTTTTCCTGACGATGACAAATCGTACCCGCGGACAGGGGTTGATTGCCGGCATCATCCTGATCCTGGCGATGTGGACCGGTGTCGCCAGGGCCAGCGCCGGCGAGGGACCAGTTTTGACCGCACCGCCTTTGCCGACCTTGCGCGCGCCGGGACCGAAGTTGATCCCTCCGGGAACGGAGCCACTCCTCCTGGCACCCCCCACGCTCCGCGTCGCCGTGGCCCCGGGCGAAACGCTCCAGGTGACCGTGGCGGGCCGGGGTGATCCGATCATCCTGCTTCCCGGCCTTTTCGGCCTGGCGTACGGCTACCGACATGTGACGCCACTCCTGGTCGACGCCGGATTCCAGGCAATCGTGATCGAACCCCTGGGCATCGGTTGTTCCAACCGACCAAAGCTGGCCGACTACACGCTGACCGCCCAGGCCGCCCGGCTGGCCGTGGTCATCGAGCGACTCGAGCTGTCACCGGCCGTCGTGATCTCACATGGCATCGGCTCGTCGATGGCCCTCCGCCTGGCACTCTTGCATCCGGGGATGGTCCGGGGAATCGTTTCGATCGAGGGCGGGCCCTCGGAGACGGCGGCCTCGCCCACGCTCGGGTCGATCATGAAATTTGCCCCGCTGCTCAAGCTGGTGGCCGGAGAGGGGGCCATTCGAGGCAAGGTGCGTTCCCTGTTCGAGAAGGCCTCGGGTGACCGCTCGTGGATCACGGAGGAAGTCATTCGCGCCTACAGTGACCCGCTGGTGGCGGACTTCGGCTCGGCGGCCGCCTCGTTCCGCGCGATGTCGAACTCGACCGAGCCCGAGTCTCTCGGTCCGAACCTGGGCCGAATCAAGGTGCCGGTCGACCTGATTCTCGGCGGAGCCCCGCACGAGCATGGTGTCCCGCCGATGGAACTGGCCACGCTTCGAAAGTCGTTGCCCGACTTCCTGTCGGTGGCGGTCCCGGGTTCCGGACACTATATTCACGAAGAACAACCGGCCGCCGTCCTCATTGCGGTTCGACGCGTTCTGCGGCGCGCCGGACGGGTCAGTCGACCAGGATGACCCGGGCGCTGGCCGTGACCCCGCCGGCGCGTGCCCTGACGAAATAGAGGCCCGGCGCCGCCCGCCGGCCGCCCGCATCAAGCCGATCCCATCGGATTGATTCCTCAGGACCGAACGTGCCGAGCGTTGTCACGACCCGTCCGCCGACGTCGAGGATCGTCACCGAGACCGGTCCCTCCGGCGCCCGCGTCCAAACGAGACGCACGAAACCGGACGCAGGGTTCGGTGACAGGGCAAAGGCCATCGAGGCCGCGGCGGGTGGGCGTTCAGAGTCGGGCACATCCACGCCGCCGGTTCGGAATACGCGCCAGATCGTGGACGTGGCGAAATCGCATATATAGAGGGAGCCGTCGGGCCCCACGGTGACGTCGAGTGGCCTGGCAATGCCGGTCACGAAATCGGTGACCGGTCCGGCGTTCCAGGTGACGCCGGTTTTCGACAGCCGCGTCCGGACGATCTTGTGGCCGAAGTTGGTGAAGCATTCCTCCACCGATTCCTGTTGACCGAACTGGGCGATGAAAAGATCGTTGCCGTCGAATCCGGTGAAGCCGGACCCGAAGCAGAGACCGTCGGACGAACCGTGCGGATCGAGCCGGAGCAGCGGCGACGTCATCGACAGGTCACATCCCCCCAGCTGCTGGCAGTCACCGGCGCCGCACGGGGCGGGGGTACATTGCGCGGACACATCGGCGCAGTCGCCATCGCCATGGCACCATGGAAAGCCAAAATTGCCGGCCGGACGGATCCAGTTGAGCTCATCCACCGCTTCGTCACAGTTCCAGGCCGAATCCGGCGCGGCGCCATTATCGGTGCCGAACAGGCTGCCTTCGGCGTGGAACGCCAGGCCGTACGGGTTCCGGAAGCCGGTGGCGAAGACATCCACGAAACCGGTGGTCGGATGAAACCGCAGAACGCTCGAGGCCCACGGGTGCGTGTTGAGGCCCCGGTTCGAATCGGAGCCGACACCGACGTACAACAGGTTGTCCGGCCCGACCACGATGTCGGTCGTCCAGTGCTTTCCCCACGGGATGTCGTCGGTCAGCACGACCAGCGTGTCGGCCACGCGATCACCGTTCCAGTCGGTGTATCTTGTCACCGTGCCGACGCTGGTGACGAAAACCGACCCCTGGTGGTGGGTCAGACCCAACGGCCAGATGAGCCCGCTGCTGAAAACCACTGTCGTATCGGCGCCTCCCACCCCGTCCAGATCCCTCATGGCCAGGACCTGCCCCTCGAACCGCGTCACCCAGAGCCAGCCGTCCGGCCCCCACTGGATCGAGGTGGGATGCTGAATGCCGGTGGCCCACGGGACGACATAATAGCCGGGGGCGGCCACCGGAACGGCCGGCGCCGGGGAGCTGGCGACCATCGTCAACACGAGGATCAAGGATGCGGCGGCGGGAAGCGGATGGCGCATGAGGCTTCAAGATTAACATGGGACCCGGAAGCCGCCACACCGCGGTCGCGACGGCTTCCGGGTTGGCCCCGTACCTACTGTTCGTCCGCCGACGGCCCGTAAATCGACGGGAGCGGCACCCCGTTCATCCGGAGATACACGCCAAGCTGCGCCCGATGATGCACGTTGTGATTGAAGATCATGCTCCGCAACACCGCCCGCCGCGGCATCGTGAACATGGTCTGGCCGCCGGCCATCAGCGACCAGGGCGCGTCCATGTCCGCCTCGGTCAGGTCCGAGAGGGCGCTCCGCGCCTCGGCTACATTTCGATCGAACGTGGCGAGCAACGCCGTCCGGTCCGGTGCCACGTCTTCCACGTAGGCCGATCCACCAATCGGTGCGACGTCAAAGGACGACTCCTTGACCGTCATCACGCCCCACGAAGGCAAGTTGGCCAGGTGGTTCGCCAGCCTTCCCACGGTCATCGACTTCGGATGTGGCTGCCACTCTTCCTTTCCCTCCGGCAAGCGCTCCAGTTCCTTCCGCGTATGCCCCATCTCCTGATCGAACTCGGCCATCATGTCGTCTTTCCAGTTCATCGGTGCCTCTGTTGTCTTGATTCCACAGTCCTGTTCGCGCATTGCGATGGCCGGTGAAATCGGCTTGTCAATCCGGATCGATGAGCGCCAGCAACCGTGCCGTCGCTTCCTGCACAACGTTTGGCGTCGCCCGGGAAATTCGTGTCGCCCTCCGGGCCCTCCAGTCCAGGCTCTTGATCTGATCGCACAGGACAACGCCTCCAATTCCGGCTTCGTCCGGCAGCGGCACTTCGAATGGATACTTCTTGACCTGCGACGTGACCGGACAAACCAGTGCCAGGCCAACCTTCCTGTTGTAGCTTTTTGGCGAAATCACCAGCGCCGGACGTCGCCCGGCCTGCTCGCTTCCCGCCTTCGGATCGAACTGAAGCCAGACCAGATCACCACGTTCCGGGACGTAGTTCGCCGCCATCACCAGATCTCCCGGCCGATCGGATCACTCGTATCGATTTCTTCGTGCCGGTTCTTCGTCGTCACCTTTTTCAGGAGATCGTCCAGGCGATATCGGCGATGTTTTGCCGGGCGAATCGTCAGGATCTCTCCGTCCACAGTGATGTCCACCGTAGAGCCCTCACCCACCCCCGCCTCCCGCGCGAACGAACTCGGGATGCGCAACCCCAGGCTGTTTCCCCATCTGCGAATTTTGGTTTCCATCATCAGCTCCTCCCGTTCGGATGGATACACATTGAGTATACATCCGGGGATGGCGTGACATACCCCCCCCTGCTTCCTACTTCGTCAACGACGGCGTCCTCAGGACGAACCCGTAACCGTCCTGTTCCAGCCGCCCCATCAGGCTGATCGACTTGCCGGCCACGACGGCCGAGTGACCGAAGCGGTCGCGGACACGGTCCAGGCTGGCGTACAGACGGTCGAGCCGCTGGCCGCGTTCCGGGTCGAACAGGTCCATCTGGCCGGCGCCGTCGATGAGAAAGTGCGAGAGCGCCATGCCGATGCCGTGCAGGCTTTCGCGCCGCGTGTGGAGGCGGCCCAGGAGATCCCGCGCCAGTTCGAATATCTCCTCATCGCGATCGGATGCGGCACAGAGCCGGCGGCTCATGGCCGGGCTGCCGGAATCGGTGTAGCGGATCTTCACCTGAACGGTCCGGGCTTTCAAGCCGAGTTGACGCGCCGTCTTCACGCCCCGTTCCGTCAGGTAGTAGAGCATCCCGCTGATTTCGGCCGGGTCGATGGTGGCCTCGTGAAACGACGTCTCGCGGCTGATCGACTGCGGCACCTCGCGCACGATCACCGGCTGCGTGTCGCGCCCGCGACAACGTTCGTACAGGAACCGCCCCGGCTCGCCGAACAGCGTGGTGAGATGATCGATCGACAGGACCCGCAGCCCCTCGATCGTCCGGATGTTCAGCCGCCGGAGCACCTCCGAGGTGGCGCGCCCGACGCCCGGCAACTTGTCGATCGGCAGCGCCCGGATGAACGGATCTTCCATGCCCGCCGCCACCTGAAAGAGCCCGTCCGGCTTGACCGACTTGGAAGCCATCTTGGCCACCATGCGACTCGATCCGATGCCGACGGTGACATCGAGGCCGGTCCGTTCGCGCACCAGGCGTTTCAACCGCCGCCCGGCCAGGAGGAAATCGCCGCCGTGCAGCCGTGCCGTGCCGGTCAGATCGCAGTAAGCCTCGTCGAGGTAGGCCTCCACCGCCGGCGAGAACTCCCGTGCCAGTTCGAAGATCCGTGCCGCGAAGGCCCGATAGGTCTTTTCGCACCCGTCGAGAATGACGACGCCGGGACAGGCCCGCCGCGCCTCGGACAGCCGCTGCCCCGCGTAGCAGCCGAACCGTCGTGCCTCATACGAACAGGACGCAATGACCCCGTTTCCCACGATGACCGGCTTTCCCCGAAGCTTCGGGTTCCGCTGCTGCTCGATGGCCGCGAAGAAGGCGTCGATGTCGAGATGAAGGATGATCCTCCCGCCCGGCGGCGCCTCGTCGTCCACCCGTCCCTCATCCATCGAGCGTCACCGTCTCGAGCGTCCAGAGCATGTCGCCCGCGTGAAATTTGAGTTGAAAGAGATCGCCGTTGGTGGCCGTGACCGAAAAGTAGAGAAGCTTCTGCATCCCCTCGCGATCCTCCCAGCGGGCATTGACCGTCGACACGCGATAATCCTGGGACCCCCGCCGAAACAGGAGCGGCGTGATGCCCCCCCCCTGAAAATCGGCGCGGACTTTCACCGACTCGTCGATCCGTTCGACACGCATGACCGTTGACTCCCGTGCGCCCCGGAGCCGGCGGGTCGGAGGCGCTGCCTCATCAGGATGTAATTGGAGCGCGGGCGGGGACCGCGAATGGGACAATCAATATATTACTAAATATTTGAATAGTAATCAAGCCTTCTCATTATATATAGTTCGCAAATCCGGCCGGGCGCCGGGGAAGGGAAACGCATGCCCACACTCCGAAACTCCAAAGACCGGGATGCCATTCGCGAGCGGCTGGCCGGCATCACGCCTACGCACTCGCGGCGGTGGGGCATCATGAATGCCCACCAGATGATCTAGCGGCTGGAACCAAATCCCATCTTCGGTAACCTGAGCGTCGACGAATGGGGCAAGCTCTCCTGGAAACATCTCGATCATCACTTGAGGCAGTTCGGGGCGTAGCCCGTCCAACCGACAGCAGGCCACCATGTCCATGCCGAAACCAACCGAAGCGCACCAGAAGCTGGCCAAGCTCGCCGGCAGGTGGCGCGGCATCGAGAAATTGCATCCGTCGCCGTTCGATCCGGCCGGCGGAGAGGCTGAAGGGCGCGTTGACAACCGGCTGGCACTGGACGGCTGGATCGTCCTGCAGGAGTACGAGCAGGAACGGAGCGGCGCGGTCAACTTCAAGGGGCACGGCGTCTTCAGTTTCGATCCGGGGCGTGGCGTGCCTGTCATGACCTGGTGGGATTCGTTCAGCGGGGTGGCCAACGAGTACGCGGGTGACTGGCAGGGGGATGTCCTGACGCTGAATGCGAAGACACCATACGGCCATAGTCGGGCCACCTTCGATCTGTCGAACGCGGGAGAGTACGGCTTCAAGATGGAGGTCAGTCCGGATGGCAGCCAGTGGTTCCCGTTCATGGAAGGCCAGTACCGGAGGATCGACTGACCATGGCCATCCACCCCGACCCGGACAACAACCCGGTCGATCGGATCGCGCCGCCGGTTTAGACCACGCCGCCAGCCGGCTCGAAGAGCGCCGCCACGGCCCCGGCCGGATCCTGGATGACGCAATAGCGCCCCATGCCGCCCATTTCCCTGGCCGGGCGGAGTATCGTGCCGCCCAACTCCTGGCAGCGGGCGATGGAGTGATCGAGGTTGGCCACGTTGATGTAGATGAGCCACTGTGCCGGCAGTCCGGCGTTGGCACCACGCGCATGACAGATGCCGGCCATGGGGTGCCCGCTTCGGGGTGATGACATGTTGAAGTCGTCATACTCACCCATGGCCACCGGCTCACCCACCCATCCGACGACGTCCGTGTAGAACCGCCGGATATCCCCGGCGTCATTGACCGTCAGATCAATCCAGGTGATGGCACCCTGTTCTGGTTTCGGGCTTTCGGACATCGACTCCCTCCGGCGGGATGGCCTATGATTTGGTTCCAGCGAGAGGACGAGCTTCCCGTGATTCGAGTTCGCTTTCCATGCCGATCAACTGGAGGATTCCGATGACCCGGGTCACCGCGCTCGTCCGGGTGGCCTTCGCGGCCATCGTGATCATGCCGGTTGTGCTCTTGGTTCTCCCGGGAAAAGCACCCACCCGGGCGCAATCGCGACCGACCTCGCCGATGCCGGCGCCCACCGACAGTCTCGGCCGGGCCCGGGCCGCCATGGCCGCTGACGTGCTGGCCTCCACTGTCACGTTGTCGGCGAATGGGCCAGCGATGCGAAGACCCCGAAACTGGTAACCCGGCGGATGGCGGCCATGGTGGACACGATCAACACTCGGCTCCTGGCCAACATCGAGGGGCTGAAAAGTGAGCGGGCGATGGTCAACTGCACGACCTGTCATCGCGGCCGGGTAAAACCGGCCCTTCACCTGAACTAGTCTCCGAGCGACAGATCGTCGGATAGCTCGTTCCGATCTTTCTTGTGGCCGGGAAACTGTTTCGAGAGCACCTTTCCGATGTCTGTCACGGCTTCGGCCAGGCCGGCAGCGAACTCATCCTTCCGGAAGCGGGCGGCCAGTCGATCGCGGATGGCGTTCCAGCCGTCGCAACCCATCATGGCGTCAATTCCCTCATCGCCGAACACCGCGAACTCGTGATCGGTAAGCGACAGATAAATCAGGACTCCGTTCCGCTCGGCAGTGGCGTCCATCTTGAGGAGATGAAACAAGAGCCGGGCGGCCTCAAGCGCCGGACGACCGCACTTGCGGTCGATGCGGACGCGGATCTCGCCGGTCGTGTCTTTCTCCGACTGCGCAATGGCCTGGACCACCAGCTCGGACTCGGTGGCGGTCAGGAATGTCTTTGGATTGGTACCTCGATCGCGTGTCATCTCACCAGCTCCCGCTCGCACCGCCGCCGCCGGAGTCGCCGCCACCGCCGGAAAATCCGCCGCCGCCGCTGAATCCACCCCCGAACCCGCCGAAACCGCCGCCACCCCATGGGTCACGATAGCGACGGCGGCCATTGCCGGTCAGCTCGGAGCCGCCGTGACGGGCGCGAGCGCCGAGCATGTTGAATACGCTCAAGAGAATTACCGCGGCGATCAGGGCGATGAACAGGTTCGGTCCCCGCCCTTCCTCCGCCTGCCGCACGGGCTCCGCCCGCGCGGCATTTGGATCAGTGACCAGCTTTTCCACCTCGGCGAACACCGCACCCAATCCCTCGCCGTAGCGGCCGGTCTGAAATTGCGGCCGGAGATGGTCACGCAGAATGCGCGAAGAACGCGCATCGGTCAGGACCCCCTCCAGACCGTAGCCCACCTCAATCCGGGCGATCCGCTCGTCGAAGAAAAGCAGGAGAAGAATGCCGTCATTCTTCGTTCGATTGCCCAGCCGCCACTTCTCAAAGAGACGGTTCGACACGTCACTCAGATCATCGCCCTCGATGCTCTTGTAGATGGCCATGATCATCTGGTGGCCGGTGGCTCGCTCGAATCGGGTCAGCTGCTCCTCAAGGTAGGAGAGCGTGGCCGGGTCGATGACGCCGACCTTGTCGATAACCCGCTTCTCCGGAGCCGGCGGCAGGACGAATTCCGCCACCGCCGGGGCCGCACCGAGGACGAGTGCGAGGAGAATTGCGCTCGGCCAGAAGTACGGCCGAAGGCGAAACTGGCGAATCGGTGGAACGGGGCGCTTGGGAATCATCATGATCGGCGGGTTGTCAAAACTTGACCGCGGGCGCCTTGTCCGAACCCGGTGCGGAGGCAAAGTAGGGCCGCGGCGCAAATCCGAACATGCCGGCCAGGAGCGAGGTCGGGAAGATGCGGATCTTCGTGTTGTAGGTCTGCGCCACCTGGTTGAAAGTGCGTCGCTCCACGGTGATCCGGTTTTCGGTTCCCTCGAGCTGGCTTTGAAGATCGAGGAAGTTCTGGTTGGCCTTGAGCTGCGGATAGTTTTCCGCCACGGCCAGCAGTCGGGAGAGCGCCGAGGTCATCTGCCCCTGGGCCGCCTCGAAATTCTTGAGCGCCTCGGGATCCTTGAGCATTTCCGGCGTCAGCTGGATCGATCCGACGCGAGCGCGCGCCTCGGCAACGGCGATGAATGTCTCCTGCTCAAAAGCCGCCGCCCCCTTCACCGTTTCGACCAGGTTGGGGATGAGATCGGCCCGGCGCTGATAAACATTTTCCACCTGCGCCCAGGCCTGGTTCACCCCTTCCTGACTGGACACGAGGCCGTTGTACTGCCCCGAGAGCCAGCCACCGACAAGAACGAACAAACCAACGAGCACCAGCAGAACTACCAGGCCCTTTTTCATGGGATCGTGCGCCTCCGTGTAGGGGAAGTAGCGGGTCTAGAAGTAAAACGTGACACCGGCGAGCGCATTCCAGCGGTCGTAATCGAATTCCTTCAGCTGGTCCTGCGTGCCCTGGTCAAGATTGCGATCGGCGTCGATGAATTCCCAGCGCATTTCACCGAATAGCCCGACCTTGTCCGAAGCCTCGTACTGGGCACCACCGCCGAGGAGCCAGCCGAAAGCCGTCTCGGAATCTTCGGTGATCTCGATGTTGTCACCATTATCGTAGGTGATGAAATTCCAGGAGACGCCGGCCGAAGCAAAGGGGCGAAACTTCGGCAATGGCAGGTAAAGCCGGGCCATGGCCGTCACCGGCGTATTCTTCGCCTTGTAGAAGCCGAGTTGCTCCCCGTCCGCATCGATCAGGATCAGGTCTTCCTCGAAAATGAAGTCGACGCCACCGATGAAGCCCAGGTTGTCGATCGGGCGGAACTCACCGTGAATTCCGGCGCGCCCGCTGCCGGATTCGGCATCCCCGGACTCGCCGTAGCCGCCGTGAAAGCCGAGCCCGAGGACAGAACGGGCCGACGCGGGATCGGAAACAGCAAGGAGAACTGCGCAGGTCAGAAACTTGATCGGGGCTGCAAGATGACGCATTCGGACATCCTCCTGATGATTGGTCATGCCATGAATGGCCCACTGCCGGCATGGAACGCCGGGTGGCCGTGCGCGAGTTGTTTGTTGGCTAAGGAGTCTAACAGGAAGACGACCGGGTTCGGGAACACCCCAACGCCCCCCGATATCGGGTTAGTCCTGCTCGCCCCTCACCCTCGTCGCACGAACAACAGTGCCACACCGGCCACTGCCAGGACAGCGCCCAATACGGCCCGGCCGCCGACAGGTTCCTTTCGAACCAGCACGACAAGCGGCAGGATGAGGATCGGCACCGTCGACATCAGCGTGGCAGCTACGGCCGTGCCCGCATGACGCACGGCAACCAGGGACAGCCAGACCCCGAGTAACGGACCCAGGAGCGTGGCCCCGAGCGCCGCCAGCCGAACACCCGGATCGCGAAGAATTCGGGCCGGCGCGGCGAGTCGCCGGAGGACCACTGCGACGGCCCAGATCACCAGGGCGGCGGCCACCATGCGTATGGCAACGGCCACCAGGGGATCCAGGTCTTCGCCCATGCCGCGACGCGCCAGAATCAGACCAACGGCCTGGCAAATCGCGGACAGGATTCCGAGCAGAATACCCTGCAGGCGATGGCCGGCCGGCATTGCTGTTGCCGGCCGATCGAGTATCACCCAGACGACGCCGGCCATCGTCAGGGCCATCCCGGCCATGCCAAACCGCCCAAGTTTTTCGTCCAGGAACAGCCACGCCAGCACCGCTGTGATGGGTGGAGTCAACGCCGACAGGAGGGTAGTCACCCTCGGCCCCAGTCGTGCCAGTGATCCGAAGTAGCCGGAGTCACCGATGACAAGGCCAACCAAACCGGACAGCACCAGCCATCCCATTGCCGGATCGCCCAGCGCCGGCACGGTGCGCGCCAGGCCGGTGACCAGCAGCAGGACGGTCAGGATCAGCGCCGCCAGCGTGATGCGGAACTGATTCAGCGCGAAAGCCCCGACCTGTTCCGTAACGTAGGCGAACAGCAGCGAGCCTACGGACCAGCAGGCAGCCGTCGCCAGCGCGGCGAGTTCACCAATCAAGATCAATGCAGAGGGAGCGGGCGGTTAGCTGCTCTTGCGTGGCGTCCGGACCCGGGTCCCGCCGGACCCCGGGCCGCGTCGACCGCGGGCTGCCGGTGCCGGAGTGGCCGCGCTGCCGCGGGCTGCCGGTGCCGATGCGGCCGGCCGGCCGCGTCGGGTCGCCGGAGCCGCACCACTCCCCGTGGCCGGATCGGCAGTGCTCGTGCGGCGTCCGCCGCGCGTTCCGGGGGTCCGGGTCGTGGCCACCCGGGTCCGCGTCGTCTTGCTGGGCGAATCGGTGGTGGGGCGACTCTGGGCCAGTGCTTCGGCCCGGGCGTCCATGTCGCGTTCCTCCTGCGTTCGGTCGTCGTCCCCATGCGGGGCCGGCGGGCTTCCACCATCGGCCTCCATGTCTCGGGCCTCCGGCAGTTCCTCGACGCCGGCCGCCGCGTAGCGCTGGAAACCGTACTCGTCCCGATCGTCAGCGGCGTAGGCCGGCGTCGCGGCCTCGGCAGGAATCGATTCGGCCGGCGGGTTGTAGACGGCCATCGGAGCCGAATCCGTATAGTCACCCGTAGCCGACCCGGGGGTCTCCGGTGAGCCGCCATCCGGGACGACACCGGTTGATTCCACCGAGGAGCCGATTGGAACCCCCGGCCCACTGCCCGGGGCGGCGCCATCGCGGCGGTCATCCCAACGACGTTCGTCACGACCACCACGGCGGCCACGACGGCGACCAAAGCGATCCTCCCGTCCACCAATCTCCTCGCGGGGCCGGAAATCGCTGCGTGGGGCCGGCGTGGCGCCATTGCCGGGGCCCGCGGAAGGTACCGTGACCTCGCGGCCGGCCTCACTGACCACGTACGTGCCGCTGCGCGGATCCGTGGTCAGTGACAGGAGACCCAATCGCTGCGCATCCTCGAGCACGTTCGAGAAGGAACGAAACCCGTAGTAGGTTTCGTTGAACTGCGGCCGCTTCCTCTTGATCGTGTCCTTGACCATCGAAGACCAGATGACTTCCTTGTTTTCACGCCGAAGCGCCACCATGGCATCCATGACCAGCGCGAAAAGCTTTTTCTTTTCGGGGGTGACGCCGCCCAGGTCAACCGAGGGCGTGGTCAGCGGGGGCCGATCCAGGTCCTCGTAGAAGATGAATTCGTCGCAGTTATCGACGAGCAGGTCGGAGGTCGAGCCTCTCATGCCGAGGCCGATGACCCGCTTGCCGTTCTCCTTGAGCTTGCTGACCAGTGGCGAGAAGTCCGAATCGCCGGAAATGATGACAAAAGTGTCCACGTGGGATTTCGAGTACGAGAGATCCATGGCATCCACCACGAGGCGGATGTCGGCGGAATTCTTGCCGGTCATCGAGCGGCGGGGAATTTCGATCAGTTCGATGGCCGCCTCGTGCAGCCCGGCGCGATAATCGCGGAAGCGGCCCCAGTCGGCGTAGGCGCGCTTGACGATGATCTTGCCTTTCTCCACCAGCCGCTCGAGAACTTTCTGGATTTCGAACCGCGGGCCGCGGCGCCCCTCGAATCCGAGGGCGAGGTTTTCGAAATCGACGAATACGGCGAGTGAGTTTTCGTTGTCAGCCATGTTTTCTCCAAGTAATGAATGGGCGGGATTTTGTGGGGCCCACCCAGGCGCGCATCCGGGCCAGGCTAAGGCCGTGGGACAGCGGGCCGGAAACGGGGGCCGGAGGGATCCGGCGACCGGCTGCGAGGTCAGGGGCCCACCATGGGGCCGCGTTTAGTGACCGCGAGCGACAGCAGCATACGTTATTTTGGTACTGATGTCGCCCTCGGACTTGGCGAGACCACCAAAATTGTCCACAATGTCAGAATGAACACGCCATCCGAGGAACACGAGCGTCCCAACCTGTCCGACTTGCCGCGGCTTTTCCGATCCACCGTCGACCGCGGCATCGACCTGGCATCCGCCCGGGTGGAACTGATCCAGGCGGAAATTCGCGAAGAAGCGGAACGGCGCCTGCGCCGCCTGCCGAACATCATCATCCCCGCGACTTTCCTGTTGCTCGGGTTTGCTCTCTTGAATGTGGGGTTGGTGGCCTGGCTGGCCGGGTCAATCGGCCTCACCGCGGCGGCCTTCAGCCTGGCGGGTCTCTACGTGTTGATTGGAGGGATCGGGACCTGGTGGTTCCTCCGGAGCGGTGGACTCAATCCGCCGGACGCGCCATGACGGTGAAACCATCGGTCGCGGAACTTCGGGCGCGGGTGGAAACTGCCCAGGCCGAGTTGCACGCCTCTGTCGAAACGATTACCTGCGTGATTGAGGATGCGTTGGACTGGAAGCGCGCCGTTCGAAAACATCCGATTCAGGCCGCGGCCCTGGGACTGACCCTCGGATTTCTGGTCCTCCGGGCCCCCGGGGCGATGCCGGGCCTGCTCAAGCAGGTGGGAAGCGTCGGCCTCAAGTCACTTGCCGGCGCAGGGGGCGGTTCGATCGTGAACAGCCTCCTGCGCCGATTCCTGCCAGGTCGATAAACTAAGCCGGCCTCGGTCGTCTCAGTCGTCGCGCCTTCCGCCGCGAACCAGAGCTCCCACGGCCACCCCAATGGCGAAGGAAGCCAGGATGAGGGTGCCGGGATGCTTCTTGACGAAATCGCCGACGTCGTCCGCGATATCGTCAATGTGCTTGGCCTTGAACTCACGGGCGGAGGCGTCGACCTTGTCGAGCAGTTCCTTCCCCTTCGATTTCAGGTCGTCTCCCAGGCGATCGGCACGCGCGGAGGCGTCGTGAAGCTTGGACTCCAGTTTTTCATCCATTGTCCGGTCCTTTCGGTTCGGAATTGCCGCGGTACTTCGAACGAGATGGGAGTTTAACTGAAATTGCCCCGGCCGCCAGTGTTTCGCAAGTCAACCGCTCCCTATCGAGTTCCGACTCCCGCGGAGGAACAGGAGCTTGTGGCGGCATGCCTGGCCGGCGATGCGGCCGCCTGGCGGCGCCTCCTCTCCCGGTACGAAACGGTCATCTGGCTGATCCCGAAGCGATTCGGTCTTTGCGAGGAGGACGCGGCGGAAGTCTTTCAGGCTGTCTGCCTGGCCCTGTTTCGGGGGCTGCCGCGACTGAAGCAGGCGGCCGGCCTGACCCGGTGGGTGTTGACCACCACCCACCGTCAGTCGCGCGATCTGGCACGGAAGCGTCGCCGCGAGGCCCCTCTCCCGGAAGAGCCGGACCTTTCGACCATTCCCGACCAGTCGCCGTCTGTCGCTGACCTTCATGAGGAAGCCGTTACCCGCGTGGCCATCAGGGCCGCGATCGATCGGCTGGCTCCCCGGTGCGCGGAACTCCTTCGCCTGCTATATCTTGAGGCAGATCCGCTCTCCTACCGGGAGGTGGCGAAGCGCTTCGATATCCCGGAGGGGACGGTTGGCCCGACCCGGGCCCGGTGCCTGTCACGACTCCGGGAAATACTGGAAAAAGAACTGCGGGGTAGTACGAAATGATCTGCGCATTCCACATTAGAGATGTCAGCGTGAATCGCAACGTCCATGGCCGCACGTGGATGGCCTGGCCGGCCCGAGGAGAAATCAGGTGACAATGCGGGGTCCCCACTTTCGCAAGGCTCATGTCACGGAAGCGGCGTTGCTCGATCACGTCGAGCAACGGCTGAACGACGACAGCCACCGCGACATCCAGAGACATCTCGCGGATTGCCACCGGTGCCGTTCGGAGGCCGCCGACCTCCTTCGGCTGGTCGAGGACCTCCGTGCCGAATCCCGGGATTCGCCTCCTCCGCATCTTGCCGCCTGGGCCCGGATGATTCCCGAACTGGTGGCGCCGCGGACCCGACCCGGGTGGCTCAAGCTGGTTGCCGATACGTGGGCCGATCTTGCCGGGGGGGCCTTGGCCTCGATTGTTTCTCTCCAGCCGACGCCCATGCTGCGGGGCGTCGACATCCCCCATCGTGCCGGTCGGCGGCGACTTCTATTTGCCGCCGGCCGGTTCGATCTGGACATGGAGATCGGCTACCCCGGCGCCGATGACCCGCGGCACATCCACGGGCAGGTTCTTCCCGTCGGTCAGACCCGTCACCTCTGGACGGATTGCGACGTCCACCTGACCCGGGGGCGCGCCGCCTACGCGCGAACCCGCCTGGACCGCCGGGGCGAGTTTGTTTTCCCCCGTGTTCTCGCGGGTCGTTACCATCTGACGCTCACCGGACCCGCTCCCGCTCGCACCCCTTCCTTCGAGGTCTGACCGTGGCGCGGCGAATGATCGGGGCCGGCAACAAGCAGGAGCCGGCCGGCAACCTGTTGGACCGCGTGGCTGTCGCCAATCGGACCAATCCAACCGAGGCGCTTCGTATGGTCCGACAGGCGCTGACGGAAGTCGTGCCCGGCCGCGATTTCGACGGGCGGCTGCTGCGTGCCAGGCTCATCCGCTATCGGGGCCATGCCCGGCGCGCGCTCAACGATTTTCCCGGGGCGCTGGCCGACTATCGCCTGGCACTCCGAACCTTCACGGCCCTCGGTGACTGGCACGAGGCGGCCGTGACGCGGATCGGACAAGTGTCGGCGCTTTTCTACCGCGGCCGCCACGAGGAGGCACTGGAAGCCGCGGAGGCGGGGCGCATCATCCTGATGCGCCTCGGCGACCGTCTCCGCCTGGCCCGACTCGATACCAACACGGGAAACATCTTCCACCGGCTCGACCGGCCGGCTGATGCCCTCGTCTGGTACGAGCGTGCGCGCCGTGCCTTCCGCCGGGTCGGCGATGCCGGCGATCTGGCGCTGGTTGACCTGAATAGCGGCAACGTCCTGATCCAGCTCGGTCGCCTCGACGAGGCCCGGGCGGCCTACCACGCCGCACGCACCGAGTTCATCCAGCGCGGACTTGATCTGGCGGTGGCCGAGGCGGACTATGGTCTGGCCTATCTGCTCTTCGTCGAAAACCGCTTCACCGAGGCTCTCGAGGCTTTCGAGAATCTGCGACCCCGCCTGGAACGGCTGGGCGAGCGACGCCTGGCCGCGCTGTGCGACATGGACTCCGCGGAGACCTACCTCCGATTGAATCTCTGGGAGGAGGCCCTCATTCGCGCCGAGCGGGCCGGACGCCTCTTCCGTGCGCTGGAGATGCGCTATGAAGAGGCTCGCTCCGGTGCATTTCTCGGGATGGCTCATTTCCAGCTCGGCCGACGCACACCGGCGCTCACGGCCTGGCGCCGGGCGGCGACACTATTCGAGCGCGAGGGAAACCGCACCTGGCGGGGCCTGCTGCTCCTTTTCATGGCCCGGGCGGAACGACATCTCGGTCGACGTGCGGAGGCCCGCTCGCTGGTCCTGCGAGCGCAGCCGTTGCTTCGCCCCCCGGCACCAATGGTGGCAGCGGCCGAGGCCACGTTTCTGCTGGGCGTCATCAATGCCGAACTGGCCAGAACGCCGCGCGCACGGTCTCTTGCCCGGGTGCCGTTGGCGTCCGCATCCAGAACCGCCAGAAAACTTGGCGCGGACTGGCTGCATCGGGATGCCGAGGAAGCCCTGGGCGAGCTGGCCCGGGTGGACGGAAGGCGACCCGCGGCACGCCGCCACCTGGGGAACGCCGTGGAGGCGGGCGAACGCCTTCGTTCGATGATCGGCGGCGACGAGTTTCAGGCCGCCTTCTTCCGGGATCGCTCCCATCCCTACCTTACGCTGGCCCGCCTCGAGCTCGAGTCCGGACGATTGGACGAGGCCTATGCATGGATCGAGCGGGGCCGCGCCCGATCGCTGCTGTCGGATGTTGGAAGACTGCCGCGACGGACGGCATCTGAGGCGAACCGGGCTCGGGATCGCGCCGCGGAGCTCGAGGCCGTCCTGCGTCGACTGGCCTCCCACTACCAGCCGGGACAGGCCCTGCATGCCGGGCAGCGCCCGGTGGCGGGTGCCTCGCGTCTCCCGGACCAGCTGCGTCGCCATCTTGAGTCGCGGGCCGAAGCACTGATGGACCGGATCTATCCGGTTGCACGGGCCCTCAGTTCACGAATCGACCCTGCCGGCGCGAACCGCCCGCTCCTGTCGGCGGACGAAGCCCTGATCTCCTACTTTGAGAACGACGGCGTTTTGTCCGCGTTCGTCGAAACCGCCGATGGTCTGTCGCTGGCGACTGATCTTGCATCGGTGGGCGCCGTGGCCGGCGTGGCCGAACGGCTGCGATGGCAATGGGAGCGATTCCGACTTGGCGGCAGCCACTTCGAGCGACATGGTCGGCTTCTCCTCGACGATGCCGTCGAGGATCTAAGGCTTTTGCACTCGATGCTGGTGGCCCCACTCGCGATGGCCACGACCAAAAGTCGATGGATCGTGGTTCCAGGACCGTCGATGGCGGGCCTCCCGATCGCCGCCTTCCACGACGGTCGCCAATTCCTCGTCGAATCGCGTGAAACGGTGGTGACGCCGGGTCGGGCGGTTCTGGCGATGTGTCGGGCCCGCCTTTCCAGGCGTGGATCGGGGACACTGCTGATCGGGCAGTCGGGGCCAGGCACTCCGGAAGTCGCGGCCGAACTTCGAGCGATCCAACGGATCACCCCGAAACCGGTGCAGATCCTCAAGGGAAAGGACGCCACGGTGGCCAATGTCCGGCGCCTGGCGGGTGCTTGCCGCGTCCTTCACCTCGCCTCACACGGATTCTTCCACGGTGAGCGGCCACGACTTTCTGGGATTCGCCTGGCCGACCGATGGCTGCATGCCAACGACATTGCCGGAGAGTCGCTCACGGCAGAGTTGGTGGTTTTAAGTGCTTGTCAAAGCGGAACTTCCATGGTGTTCGGTGGTGATGAGTGGATGGGCCTGTCGCGGGCTTTCCTCAAGTCCGGGGCCGCCCGGGTCCTGGCCAGTCTGTGGGATGTGGACGACCGGGCCACCCGGCGACTGATGACCCGTTTCACCGCGGAATGGGCCCGCCCCGGCGTCCTGCCGGCGGCGGCCCTGGCAAAAGCCCAGAGAGCGTTGCTCCTCGAGAATCGACACCCCTATTTCTGGGCGGGCTTTGAATTACTGGGGACCCCCTGAGATTGGTGGCAGGCAGAAAAATGTTCGCCTACACTAACTAAGGTGAGCGGTAGCATCGCCGCCTGCCGGTTGACTCAGGGGGGTATCGAGTGTCCACGCGACTCAAATCGCTTAGAGGAGTCAACGCCGTGTCCCAAGACGTCTTCCCTCGCCGGTACCAACTGTTTTTGACGCGGCTATCCGGGCGCGCGACATTCCGTCTGGTTCTCGGTCTCTCCCTTGGCCTCCTGGTCGGGTGTGGCTCCGGCGAATCGACGCGCCCCTCGGCCCCTTCAGTTGGCACCACACCGACCGTTCCCGCCGGGACATGGCAGATCATCGGCGACCTCGACCAGGAAGTCGTCGTGAGCCTTCGACAGGCAACAAGTGCCGCCGCCGTCTGGCTGGATTACGGCCTGGACCCGGTGGAAGTTCTGTCGGACGGCCGGACCTGGCGAACCTCGGTTCGAGGGCCCAAGCGTCCGGTGGGCGACCTCATCAACCAGCTGGCCAACGACCAGCGAATCAGCGATGTGGAAGCCAACGTCCCGGTGGGCTCACCGACACTGCGCCAGTCGAGCATGTCGTTTGACGAGGGATTTCCGTCCGCCACGACCTACAGGGACCAGAGCGTGCGCGACCGCCTCCACCTCACGGAGGCCCATGCCACGTCCCGCGGGTTCGGCGTCATCGTGGCCATCCTGGACACAGGCTTTGACATGGACCACCCGGATTTGAAGAGCCGGCTTCTCGGCACGGGCTGGGATTTTGTCGACCGCGATGCCGACCCGACCGAAGCGCCGGACGGCCTGGACCAGGACGCCGACGGCCAGGTGGATGAGGCGCTCGGCCACGGCTCCCATGTCGCCGGCCTCCTGCACATGGTGGCGCCCGGCGCCCGGATTCTGCCTCTCCGGGTCCTCAACAACGACGGCCTGGGCAATGCGTACTCCGTGGCGAGCGCCATCGAGTATGCCGTGAACAATGGAGCCAGCATCATCAACATGAGCCTCAGTTTTTCCGGACCGTCGGCGGCCGTTGATCGCGCGATCGGCCTGGCGGTTTCGCATGGCGTCCTCCTGGTAGCGGCGGCCGGCAATTCGGGCACTTATGGGCCACTCGACTATCCGGCATCCGATCCCCGCGTCTTGGCTGTGGCGTCGGTCGACGCCAGGGAGCAGCGCTCCAGTTTCTCGGCCTGGTCCAACGCCGTGGCCATCTCGGCGCCCGGGGAAAATCTGCTGAGCACCTACTGGAATGGCAATTACGCCGTCTGGAGCGGCACCTCGATGGCCGCCCCGATCGTGAGCGGAACTGCCGCCCTCCTCATGTCGAGCCGCCTGGGATTGCCGGCCGCTCAGGTTCGAAGCCGGCTGATCTCCCGCGTGGGAATGCTCCGCGGGACCGCCTACGGGATGGGGGCCGGCATCGTGGCTCCAGGAGCCGCGGTGGGCATTCCAGCAGCATTCGAACAACCGCACTACACCATTCCAATCACGGACTACAGCGGTCGCTAGGCCCCTGGCCGCCTGTTTTTCCACCAAAACGTCACCTGATTTTCCTGCATTTTGCCGCGTCGTTCCCCCACCTTATGAAGCGAAGGGGGGAACGGCACTCGGCTCAGGGCGCCCGCTCCTCCTGCCGAATGCGCCCGGGGGTGGCATGGTTCGCGACCTAGAATTTGGTCCTGCATCCGCCCCTCGGTCGAACGAGGAGCCTCATCCGGCGAGGGTGAGTGTCTTTCGCGTCCGGCCCCTCCGGGTGCTCTTTTAGTGATTCGAGATCCGGCCCCGGGGATTCGGTGCCTCCCGGGGCTTGATCTGAATCAGTCCATGACCACGTTTCGATTTCAGAGACGGCTCCCGACCTGCTATCGGCCGTTTCTTCGGCAGCGCCAACTTGAGCGGCAACTTGACCGACTCCGCTGACCGGAGTTCCCGACCGCCACAGTGGGATGGAAGCCGCTCTCTATTTCTTGGGGTCGGTGACCGACAGACCGGCAACGGTGAGTAGCATTTGCATCTTTGTTCCTGCCCCCGCCGGCCCCTTCTCTTC